>DAIPXV010000001.1:0-84634 GCA_036783095.1 Candidatus Bipolaricaulota bacterium
TGGGGGGAACGCTGTGGACGCCGCGATCGCGACCGCGATCACGCTGACGGTCGTCGAGCCCACCTCTAATGGGATCGGTTCGGATGCGTTCGCGCTCGTGTGGGACGGGGCAAGACTCTATGGGCTCAACGGCTCCGGGCGCGCCCCTCAGAAACTCACGCGTGAGACTATCAAAGCCTTGGGACACGGGACGATGCCCGCGCGGGGGTGGCTCCCCGTCACCGTGCCGGGCGCCCCGGCAGCGTGGCGCGATTTGCACAGACGCTTCGGGAGGCTGAATTTCGAGGAGCTCTTCGAGCCTGCGATCTTCTACGCGGAGCACGGTTACCCCGTCTCGCCCATCGTCGCCCAATATTGGGAGTATGCTGTTCGAGCGTTTGCTGAGCTGAAGGGCCCAGAATTTATCAGGTGGCATCAGACGTTTGCCCCAGCTGGGCGCGCACCTCGTGCTGGGGAGATCGTCGCTCTGCCCGACCATGCTCGCACCCTCCGCGCCCTCGCCCAATCTTATTGTGAAGAGTTCTATCACGGCCATATAGCTCAGCAGATCGTGCGATTCTCTCAGGAGACCGGGGGATTTCTCTCGGAGCAAGACTTCAAAGAGCATTCTAGCACCTGGGTCGAGCCCATACACACATCGTATCGAGAGTACGAAGTCTGGGAGATCCCTCCAAACACTCAGGGGATCGTCGCGCTCATCGGGCTCAATATCTTAGAGGGCTTTGAAATGACTCAGCACTCGCGTGATTCCGCAGAGTCGTTCCATCTGCAGATCGAAGCGTTAAAGCTTGCGTTTGCCGACGGGCTGCGCTACATAGCTGACCCCGACTTTGCGCCTGTGCCCATAGAAGGGCTTCTCAGCAAATCCTACGCCGCTCAGCGCCGCAAGCTCATCACCGATCGAGCGCTCGAGCCCACACCCGGAGAGCCTCTCTCCGGGGGCACGGTCTATCTCTGTACAGCCGACAGCGACGGCATGATGGTCAGCTTCATTCAATCAAATTATATGGGCTTTGGCTCTGGGATCGTGATCCCCCACACGGGGATCGCGCTGCAGAACCGCGGCGCGTGCTTTTCGCTCGACCCTCAGCACCCCAACGCCCTGGAGCCAGGCAAACGCCCCTATCACACGATCATCCCCGGGTTTCTCACCAAAGAGAGAAAAGCCGTGGGGCCCTTTGGAGTGATGGGCGGCTTCATGCAGCCCCAGGGGCATATTCAGATGATCGTCAATACAGTAGATTATCGCATGGACCCGCAGATGAGCCTCGACGCCCCACGCTGGCAATGGCTCAAAGACAAAGAGATCGAGATCGAAGCCGACGCCGATCCAAAGATCATTGAGGGCTTACGAGCGCGGGGGCATATTGTCACAGTGTCAGAACCTGGCGGGCGCTTTGGGCGTGGGCAGATCATCTGGCGCTTGGAGTCTGGGGCGTACATCGCGGGCAGCGACAAGCGCGCCGACGGCTACGCCGCGGGAATATAACGCTCAGGCGCCCTTGAGGGCACGACGTAGCTCGCGTTCTTCTTCTCTCTTCTTGATCTTTTCGCGCTTGTCGTACTTGGCTAGGCCCTTCGCGAGGGCCAATTCGACCTTGGCCCAGCCGTTCTTAAAATAAATTTTTAATGGGATGAGCGTGTAACCCTTCTCTTTCACTTTGCTTTGTAATCGAAAGATCTCTTGCTTTTTGAGGAGCAATTTGCGCCGGCGCAGCGGGTCGGGATTGTAACGATTGCCCTCTTGATAGGGGGCGATATAGACGTTCATCAGAAACGCCTCGCCGTTGCGGATGATGGCGAAGCCGTCTTGCAAGCTGACGCTGCCCCGACGGATGGACTTGACTTCGGTGCCCTTCAGCTCGATCCCCGCTTCGATGGTCTCTTCGATGCGGTACTCATGGCGGGCTTTGCGGTTGGTCGCGGCGATCTTCTCGCTCATAGCCAGGCTAGACTTCGCACGCTGCGCGTGGGCTTCGCCTTCGCCAGCCGAAGGCTGGCGAAGATGTACAGTCCAGACGAAGTCTGGCGGGGGAGGGACTCGAACCCTCTACCTGCCGCTTATGAGACGGCCGCTCTAGCCAGATGAGCTACCCCGCCGCTCAGCTCATTAGTTTACCCAGACCGAGTGAGCTTGGCAACCCCTGGAGAAAAGAAAAGGAGGATGCGTGCGCACCCTCCTTACGGTCGTGCTGGTTGCGGGGGCTGGATTCGAACCAGCAACCTCCGGGTTATGAGCCCGACGAGCTTCCTGTTGCTCCACCCCGCTGCTGTAATTATACTACCTCCGGGCTCCCCGTGCAAGTGGATTTGCCTCCCGCGTCCTTGAGATGCTACACTCATGAAAAGAGAGGAGCCAGTCTATGCTTCGCGCAAGATATCTCAAAGCTTTCGGGATCTTGATACTCGTGATGGCGGCTTGTGGCACCGCACAGCCTTATTGCACTATGACAGTATCATCGTGGCAATCCCTGCAAACTATACTCGATGTTGCTCCCCCGGGAGCGGTGATCTGTCTAGGTGCTGGGGTCTGGGCGCAAGGCGTCTCTCTCAAAGATAAGATTCTCACGATTTGGGGGGCTGGTCCTGAGCAGACGGTCTTGATAGGGAGCGAAAACACTGACGGCCTCAGCATACTGGGCCAGAGCGTGGTCACCGTGCGCGGTCTGGCCATATATAACTTTCGCGATGGGATTGTGATTAGCAATCTGAGCCGTGCGGTCATCCAAGACGTGTGGATTGCCAAGAGTGCCCAGTATGGGCTGCACGCTTTAGGGATAAGCGAAACGACCCTCGAGAACTCTTTCATTTCGTATAATCGCGGAGGGATCTTGGCTGAAGATGCTGCCCATGTCACGGTATTGTATTCGCAGATCTTCGAAAATGCAGAAGATGGGATCTGGCTCGATTTTGCCAGCTGGGGATGGTTGGCTGATAACATTATTCAGGGCAACGGGCGCTACGGGGTTCGTCTCTACTCTTTAGAGAATCTCTTTGTCTGCTGGCGTAATCGAGTCCGGGATAACCGAGCTGGGGACTTCTATCCGGAGGCGGCTTCGCAGAAGTGCTTGTAGTAGTGCCGAGGGCGGGACTCGAACCCGCACGGAGGGTTTGAGCCTCCAACGGATTTTAAGTCCGTCGCGTCTGCCGATTCCGCCACCCCGGCCCAGGCTTCGCCTGGACCATTCATCTTGCCGCCGAAGGCGGCAAGGTGTACAGTCCAGACGAAGTCTAGGGAGCGGGCGACGGGATTTGAACCCGCGACCTTCTGCATGGCAAGCAGACGCTCTACCGCTGAGCTACGCCCGCGCGTCGGTGTTCATTGTAAGCCGTGCCCGCTGGCTTGTCAAGTCCTCAAGATCTCGCGCAGCGCGCCTTCAAGCCCCTCAAACTGAAAGCGATAGCCCATCTCCTGCGCGCGCCGCGGCAGGACCCGCTGGCTCGCCAAGATCCCCTCGGCAAACTCTCCTAACACTATCTTGAGAGCGAAGGCTGGGGTGGGCAGGAACGCCGGGCGCCTCAAGAGACGCCCTAAAACTCGCGCAAACTCCCGCTGGCGCACCGGCTGCGGCGCCGTGGCGTTGACCGGCCCGCTGATGCCCTCGTTCGTTAAAATCTGCACGATCAGGTGGCACAGATCATCGCGATGGATCCACGACCACCACTGGCGCCCAGAGCCGAGCGGCCCGCCTAACCCTACGCGAAAGAGCGGGAGCAGCGCTGGCAACGTCCCTCCCTCACGCCCCAAGACTAACCCGATGCGCAGCCGCACCACCCGCATCCCAAAGCTTTCAGCTTTGAGGGCTTCGCTCTCCCAGTCCTGACAGACCTGGGCGAGAAAGCCCAAGCCCGGCGCGGCGTCTTCGGTGAGCGTCTCCTCCCCACGGTCGCCGTAGTACCCAATGGCGCTCGCGGAGATGAGCACTTTCGGGCGCGCGCCCAGCTTGGAGAGCGCTTCTACGAGATGGCGGGTGCCCACGACGCGGCTATCGCGGATCAACTGTTTTTTAGCAGTCGTCCAGCGGCCGGCGATGCTCTCGCCCGCAAGGTTGATGACGGCATCGCAGCCTTCAAAGGCTTGAAGGGGCGGCAGCTCCTGGAGCGGGTTCCACGGGAAAACTTCCTTCAGAGAGGGAACGCGCTGCTTCGCCGCTACAGAATCGCGCGAGAGGGCCCTCACTGTGTGTCCTGCTTGGTGGAGCATCTCACACAGACGACGGCCCACAAATCCAGTGGCTCCTGTTATGAGAATATTCATAGAAGGGGTGGTAGGCCGTGCAGGGATCGAACCTGCGACCCCCTGCTTAAAAGGCAGGTGCTCTACCACTGAGCTAACGGCCCGAAGAGATTTTACCCAGCGGACTTGGCTCTGTCAAACTGAACAATAGGCCCTCACCCCGGCTTCGCCACCCCTCTCCCGTAGCTCACCTACGGGAGAGGGGCATGGGGTGAGGCCCCTTCCTGCTTCGAGTTTGTACTAATCTCATGAAAATGATAGAATGCTGTCAAAGGAGGTTGACATGAAGCGCTTTGTTCTGGTGGGAGCGCTCTTAATAGCGTTTGCCCTGTGGCCATCGCTGAGCTCTGCTCAGCCGGACGTTCATGCTTTCACGCTCGAAAACGGCTTAACAGTCCTGCTCGTCCCCAAGCCCGGCACCGGCATCACTGCTGTAGACATCTGGGTCAACGTAGGGAGCCTCAACGAAACGCGAGAGATCTCAGGCATCTCGCATTTTTTTGAGCATATGCTCTTCAAGGGCACTGAAAAGCGCCCCGGCGGCATTGACAAAGAGGTCGAAGCCCTCGGCGGGCGCACCAACGCCGCTACATCTTATGACTTCACTCATTACTATATTATTTTGCCCAGCGAGCACGCCGAGCTCGCTCTCGATATCATCGCGGACATTACTCAGAACGCGAGCTTCCCTGAAGAGGAGATCGCGCGCGAGAAGGAGGTCGTCCTGCGCGAGCAGCAGCAACGATCCGATGATCCCACCTCGTTTGCGTTCTTCACCATGCGCCAAGATTTCTACACTGTGCACCCGTATAAGCTGCCCATCATCGGGTTTGCTGATAGCTTAGAGAAACTCACTCGCGAGGACTTCCTCAATTGGATGAAGACATACTATGTCCCCAACAATATGACGCTTGTCGTCGCTGGGGATATCGAGAGAGAAAAGACGCTTCAGATCGTCAAAGAGAAGTTTGGGGCGATGCCGCGCAAGGAGATCCCCGCTCAGACCTATCCCAAGGAGCCCGCTCGCGCCCAAAAGACTGTCAAAGAGATCCGACGCGACGTCAGCCAAGGATATCTCATCTTCGCCTGGCCCGGCCCATCCATCAAAGAACCCCAAGACGTCTACGCTATGGACGTCTTGATCACGGCGCTCTCTGAGGGCCGCAGCTCGCGATTCTACAAGAAACTCAAGAAAGAGCGCGGCTTAGTGACAACGATAGACGCGAGCTACTTCACCCAGAAGGAGCCAGGGATTTTCAATATTTATGCTGAATTCCCCTATGAGAACCGGGTGGCCGTCGAGCAAGCGATTCTGTCCGAGCTCAAAGAGATTCTCGATGGCAAGCTGAGTGCTGAAGAGATCGAGCGCGCCAAGAGGGTCCTGCTCGCTCGCGAAGCCCTGCAGGCTGAGACCGCCGCGGGGTTCGCCGGGACGCTAGGTTTCTATTCGGTTGTCGCTGGGGACTATCAGTTTGCGCTGACGTATCCCCAAAAGATTCGGGCGGTCACTGTCGAAGATGTCTTAGCCGTCGCACGAAAATATATCAATCTTGATCTGTACTATGAGCTGGTGCTCATCCCCGAGAGCGCGCCAGAGCAGCCAACGGCTGAGGAACTGATCACGCTGCCCAACGGGCTAAAGCTCATCTTGCGAGAGGATCCTAAAGCGGAGACGGTCGCATTGCAGGCGTTTGTGGGGACGGGAGCGCGCGCGGAGCCCCCGGACTTAGCAGGGATCGCCGAGCTGACTTCGCGATTGCTCCTGCGCGGCACGACCACGCGCTCCGAAGAAGAGATCTTCACGGAGCTCGAAGATCTCGGGGCCCAGCTCAGCCAAGATATCTTAGCGGACATGGCCTACGTGACCCTCGTCACGCCCAAAGAGACGTGGGAGCGCGCCCTGCCCATCTATCTTGATGTGCTGCTCAATCCCGCGTTCGCTCCCGACGAAGTCGAGCGCGCCAAGACCGAATTTATTAGAGAGATTCGCGCCCAGGCCGATCAGAATTTTTCGATCATCTACGAGAACTTTCAAAAAGCCCTCTATGGGGATCACCCCTACGGGCACTTTCCCATCCCAGAGAGCGTCGCGCGCATCTCGCGCGAGGATATCGTGCAGTTCTACAAAAAATACTACGTGCCCAACAATATGACTCTCGTGGCGGTGGGGGCGTTTGATCGAGCGCTCGTGGAAGCGCTGCTGCGCGCCAAGCTCCAAGATCTGCCCAAGGGCGGGGAGGATCTGCCCCTTAAGCCACAACCAATCGCGCTCAAGCTCACAGAGCCCAAGCGTGTAGAAGCGACTAAGCGCTCGAACTTGACGTGGCTGATCGTGGGGTACGCGGCTCCGCCTGTAGCTAGTCCAGACTACCCGGCTATGAAAGTACTGAACGCGATCTTGGGCGGCGGGATGAGCTCGCGCTTGTTTAGTGAGCTGCGCGACAAGCGCGGGTTAGCGTACTCCACGGGCTCGTTCTACCCCTCGCGCGCTGAGGAGAGCCATCTCGTCACGTATATCATCGCGCTCCCGGACAACGCGGAGACAGCTCGCCAAGGGATTTTAGATATTATCAAAGAGATCCAAGAGCGCGGTGTTCCCCAAGAGGAGCTCGAACGCGCTCAAAGCTACGTCATTGGCAACTATCGCATCGAGCACGAGACGACGGAACGCCGTGCTTGGTATCTGGGCTGGTACGAGACGCTCGGCGTGGGCTACCAGATGGACGCGCGCTACCCTGAGCTCATTCAAACTGTGACCGTTGAAGATATTCAGCGCGTCGCTCAAAAATATCTGCAATACTTTGTGCTCTCGGTGTTGGGGCCAGGGTCTTAAGGACGATAGACCTTGAGCTTCAGGCCTCTAATAGCGCGGTAGTGGCGTTCGTTAGCGGTGGCAAGCTGGAAACCGCGCACTAACGCTGTAGCAGCGATGAGGGCATCCGCGAGTCGCAAGCCTTCTGTAAGAGCATGACGTTCCACAAGACGGATCGCTTGATGGGTGATCTCTTCTGTCAATGGGACGACTTCGGAGAAATTTTTCTTGATGTACCGGCGGATTGTGTGTAGCTCTCTGTTGTTAGCAGCTCCTTGCAGGAGTTCCATGTAAGCAATAGCAGAAACTTTCCTTAGGATCAGAGGGCATGAGCGAATAAATCTCTCAGCTTGTTCACTTCCGTGAAAACGCTCTATCAGGACGTCCGAGTCGAAGAGGACTGCTTGTAGCGGGGCTGGCGAATTCTGTCGAGCCATGCCTGCACATCCTTCATATCTTTGCGGTCCCTCCACATGCCAAAACCAATAGGGTCATAATCGCAAGGAACACTCTCTATGGGTAGAATGATGGCTACGGCCCTGCCACGCAGCGTTACTGTGACATGCTCGCCGGCACTCACGCGCTTAAGGATGCGCCCCATCTCAGAGCGCAGCTGCTTTGTTGTCACTGTGATGGCCATAGGCTTCTTACCCTAAATGAGTACTAAGTCAGTATACAAGAGGAGGGAAACACTGTCAATGAGGGCTCTCTACGGATTTCTCGGCGTGAGCGCCGGCTCCAGCCAGCTGATCTTCTTCAGCTCAGTTTCAATCTGGAGCACGCGCTCGCGATGGGCTAAGATCCGTTGGAGCACACCGCGCAGCAAGGGCTGCACTGTCTCTTTTGGGCTATGCTGAAGCAACCCTAGGGCCTGGGCAGCCTTTGTCTTGATGCCTCGAACTTCTTTGAAGAGGGCGTCCAAGAGTTGGCAGAGCTGCTCGTGATCTGCCCTATCAGCTTCGCTGGGTTTGAGCCGCCGACAGATCCGTCCCCAGTAGTCCCCGAGGAGATTTTCATATTGCTCTGTGATGTCATAGACGTACGAAAAATTCTCCCCGCGGGTGCAGAGCTCTTCGTCGCGGCAATCGAGGTCCGCTCGTAGCCCGCGCAGTATAAACCCTAGACCCGGATCGAGCCCGCCGCGCCCACGCAAGATCTCTAAAACTTTTGCTCGATAGGCTTCCGACGAGGGCGCTTGTGCCTGCCACGCCCACCACCCCACAACCCCAGCTATTATTACTACACCAAGCACTACCCAGACCCACGTTCTCATAATATTAGTTTGCCTAAAGCAGTTGGACAAGTCAAGCCGGTCCCTGCTCGCTCCAAGAGGTCGCTCCCAGGAGGAAGTGCTAGATTAGCTTTAATCTCTTAAGGTCTTCTTTGGTCCAACCTATGGCTTTCAGGACACTCGTGAGGGTGCCAGGAGGTAAGGTGTCGCTGCCTCGATGATAGTGAATCACTACTATTCGGCCATCGGGGTGAGCATAGATATGGCTTCTTCTCTGGGTTCTGCGCTTCAAGACAAACCCTTCCCGTTCGAGGGCCTTGATGAATTCTCGAACGGGAGTGTTACGCAATAAGTGGATCAGGGACCCCTCTTGGCTCATATGCTGACGGCAATGGCGTGTTCAGGAATGATAAGCACCTTCTTTTCAAGAGGGGCGACCTTCCCTTGTTCTGCAAGCACTTCGAGGTAGGCTTTCGCTGCCTCTTTGAGGCTCTCTAAAGCCTCTTCTTTGGTGTAGCCCCAGGTAGCACATCCCGGCAAGACGGGGATACTAGCCGACCAGCGGCCGTCTTCTTCCTGCTTCATGTCTACCTTGAACACGTAGGTCTTCATGACTCGATTCAGTATAGCGTACCTGGAAATGAGCTGTCAACTGATTGGGGTCCTCGCTCCAGACTCCTACGGAGCCGTTACGATCCCCCAGGGCTTGACAACTCCCGCCCATCGGGTGTAATATATATTACATCCAAAAAGTCAGCGTTCGGGGTAGCTCACGCGCTGAGCTGATAAGGAGGTGGTCGCCGAGCCTTGGTCAACACAGCACCTCTGTCCCAAAGCATCCCAAAACTCTCTCTTATAAGGAGGTAGCAGCATGAAAGCAGTGTGGCGATGGGGAGCTTTAGCAGCAGTCTTGTTGCTGGTCTTCGGCGTAACGAGCGGGTTGGCCCAGATTAAGAATCCAGACACGTATATTTACGGTTCCATCGGTGACTTGGAGACCCTCGACCCGGCATGGCACTATGACACTTCCTCCGCCACGGCGATCTTCAATATGTACGACTCGCTCATCTTCTACAAGCGCGAGAAGATTGACGAGTTCGAGCCGGCCCTCGCTGAGTCCTGGACTGTCTCTCCCGATGGCAAGACGTATACTTTCAAGATCCGCAAGGGTGTCAAGTTCCACGAGGGTGGCGACCTCTCTCCTGATGATGTTGCCTACAGCTTGCAGCGTGGCTTACTACAAGATCGCTCCGGCGGCCCTCAGTGGATGTTGCTTGACCCCATCATGGGCGTCAGCTCCATTGACGAGCTGGCCAAGTCTGTCGGTGATGTCAAGGCCTGCGAGATGGTCAAGGAGGCCATCTCCGTCCAAGGGGATAGCGTTGTTATCAAGCTAAAGATCCCCTTCTCGCCCTTACTCCAGATCCTCGCCGGCAGCTGGGGCGCGGTACTGGACAAGGAATGGATGATCGCCAATGGCGACTGGGACGGTAAGTGCGACACCTGGCGCAAGTGGTGGGATCCTGCTGCCGAGAAGTCCACGATCTTCAACAAGGCCAATGGCACTGGCCCCTACAAGCTGGAGAAGTGGACTCCTGGCGAAGAGATCCGCTACACCCGCTTTGATGGGCACTGGCGCGGCAAGGCTCCGTTGGCTAAGGTCGTTTACAAAGTGATCCCGGAGTGGGGCACGCGCTTGGCCGCCTTCCAAGCGGGCGACTTGGACAGCATGGACGTGCCGCGGGCGTTCGTGGCCCAGATGGACCCATTGGTGCAGCAGGGCAAGGCCGTGATGTACAAGGACCTGCCCACCAATACGGCTCAGGACGCGTTCTTTAACTTCAAGGTTGCGGCGGAGAGCCCGTTCATCCCGCTGCTGGGCCGCGATAGGAAGCCCGAGCTCTTTAGCGACATCCACATGCGCAAGGCGTTCAACTACTGCTTCGACACCGACACTTACATTAAAGAGGCGTGGTTGGGCGAGGCCAAGAAGCGCCGCGGGCCGATCCCCTCGGGCTTGCTGGGCTACAACCCCGAGCAGCCAGTCTACGAGTTCAGCCTGGAGAAGTGCGAGGCTGAGCTGAAGCTCGCTTGGGGCGGAACGGCGGACAAGCCTGGCCCAGTGTGGGAGCAGGGCTTCCAGGTGACGCTCACGTATAACACGGGCAACGCGCAGCGCAAGATCGCTGCAGAGTTGCTGGAGAAGAACCTCGAATCGTTCAACGCCAAGCGCGGCCGCGCGCCCTCGATCAACGTCAACGTGCTCGATATGCCCTGGCCCTCTTACTTGAAGGCCATGGATGCCGAGCAGTTGGCGGTCTGGTGGATCGGCTGGCTGGAGGACTACCATCATCCTCATGACTGGGTCCAGCCGTACTTACACAGCCGCGGAGCGTTCGGTGGCTTCCAGCAGTTCGAGGTCATCAAGGATGTGGACTTCAAGCCCACCTACGCGACCTTCTTGCCGGCGAAGAAGTACCCCAATCTCCAAGAGCTTTTCGACGACCTGATCGAGAAGGCTCTGCTGGAGACAAACGTCAAGAACCAGGAGAAGATTTACTTCGACATCCAGAAGCTCGCTATGGACTGGGCAGTGGACATCTTCCAAGCGGAGCTTCTGGGGCGGCGCTACTTCCAGCCCTGGGTCAAGGGATGGTATCACAACCCGGCGTATCCTGGGGACTGGTGGTTCGTGCTGTCCAAAGGGTGATCGGACAGTGCAACTCCTTCGGCAAGGGCTGGGGGGGACCCCAGCCCTTGCTATCCTTCTTTTTTTACGTTATTATAATAGAGCTGCATGATTGCTTATATTGTGCGCAGACTGATGCTCCTGCCCGTGCTCGCCTTTGGAGTTACGCTCTTTGTCTTCAGTATGTATGCGATGCTTGGCCCCGTAGAGCGCGCGAGCCTCTACGTGCGAGACATCCCCAAGACAAAGGATGCCCTGGATCGCATCATCAAAAAATACTGCCTCGATTGCCCCATCTATGTGCAATACTGGAATTGGCTTGTCGGGGTACGCAATCCTGACACCGGCGAGCTTGAGGGCGGAGTGCTACGCGGCCAGTTAGGCTGGTCGAAGACCGCTCAGCGCCCTGTCCTGGATGCCTTGCTCTATTATCTGCCCGCAACCGCCGAGCTCGTCCTGTGGTGCGCTATTCCCGTGCTGCTGATCGGCATCTGGCTTGGGGTCAAAGCCGCTGTCTATCAGAACACGTTTATTGACCATGTGGCGCGCGTCTTTGCCATCGTCGGCTGGTCCTTCCCTACGTTTGTCTTCGGCTTGCTCGCATTGATGATCTTCTATGCGAAGCTCCCCTGGCTGCCTGCCGGGCGCCTCTCCGAATGGGCCATCCAAGAGATCATCTCTGGGAATATCGTTCAGTATACACGAATGAATACGATCGATGGGTTGCTCAACGGCCGGCTCGATTTCTTCTGGGATGCTTTACGACACTTGATTCTCCCAGTGATCACGCTCTCGTATCTGAGCTGGGCCTTAATTTTGAGGGTGATGCGCTCCAGCATGCTGGAGACGCTCCGGCAGGAGTACGTCACCGTCGCGCGCGCCAAGGGGCTCCCGGAGAAAGAAGTCATCAACAAGCACGCCAAGCGCAATGCCCTCATCCCCGTTGCAACCATCGGCGGTTTGACGATCATTGGCTTCCTTAACGGCGTTGTCATCACTGAGACGGTCTTTAACTACCGTGGCCTTGGATATTGGACGGCCGATGCTGCCCTGCATTTGGACATCATTACAGTGCTGGGGCTCTCGCTCTTCCACGGGGTTCTCTTAATTATTGGGAACTTGATCGTGGACTTAATCTATGTGGCAATTGACCCGCGGGTGAGGCTAGAATGAAGACCCTGCAAAAGCTCTTTAGGAATCCTTTGTCGCTGACGGGCATCGTTCTTGTAGCATTCTTTGCGCTTGTTGCTATCTTCGCACCGTGGTTGGCTCCTCCAGATCCGCCCGCAGCACGCCCTGACGATCCTTATCGCATCGCTCAGTGTGGCTATCTGCCAACCCCTCGACCGCCAACCAATGCTAATCCTTTAGAAGATATAATAAAAATTGTGACCCGCCAGGCGAAGATCTGCGAGGTCAACCCCTTTGGAACCACAGAAAACCAGTATGATATCTACTATGGAGTGGTCTGGGGCACGCGCATCGCTTTCTTTGTCGGGCTGGTCATCACCGCGGCGAACGTCTTAATCGGGTTGTTCATTGGGTCGCTGAGCGCGTACTACGGGAAATGGTTTGACGAACTGATGATGCGCATCACCGACGTGTTTTTGGCATTCCCGTTCTTGGTTGCGGCCGTGACGATGGCCGCGGTGCTGCGGGCCAAGTTCGGCTCCAGCGGGGGATTAATGATCGGGGTGATCGCGCTGATCGTCTTTGGCTGGATGGGCTATGCCCGGCTCATCCGTGGGGATATCCTCTCGATCCGCGAGCGCGAGTACGTGCTCGCCGCTCGAGCCATCGGAGCGAGGGACGGGCGCATCCTGCTCAAACACATCTTGCCCAATGCGATCTTTCCCACGTTAGTTGTCGCTTCCATGGACATTGGATCATATGTGCTCAGCTTCGCGGCGTTGAGCTTTCTAGGATTAGGAGCGGAGATTGGTTTTGCTGACTGGGGCCAGATGATCTCCTTCGCCCGCAATTGGATCATCAACCTCGATCAGTATTGGTACATCGTCTTCTGGCCGGGCATGGCCATTCTGTTCTTCGTGCTGGGCTGGAACTTGATCGGCGACGCCTTCAGAGATATCCTCGATCCGCGCTTGAGAGGCCGCGTCTGATCTATTCTTTCTCTTCCTCGAGAGCGATGATCTCCATCCCCTTGTAATACCCACAATTGAGACAAACGCGATGGGGAAGCTTAGGCTCATGACAGCGCGGGCATTCGTTGATCGTGACCGGAGTAAATCTATAGCTTGCTGCCCGATGCATCCGTTTCTGCGAACTTGATCGCCTGTACTTTGGTTGTCCCTGACCCATAATCACAACTCCTAAAATGTAGAATCACGGAAAGCACAGAGAAGAACTGAAAGCGCGGGAAACAACTCTTCTTCGGTTTCCGTGTGCTCCGTGAGATTTCCGTGCCTTCCGTGATCCAAATTCTATCAGATTGGGCTTGTCTTTGCAACCGGCGGGCTCTCAATAATAAAAGTCACGGGGCCATCGTTGACGAGCGAGACTTTCATCCGTGCCCCAAAGACCCCAGACTCGACCTTGAGGCCGCTACGGCGCAGCTCCTGCAAGAAGAGCTCATAGAGCACACGAGCTTGGTCCGGGGGGGCAGCAGCGTCGAAGCTAGGACGCCGCCCCTTGAGCGTATTCCCGTAGAGCGTAAACTGCGAGATCACTAAAATCTCGCCCTGCACGTCCTTGACGGAAAGATTCATCTTGCCTGCAGAATCCTCAAAGATTCGCAGTCCCAACACTCGATCAGCTAGGAAGATCGCATCGTGCTCGGAATCGCCCTTGCCCACCCCTAAGAACACCAAGAGCCCTGGGCCAATCTGCCCCACACTCTTGCCTTCAATCTCGACGGACGCTTCTCTGACGCGCTGCAGCACAACTCGCATGATGCGCTATTGTAATCTCTCAGTTGGGCGTGAGCAAGCTTGCAGACACTCGCTCACAGACTCTATAATGAGTTATGTCCAAGCGCCCCTATGTGCTCATCGTCCTAGACGGCTGGGGAATGCGCCAGGAGACCCAATGGAACGCGATTGCATGCGCCAAGACCCCCAATTTTGACCGCTATTGGAAAAACTATCCCCACACGCTCGTGCGCACCGATGGGCGCGCCGTGGGGCTACCTGAGGGACAGTTTGGCAACTCCGAGGTCGGCCATCAGAACCTCGGCGCGGGGCGCGTCGTCGTGCAGACCTCGACCCGGATATCTGACGCTATTGCTGACGGAAGTTTTTTTGCGAATAGAGCGCTCTTGCGCGCCACGACGCGCGCGCAAAACAGCCGACTCCATCTCATAGGGCTTGTGAGCGACGGCGGCGTGCACAGTTTGCTAGAACATCTCTTTGCGCTAATCGAGCTTGCGCGCCGCGAACACGTCTATAATCTCTATATTCACGCGTTTTTAGATGGCCGCGATACCCCGCCGACCTCTGGAGCGAGTTACGTCAAGCGCGTGCGCGAGCTTTGTGAAGACGTGGGCTTTGGTCAGATCGCCACGATCATGGGGCGCTACTGGGCCATGGATCGCGATAATCGTTGGGAGCGCACAGAGAGAGCCTATCGCGCTTTGCGGTTTGCTGAGGGTCTCAGAGATGATGGCCCTGCGGAAGCTGCCGTCGCGCGCGCCTACCAGCGCGGCGAAACCGATGAATTTATCCAGCCCATCGTGCTTGACCCTGAAGGAGCTGTTCAGGACGGCGACGCTGTGATCTTCTTTAACTTTCGCCCCGATCGGGCGCGACAGCTCACGCGCGCGTTCACAGAAAAAGACTTTGTGCACTTCGATCGTGGGCCACGCCCACAGATCGAGTTCGTCACCCTCACTCAGTACGATCAACGCTTTACGGTCCCTGCGGCCTTCCCCAGCGAAGATTCTTTGTCCCACATCTTCGGCGAGGTCCTAAGCACTTCGGGACTGACGCAGTTCCGCATCGCGGAGACGGAAAAGTACGCGCACGTCACGTACTTCTTCAACAACGGCCGCGAGATTCCCTTCCCCGGAGAAGAGAGAAAACTCATCCCCTCGCCCAAGGTCGCGACATACGATCTCAAGCCAGAGATGTCGGCCTACGAAGTCACCGACGAAGCCGTGAAGCAGATCACGAGTCGTCGCTACGACTTCGTTCTGATAAACTATGCGAATCCCGATATGGTGGGGCACACGGGCGTCTTTGAAGCTGCGGTCAGAGCTGTAGAAGCTGTTGATGAGTGTCTGGGTCGGGTGGTGGAAGCGGCACTCTCAGTGAACGGAGAAGTTTTAGTCACGGCGGATCACGGCAATGCAGATATTATGAAGGACGAGCAAGGCCGACCGCACACGGCCCACACCCACAGCCCCGGCCCGCTCATCTATATCGGGCCTAGGGCTATACAACTCTCTGGGGGCGGGGCACTCTGCGACATCGCGCCCACGCTCTTGGAGCTTATGGGGCTCAAACAGCCGAAAGAGATGACGGGGCGGAGTTTAGTCCTATGGCAGAACTGAGAAAGATCAGCAGCGACTTGGGGGATATCTACATCTCCGAGCGAGCGATCGCCCAGATCTGTGCCAAAGTAATCAGTGAACAAGAAGGATTACGCACGCCGCGCCAGGCCCGCGAGAGTGCTGGGCTCTTGAGCACCATCACCCAAGCGGTCAAGGGCGACGGCATCGAGGTCCTCAAAGAGAAAGATCGCTTGATCGTGAAGATGACGCTCTTCGCTGTGTACGGCACGCGCATCCAAGAATCTGCCCAGAAAGCTATTAGAGAAGTGAAGGCCCGGGTGCGCGAGCTGGCCGGGCTCGAGATTGACGACGTCATCATCGAGATCACCGGCATCGCCAAAGAGTGAACGATGCGCCCTCACGAAATCGCCCAGATGTTCTCCCAGATCGCCCATCGCTACGACAGGGCTAATCACATTCTTAGTCTCAATCGCGACCGGGCATGGCGTAAAATATTAGTCCAGCACGCTGCTCCCAAGGCTGGGGAACGACTTCTCGATCTCTGTACGGGCACCGGTGATGTCGCCATCGAGTTTGCCAAGACCTGCCCAGAGCTGGAGATCGTGGGGCTGGATCTTTCCGAAGAGATGCTTCACGTCGCTTATGAGAAGCTCGCTCAGTTGAGCTTAGATCATCGGGTGCAGCTTGTTGTGGGGAATGCGCTCGAGCTCCCATTTGCTGAAAACTCTTTTGAGATTGTGACTATAGCGTTTGGGTTGCGCAATCTTCCCGACCGTCTTCGGGGACTGAGGGAGATCTATCGTGTGCTCTCCCCCGGTGGCCAGGCGTTCATCGTGGAGTTTTCCATCCCGCAAAACTTTTGGGCACGCTTGGTCTATCTCCCATATTTACGATATATTGTGCCCATCGTTGGGGGGATAGTGTCAGGGTCGCGGAGGCCCTATGAGTATCTACGCGACTCGATTGAGAGCTTTCCTGACCGCGCCCAAATCCTTGAAGAGCTCTATGAGGTGGGCTTTCGCCCCGTGGGGTATCGCGATCTCACGCTAGGGATCGCCACGCTCTACTGGGGCGGGAAAGCCAACTGCTGAGCCAGGGTATGCAGCGCACGGCGAATGAGCCAGACGATCACAATCACAGCGATCAAGAGCGCGATCGCTAATTGCCACAGCGAGAGAGTCGGGCGTGCGTTGACGGCCCTGACATCCGCCTCGATCCCAGAGAGCTGGGTCTTCATGGCGCTCATATCTGCCATCAGGGTGCCGATCTGTTGCGCCAGATCAGATAATTTTTGATGGGTCTGGTCGTTCATCTCTACGCTCTGCGTCTGCGCGGCGTCGAGCTTGCGGGAGAGCTCAGCCATCGTCTCCCCTAGAATTTGGAGCTGACGTTCCACACCCTCTAGAGCTTGCTGCGTCGCCGTGAGTTCTTCTCGATAGCGCTTGTTATCGCGAATAAGCTGCACAACAGGGCGTTGCACGCCCAAGAGCACAGTGAGATTGTGCTCCTCACCCGTGCCCAGCTCTCTTATCCAGACTTCACCCTTGGGGACGCCAGGCTCCGTTGCGCGGAGGTAGCCCACGCGCTCCGGCGATATCCAAAACCCAAAGCCCGAGAGCCCATCGTCCGTGAGCTTACGAGCGGGTCTTGCGGAAGTGAGATCGAGCAGATAGAGATCGGCTTGAGGGGTCTCCTCAGGGACGATGACCGTAAAGAGCAGGCGCTCCCCATCGGGCGAGAGCGTCGGGGCGACCACAATGCCTCCACTATCATAGAGCGTCGCTTGCTCCCCGGTCTCTCGGGTGACTTCATAGAGATTCACACGCTCCTGGGCGCTCACGGAGAACGTCCGATCGTAGCCGTTGAAATATAATTTTGTGCCATCGAGCGAAGCTATCAGAGAGAAGGGCACAGGCAAGAGCGGGAAGAATCCTTGCAACACTCTCTGCTCGCACCCACACGCTAGGCTCACCAGAGCAATATGCCCTTCCACGATCCGCACCGTCTCCGAATCTTCTGGGAGAATTCGCTCGACGCCCAAGACGAAGATCCCCTGCCCGTCCGGCGCCCACAGAGGCCCTGGCGCATAGGGCACAGAGAAGATTCTCTCGCGATCGCGCATGAGCTTGAGCTGGCGCTCCTCGCGGGTTTCACGGTCGAAGATAGAAAGCCCCAGATTCTCTCCGTCGCTGCGATAGTACGCAATCTTCCTCCCATCTGGAGAGAACGTCGGCGCCCAGAGAGAACCACGATCCCCGCGCAAGAGCTCTGTATATGTCTCTGCTTGACGCTGAAAGAGCATCAACCGCCACGGCTGGGAGGGTGCCGCGCTGAGAATCCCTTGGGGTTCGAGAGGCGGACCATCAACATAGAGCAGTTCTTGCCCATCAGGAGAGAACGTAGCCCACGAGAGGTTCTCCCCTTCGGTGAGCACGGTCTGCACGCGTCCCGTCAGAGCATCTATCAGCCAGATATGACCAAAGCGCGGGAAAGCTTCATAGAGTCCGACGGTCTCATCGGGCATCGTCAGGGCGATCACGCCGTCAGGGCTGACGCTGATTCTATTGGGTACAGGCCAGCAGCCTGCCAACATCACTGATAACAAAAACACGAAAAGACACGTAAACCAGCGATAGCTCATATCAGTCCCCCTTGACCAAGCATCACGCTTTCGTGATGCTCACTTCTCTCTTTGAGATTCTTCGTAGAGCCGATTTACAAACTCCAGCACGCGTCTCTGGTCCAGCTCATCCAAGAGTTCAACTTTTCTGCGGATGCGCTCAGGAAGCCCTGCTTCGGCTTCTTTGGCGACTTTCTCTAAGAGTGCTTTCTGAGCGAGCCGGTGCGCCTTCCAGTTGGCGTCGCGCTCCACGTAGTTCACTTGCCAGTTAGGGAGCTTCGCGAGCAATTCTTGGACTTGGCGATTGAGCGGCTCGAGGTGCGGCCGACGAATGCGATAGAGCCCGTTGACTTGATTTGCTAAAAGCTGGCTATCAGTGAAGAAGATGACACGTTTGGGCGCGAGCGGGATAACAGCTTTAATCGCCTCAATGAGCGCGCGATATTCTGCGACGTTATTCGTCGTGCGCCCGATGTGCTCCGAGATCTCTTGGATGACGTTCCCCTCAGCATCGGCGATGACGATTCCAATAGCGGCTTCGCCAGGGTTCCCCTGAGAGGCGCCGTCTACGTTCACAAAAAGTTTCCCCATAAACTGAAAACTCAGAACTGTGAACTCTCTAACTGTCTTTGTGGGCCCGGCAGGATTCGAACCTGCGACCAACCGGTTATGAGCCGGCCGCTCTGACCCCTGAGCTACGGGCCCTACTCTTTATTACTATACTCAACAGAATCGAGGATCGTCAACTTGGGGGGGTATAAAAGAGAAGCGGCCCCGGAGCCCCCGAGGCCGCTCCACACTCTCTCTATTTATGGGCAAGTCTTCACTTGATCGGGGACGGAATAGATGAGAAGCTCGCCGCGGGCGCTGATGTTTAGCACCCAAGCGAACTTGGCATCGGCTGTCGTGAGAACTTGTATCTGCGTAGGGGTGATTGGGTCCCCCTCGACCATGGGCACAACAGGCACCGTCAAAACCTGCTCCAGACCCTCGTGGATGAAGGTGAGGCTTGCTCCTGCTCCTTCAACGTTATCTACATTCGTATTAGTCACAGCGAGCCAGCACTTGCCGTCGGTGGCGATCCCACGGGGTGCGTCCCCAACGGGGATTTCGACGGGTTGGTCATCTTTCTTGACAGGCCCCAAGGGATCCAGCAGCAAGGGGCTGACGCTATCCCCTGAACTGTTCACAACATAAGCTTTGTTTCCGAGCACGGCTATAGCGCGTGGATACGCCCCGGTGTCGACGCAGGCGCCCAGTTCGATCTTTTCTTCGCCCTTCTTCACTTTCTCGCTGTCGGCGTTCACGTTCTTGATCTCGCAGACCTTCCACGTGTCGGTGTTGACGACGTACGCTCTATCACCATAGAGCAAGATGTCGGCTGGGCTAGGATAGGTAGGGTTCTCTTCATCGGGATCGAGCTTAACTGTCGCGATTACTTCGCCCTTATCTGGAGCATCGTTCTTGTACAGGATGTCCACAACGCTGATGGTATGCTCTCGCTCGTTCACCGTGAACGCGCGAGTGCCATCAGTGTTAACGGCGACCGCCCGAGGGCCCGCTCCCACAGCAACCTTCTTAGCGGCTTTGGCTTCTGTGGGATTCCCATCTTTGTCGAAGACGACTTGTGACACGTAGAGCGTGTCGTCGTCATAGCCCGGCACGAACAGTACTTTCTTCGCCTCGTTATACGCTAAATCTTGGGGGTTGATATTCCCGCGGATCTGAGCGAGACAGATCTCTCCTGGGATGGGGCAGCCACGGATCTTCTTACCGTAAAACTTTTGGGTATCCGCCGTGCTGGCAGCTACAACGAAGACCGAGCTTTCACGTCCGACGCTCACAGCGGCAAAGACGAATTTCCCGTCTGCCGTAAAGAGGAAGCCGTTGACCTTTGACCCTCCCAAATCGAGCTTAGCGGATGGGGCCAGCTTCCCCTGTTCCTGCGCGCGTATCTCCGTGAATGTGCCATTGGAGAATGACACGATCCCAAGCAAGACGACAAGGCCCACTACTGCCAAAACTTTATATCTAGAGAACATCGTCGTGCAACCTCCTTTGAGATGTGTATATGCAAACCATGCTATCGTCCCCTACCACTATCTCCTCAACAGAGCAGCGCTCATCTCTCCCCGTCATCACCTCCTCACCAAGAGCTGATTAAGGTGAGAGCACCTCTCTTTATTGTTTATTGCTTCTAAAGATTAGCACGAACGGGTGACATTTGTCAAGCAGACCCCCTGATCAGCATCATTGGAAATCTCTTCGGAGAGATGATACAATTTTTAATAATTATGCGGAGCGATACACGAGCGCCGAAATTCGTACTATGTTGTGTCTTGCTCTTGAGCGTTATAGCTTGGGGCAATCCCGTTGTGAAATTCCAACCAGCGCAACGTATACAGACTGGGTCTGGAACAACAACTGTTGCTCTGGGGGACCTCAATCACGATGGCCTCTTAGATATCGTTACGGCGATTATTATCGTCACTTATGAAGAGAAAGATCGTAAGACCCTGAACTTGGCTGCCGTTTGGGGAGGCCCAGGGGGGCAATTTCTCGCGCCGCAGCTCATTGAATTCAATTCTATAAAACTAGACGATGATGTCAAGATCCCGCGCGGCAAGGTGCTTGCGATGGGCGACCTCAACGGCGATGGTCTCTTCGACGCTGTGCTGGCCTATCCCACAGGAGGGAACTTCTGGGTCTTTTGGGGGGACAGAGCTTCAGCGTTCCGCCCCGCCTCCAATCGCGATCTCCCTCGCAGCCTGCGCGACGTCAGCGCCGTCGCTGTCGCTGATTTTACTCATGATGGCCGCCCCGATATCGTCTGTACGAATCTTCAAGGGAATGTCTACGTCTTCGTCAATAATGGGACGGAGCAAGTAGATCGTTGGGCGATGCGCGAGACGTTTGTCGGCGGGAGCTTGCAATCCCTTGCTGTCAACGATCTCAATCGGGACGGCAAGGCCGATATAGTAGTGAGCAGCATCGGTCGAGCCGCCGTGCTGCTTGGCGATGGCACAGGGAGCTTTCGCATCGCGCAGCGCTTGTCCGCCGGGCTCTATTCAGGGGATTCGCCAGCGTGGATCGAGATTGCTGATATCAACAACGATACTTTTGGCGACTTAGTGACGGCCAACCCGGAGAGCGATCGTCTGCTTGTCTTTGTCGGAGATGGCGCAGGGCAACTTGAGGAGCCACGCGCCTGGGCTACGGGGTTCTTAGACCCGCGAGCCGTGGCTGTTGCTGACTTCAATGGGGACGGATGGCTTGATCTCGCAGCAGGGAACTCGTCGAGCAATCTCGTCACCGTCCATCTGAACGATGGCTCTGGGGGCTTCGGCTCAATAGTATTAAGTGACCCCCCGCGGGGGAAAGCTATACAGCCTAATAGAGCGATTACTGTCGCGGTGGGCTCACTGCCCGTTGCGCTCGCTGCTGGGGATCTCGACAGCGACAGCGATCTCGATCTCGTCGTCGCGAATCAGGGGGATGGTTCTGTCTCGGTCTTGATCAACGAACGCCGCTAGGGAATGGGGAAAAGACGAGTCAAGGCCATAAAAATCCTTATAGAATAAGAACTTTCGCGCGCGGACAGCCTTGAGCTGTCAGGGAGCTTCAGAGGGAGATATAATGGAAATCCGGATTGAGTTGGCGCGCCTCGCATACGCTGAAAATATCTTGCGGTGCACCAACGAGCCTCCGGAGATGGTGGAAGATTTGCTCTCATTAGATGGCGAGCTGGAGAAGGCGCGTCGCTGGTTTGTCTTTGCCGAAGCCAAGCGACGCTTTGACCCCAATATCGTCCGCGGGCTATTGGTCTATCTCTTCAGTCACTACGCGAGCACGGAGTTCGACCCGCGCAAGCGAGAGCAGCTGGTGCGCGAGATCATGGAGGGGCGCGTGCGCATGCGCGATCTCTCTATAGAGCGCTTGGCTGGAACCCGCTTGAGTTGGGAGCATATCTTTCGATTAGTCGGGCGTCAATTCAATCCCACCCGCGAGAAAGAGAAGATTAAAGAGCTGTATGCGCAGCTCTACTCGTCGGCTTCTGCCCCTTCTATCTCCCCGGAGGTGTCATATGGACACTAACTATCCCCCTCAGCAGCCGGAACCAGACCACGAGCAGCTTGCGGAATTTGCTGAGCTCTTTGCGGGATTGAAACAATTAGAGTATTCAAATCATCCCAGCGACGAGGTCCTTCGGGCTTATATAGACAATAGACTCTTAGACGGCTCTGGGGCGGGGCGCGTGGGGGCGACCTTCCGCGATGAGCGAGCATTTCAGAGATTTGTGCAAGGGCAGCTCACCCGCTGGACGCGCTCCGACGTCTCCATGCACGTGCTCACCTGCGTTGTGTGTCAACATCGAGTTGCGCAGTTACGAGCAAGCCGCTGGCAGTGGCTCGGCTTGGCCCGTCAGCGCCCCAGAGAGGAGCCGAGTTGGCCGCGGCGCCTTGCGCTTGGAGCTCTGGCGAGCGCGGCCGCCGCCGCGATCATTGCGGCTATTTGGCTATGGCCTGTCGGCCCGCCAACACCACCCTACGACTCTCCCACGATAGGCAGCATCATGATGGTGTATCGCGGATCAGGGAGATTCTAAAGGAGGTGATGAGCATTCATGGGGGATAGCGTGTGAATATTCTCTGCAGAGCAAACCAAGACAGACCTAACACAGAGAAGGAGGTTGTGAAATGTTTAAATACATTAAATTCATCGCCGTAGTAGCCTTGCTCACGCTCTTCATCGGGGCTGTGCTCTCGAGCCAGTCCAACTCGGTCGTGCAAGCCCAAGCTCAGAAGATCTACAAGCTCGCGATCTTCGAGGACCTAACGAGCTTGAATACGTTAGCCATTTTGGGCCCCAAGGCGACAGTGTGGAACTTCTACGTCCGCCTGAACGGCTGGGGGCCCTCGCTCTTTGGGTTCTCGGACAAGTTCGATGACTACATCCCGGGGATTGCCGATGCCAGCACCGAGGAAGAAGCCAACAAGATGAAGACCATCGGCCCGGACAAGACCGCGACCATTAAGATCAAGAAGGGCATCAAGTGGTTCGACCCCAAGACGGGCAAGGAGATCGGCGAGCTGACCGCTGAAGACGTAGCGTTCAGCTTCAACGCGATCATGGGGAAGAACGTCAAGGGCGAGGATGCGTACAAGGGCATTACCCCTGTGAAGATGGGCGGCAACTGGCCGGGCATTATTAACCCCGACTTCTTCGATCACGCCGAGGTCGTAGATAAATACACGGTGAAGTTCTATCTAAAGGCGCAGTGCAGCTACGACGGCTGGGATGAGGGCTTGCTCTTTGCGCCCATCTTCAGCAAGGCGTACTGGGAGCCCAAGTTCGAAGCTGCGGCCAAGGCTCAAGACCCCATCAAGGCTCTCTATGAGCACAAGGGCGACGACGAGCCCGTGGCGGGTGGCTGGCTCTTCCAGAAGTGGGAGCCCGGGGCCTTCGCTGAGTCTACAGCTAATAAGAATCACTATTTCTACGGAGTTAAGAGCGTCCGGCCCTACTCCGGTGGCTACACCGAAGAGAAGCCTGGCGTCTATAAGTACACCCACACCACCAAGGTCGGGTTTGCCTACGACGGCGATCAAGGCTCGGCTATTCTCGATAAAGATAAGCCCACAGTGAGATTAGAGCTGACCACCGGCCCGTTCGTGGATGCGACGCAGTGGCGCATCTACGGCGACCAAGCCACAGCCGTCGCCGCGCTCATCAAGGGTGATGTGCACTTCATGCTCAACCCCTTGGGCGTGCAAGCGGGCTTCCGCAAGCAGCTCAAGGAAGCCAAGGGCGTGGGCATCGCGGAGAACGCCGGCAACGGCTTGTACTATATGAGCTTTAACCTGCGCCGCGAGCCCTTCAACGTCAAGGAGTTCCGCCAAGCGGTTTCCATTATGATCGACCGCGAGTTCGTCACGCAGCAGCTCTTGGCAGGCTTGGCCATCCCCACGTACTCCATCGTGCCGCTGGCCAACACTGGCTGGTATAACCCCAACGTCAAGACCTACGGCAAGGGCCTCAAAGAAGCTGAGAAGGCCGATCTGGCGATCAAGCTCCTCAAGCAAGCTGGCTTCAGCTGGGACACTGAGCCCAAGGTTGATATCCCCAACAACAAGGTCACGCCGGGGCGCGGGCTCAAGTACAAGGGCAAGCCTGTCCAGCCCTTCGAGTTGCTCGCGCCGCACCAGGGCTATGACCCCTTGCGTGCCACGTTCGCCCTGCACATCGAGGAGCGCCTCAACAAGATCGGCATCCCTGTCAAGGTCAATTTGACAGGGTTTAACACGATTGCCAGCCGCGTCTTCGATGAGCAGAAGTTCGACGCGTGGATCTTGGGATGGGGCCTGGGCGGCAAGTTCCCCAGCTACCTCGTGAGCTTCTTCCACAGCGAGAACTCCGGCTTAGGTGGCCAGAACCCGCAAGGGTACAACAACCCGGAGTTCGACAAGATCGCCGATGAGTTCCGCGCGGCCTGCGAGCAGGCTAAGCTCAAGGAGCTGGCGTTCAAGATGCAGGAGATCCTCTCCGAAGAGCTGCCCTACGTGCCGCTCTTCAACGCCCCGCTCTTTGAGGCGTTCCGCGCCGATGCCTTCGTCGGTGACCATATGCCCTACGAGAAGGTCTTCGACGGCATCCAGGGCACGAACGGCTTGATGAGCTATGTCCAGCTCAAGTAAATAAGAGCCCCTCTGGGGGGTGAGGGCTTCTCACCCCCCAGAGTCCCCTCTTTCACTGATTGACAAAAGGGGCAAGAACGCTATGAATCGCATATGGCAGTTCCTAACCAGCGGCATGAGCAAATTCATCATCGTGCGCCTCCTCCAGATTATTCTTGTGCTCTATCTCTACATAACGCTGGTCTTTATTATCTTGGAAGCCCAGCCGGGAGATATCACAGATATCTATGTGGGAAACCCCAAGATTACCCCAGAGGCGCGTGAGGCCATCGTCAAGCAGCTCGGCTTGGATAAGCCAATATACGAACGATATTTTGAGTATCTGAAGAACTTCGTGACGGGGCATCTTGGGTGTTCTTTCAAATGGGGCAAAATCAGCCCTACCCCCGATCCGGTCTGCCGCGAGCAGCGCCCCACGTGGGATCTCATCAAGGAGCGCCTGCCTCGGACCTTGGTGCTCTTTTTGACGTATACGATCGTATCGTTCTATATCGGGTTCTTTTTGGGGAAGCTGATCGCCTGGCGGCGCGGTGCGGTCATTGAATATCTCTCGACGGTCGTGGGCGTCGTGCTCTTTACCGTCTTCACGCCGTGGTTTGCGCTGCTGCTCGTCTGGCTCTTCGCGGTGAATTTTGGCGTCGTCCCTATCGGCGGGTTTATCAACCCCGATAGCTGGACCAATATTCGCCAGGTCGGGTCGGTTGACTGCAGCATTGGGATTAGCTGCTCGAATGTCGTCTTCAATCATCTGTTGTTATGGCTTGGGGGACTGACGTTCTTCTGGGGGATTGTCTATCTGTGGAGCCGGCGATTGCCCTATGCGTGGCAGAAGAACGTTGTGCGCTGGGGGGCTGTAGCGCTCGGTTTGGTCTTAGCCGGGCTTTTCTTTGGCGGCGGCTGGCCCGGGGAAGTAGATCGCGTGGTGTTAGCGCGCGCGACGAAATTCCAGTTCTTCGTCTGGCACTTTGAATTTCCCGCGGGCACGATCCCGCTCTTCCCTTTGGCGCTCGACTTTGTGCAGCATATGGTGCTGCCCATCTTGACGCTCACGCTCATATCTTTTGCGGGCACGATGCTGTTGATGAGAAATACGATGTTGGAGACAATGCGCGAAGACTACGTGATGGCTGCTAAAGCCAAAGGCTTGCCCGATGACGTCGTCCGTGACAAGCACGCCGCGCGCAATGCCTTGCTCCCTGTCGTCACCAGCTTGATCTTCGCCATCGCGTTCTCTGTGGACGGGGGCGTCTTCACCGAAACGATCTTCTCTTGGCCGGGGATGGGGCAGCTCTTGCTATTGAGCGCGCTTGAGCAAGACTACCCCGTGGCCATCGGGGCGCTCGTCTTTACGGGGATCTTTGCCCTTGTCGCTCACGTTGTCGCTGATATCCTCTATGCGTTCTTGGATCCGCGCATCAGATATGACTAAAGGGTAGGAAGGGAGAATCTATGCAAGCTGTTCCAGCATTTAAGCCTGCGGAACCGATCTGGCGGGTGCGCCTCCAGCTCTTGGGGAGGGGGCTCAAGGGCAGTTGGGCTATGTTTGCCGAGAGCAAGATCGGGCTGACGGGCTTAGGGATTATTATATTCTTTGCGCTCTTTGGGGCGCTGTGGCCTATCTATCCCTGGTTAATGGAGCATATAGCGTGGACGCCGGAGGAGCTCGAAGCGGCGCGCAACGCCCCCTATGGCGCTATCAGCAGTATCTATCAAGTCTATGATCCCGTGGTGGGCTATGATCCGCTCATCCCGGGGCTCGAGAACCCCAGCCCGCCCTCGCGCCGCCACCCTCTAGGGACGAATCAGTTTGGGCGCGACATCCTCGCCCAACTGATGGCAAGCACCGGCTCAGAGTTTATGCTGGGGGTCTTGGCCGCGGTTATCACCGTCGTGATCGGCACGCTCATCGGTGCGATCACGGCGTACTATGGGGGCTTCGTTGATACGTTCTTCATGCGATTGGCTGACGTCTTCATTCTCTTCCCGTTGGTCTCGTTCTTGATTGTATTGGGCTCAATGATCGAGCTGACGCTCATCAAGCTCGCGTTCGTCTTGGGAATTCTCTACGGCTTTGGACAGATCACAGTGATCTTAAAATCCCAAGCATTGGCCGTGAAAGTGAAGCCCTATATCGAAGCAGCTAAGGTTGCCGGCGGCGGGCACTTCCACGTGATCTTCCGCCATATCATCCCCAATCTGTTGCCCCTCTCGTTCCTCTATATGATGTTCAACGTCACTGGAGCGATCTTCTCCGAAGCGGCTCTGTCGTTCTTTGGGCTGCTGCCTGGGATCAAAGTCAGTTGGGGCATTATGATCGACTCCGCCCACAGCGGTGGCTATATCTTAGGGGGACGATCCTTCCAAAACTGGTGGCTGTGGATGCCCCCCGGTGTAGCGATCACGCTGCTCTGCTCGGCGTTCTATCTTGTAGGCCGCGGCTTGGACGAAGTAGTCAACCCGCGCCTGCGCAAGAGGTGAGACCGTGACCACCCTGACGACCTATCCCGTCCTCCAAGTCGAGAACTTAACAATGCACTATACCACCCGCAAGGGGGCGGTCAAAGCCGTCGAGAACGTGAGCTTCTCCCTCGATAAGGGCGAAGCTTTGGGGCTTGTAGGCGAGTCCGGCTGCGGCAAGACCTCCGTGGCGTTGACGCTCTTGCGCTTGCTCCCGGAGAATGCGCAGTTCTTGGGAGGGCACGTCTATTTCTTCCGGGATGGCTCTGACGAAGCCCACGCGCGCCGCGCCGTGGGAAAGCCCGTAAAAATCTTAGTGGACGGGCAAAGGCACCAAGGGCGCCTGCTGGAACTTGGGCGATCGGAGATCGTGCTCGAGGCCCACACTAACGGACGGACTCAGCAAGTGCGCCTCGGTCGGGATCAGATCGCGCGCCTCGGTGTTGATCTCACAGCGCTCAGCGACGAAGAGATGCGCCCCATCCGATGGAAGGGCATCTCCATGATCTTCCAAGCGGCGATGAACTCCCTCAATCCCGTTTACAAAGTCGGGGATCAGATCATCGAGGCGATGCAGACCCATATGCCCATCTCTGTCCCGGAGGCGCGGGAGCGCATCGCGCAGCTCTTTCAGCTCGTGGGCCTGGACCGCCAACTGATGGACCGTTACCCCCATGAATACTCTGGAGGCATGAAGCAGCGCGCGGTGATCGCGATGGCGCTTGCGTGCGATCCCGATATTATTATCGCGGACGAGCCGACGACGGCTCTCGATGTCATCGTCCAAGATAAGATCTTGCGCGAGATGCGCCAGATTCAGAAGAAGCTCAATATGAGCATGATCTATATTTCGCACGACATTGCCGTCATTGCCGAGGTCGCCGATAAAGTCGGGGTAATGTATGCAGGGGGCCTGGTCGAGTTTGGACCTTCAGAGGCGATCTTCAAGAGCCCCATCCACCCCTATACCAAAGCGCTCATGTCAGCGTTCCCCTCTATTAAAGGGGAAAAGGTGAAACTTGCGGCGCTGCCTGGGGAACCCCCGGACTTAATTAAGCCCCCTTCTGGCTGTCGGTTCCACCCCAGGTGCCCCTACGCAACGGAGATCTGCGAGCGCGAGGTGCCACAGTTTGTCGAACACAAGCCCAAGCAGTATGCGGCTTGCTGGAATCCCTTAATTTAACTAGAATTAGAGTAGGTGATCACGGTGGCATTACAAGTACAGACCAAGACGGAAACCTTGGTACGCGTGGAGAACTTGCGCAAGTTCTACCCTGTATCTACCGGGGTCTTTGCGCGAGCGCGGAGCTTCATCCACGCCGTGGACGATGTGAGCTTTGATATTAACCGTGGGGAGATCTTTGGGCTCATTGGGGAGTCCGGGTGCGGCAAGACCACCACGGGGAAGCTCCTTGTGCGACTCATTGATCCCACAGCTGGGCATATCTATATGCGTGTCTTCAGCGATCCCACCACGGATTCCCAAGGGGAGAAGTTTGTAGACATCGCGACTTTAGAAGGACGAGCGCTCAAGGAGTTTCGGCGCAACGCCCAGATGATCTTCCAAGATCCTTACGAATCGCTCAATCCCCGCATGACGATCTTCGATATCGTCTCCGAGCCGTTGGGCATCCATGGGATCGGCAACATCTACGAGCGGGAGGAGCGCGTGGCGGAACTGTTGAGCTTGGTGGGCTTGACACCCCCGGAGAGCTTTCTCTTTCGCTATCCCCATGAGCTGTCGGGTGGCCAGCGCCAGCGCGTCGCCATCGCCCGCGCTATGATTCTCAACCCCAGCTTCATTGTGGCCGACGAGCCCACGTCAATGCTCGATGTCTCCATCCGCACCGGTGTCATGAACTTGATGCTCGATCTCCGTGAAGAGTTTGGGATCAGCTATCTCTATATTACCCACGATCTTGCGGTCGCGCGCTACATGTGCGATCGCATCGCCGTGATGTATCTGGGCAAGATCGTCGAGCTCGGGCCTACTGAAGAAGTCATCCAAAACCCGCTCCATCCCTACACCCGCGCCTTGATCTCAGCCGTGCCTATCCCCGATCCCACGGTCGAGCGCCAGCCCATTGAGATCAAGGGCGGGGTGAGCAAGCCCATCGATCCCGCGCCGCGCTGCCGGTTCTACGAACGCTGCCCCATCGCTACAGAACGCTGCGCGCGCGAGGACCATCCCCCCTTGGAAGATAAGGGCAATGGCCATCTCGTCGCATGCTATGAGATCTGAAAGACGATCGTGGCAAGAAATAGTTGGGATCAGCCTCCTTGGGGGGCTGCTCATCATTTCGTTAGTGTTGCTCTTTTTAACTGAGCAAAGCTATGCGGCCTTCCGTCAGACGCTCCAGGGGATTCGGTTTGCTGTCGAGCTCACAGATGTTGAGCAGGTCGCTCCACAGCAGGCCCACTTGCGCTGGATCGTCACCGTGACGATCCCCAATCCCAAGACCCCTGCATCGTTGGAGCTGTTAGATTGGCACCTGCGCAGTGCTGATGGGAGCATGCATCTGGGCTACTACACAACCGGGGAGATTCAGGTCGCGTTGGCGTCCATTACCGAGGTCCCCGCAGAAGCCCTGATCGAGGGGCCGAACTTTGAGAAGTTGCAGCGGATTCAAGAAGCATCTGAAAGAGCACTGCTCTTTCAAGGGATGGCACGGCTGCGGTTTCGGTTGCCTCGAGGGGAAGAGAGCAAGATAATCCCCGTTGAGGGGATCTTCACGCTTCCTGAGGGTGAGGAATGAAGCTTCTTCGATGGCTCGTGCTTGCCCTTACGGCTGGGGTGGCGGCAGGGGCGAGTTCTGCTCTGCAGGCAGGGGAGTTCCTCAAGTTCTCCCCTGTTTCGAATAACATCTCGTATGCGCTCGTTGCTCTCGTGGGGTTGAGCATAGGCTTGCTGGTCAGAGAGGTCCAAGAGGGCCTCATTATGGCGCTCTCTATCACTCTTGTAGGCGCCATCACGATCTTTCTCGCGCTCTATCTGCCCAACGTAGAGGTTGTCGCGACGGCTCCAGAACTGATCTTGCGCTCGGTCTGGTGGGGGGCCCTCTCGACGTTCTTCTTAACGATTATCGGCATGGTCGTGGGGCGGATTCTCTCTGGAGAATAACCGCAAGAGTAAACGCTCCAGAGGGCGCCTCAGCTTGGCCCAAAACGAGTCTGATGGCGGGCTGACCGGAGCGACCAAGATCGCATAGAGCCCCGTGCGCTTCGCTCCCCAAATATCCGTAAAGAGCTGATCCCCGATCATTACTGTCTGGGAAGGGGAACTGCGTAAGAGCGCGATGAGGCGCTCATAGCCGTGAGTTCTAGGCTTGCCCGCGCGCCACACTACCGGCCACGCCTCCAGCTGTGTTTTTAACAGCGAGCGATCTTCTCCGCTGTCGTTGCTGAGAAATCCTACGGCAAAGCCCAAAGCAACTACGCGCTGTAGGAGCGCCTGAACGTCCTCCGGGATCAGAGGACATCCCCACTCCCCCAGGGTGTTATCTATATCAAAGACGAGCGCCCGATATCCCGCGCGGCGCAAGCGCTCATAGTCGATCTCATGTACCGAAGAACAGATCTCATCGGGGCGGAGGGCACTGAGCAGACGCTTCACGACTCGATCACAATCTCTCCCATGGAGACGTACTGGCGGAGCGTTTCCAAGAGACTCTCAACCTCCGGCCAAAAGTCCGGAGCGACATAGTTTTTATAGTAGAGCTTCCCACGGATGAGCTTCACGTCTCGGCGAGGATTGACCTTGTGATCGAAAGCCTTGAGGGCGCTATCGAAGAAATGCACGTCTTCCTCGGGAAGTTCTACATAGACGAGTAGAGCTTCTTGAGGAGGTGGAGGCAGATCACTCAGGTCGAGCATGGCCGTCAGAGATTCTCTTCTCGATCTCTTGAGCGAACTGAGCGTTGACGCGCTTGAGGGCCAGCTCCGGGTCGAGCTGGAGCTCCCGCGCGCGCGCCACAATCTCAAAGAGCAGAGCCCCAAGACGGCGCTCATCGGGTTCGGCAAGCAGCGCCGTAATAGCCGGCGAAGGCCGAACAGAAAATTCTTTATTAGATTGTGCCGCGCGCTCTTGTAATTTTCGGGCTTCGATCAAGGCCGGAAGAGCAGTTGTAACCGACAAGCGTTTCCCTTCCTGACGCTTGATCTCCTCCCAGCGCCCTTTGATCTGCTCGACGTCTTTTGGAGATTCTGTGCCGAAGACGTGCGGATGCCGCCGCACCACCTTCTCATAAATGCCCCGAAGCACATCGTGCAAGGTGAACTCTTTCTGCTCTTGGGCGATCTGCACATGGAAGGCTATGTGTAATAGGAGATCGCCTAGCTCGTCTCGAAGGGCTTGGCTCTCCCCAGATTCGATGGCCGCGACGGTCTCATACGCTTCCTCAATCAGTAGGCTTTTAAGCGACTCATGGGTCTGGGCGCGATCCCAAGGACACCCGCGCTCCGAGCGCAGGTGCGCCACCAATTCGACTAACGAACGCAGCTCCATACTTTAATTATTGTTGACAGGGGATCTGCGCCGGGCCCTTATTGATCCATTCGTTGATGAAGCCCTCAATGCGACTCTCGTCATAGAACGAGAGCTTATCTATTCGTCCCCAGGCCGTGAGCGCGATCTGTTTGGGCTCGAGCTTCCCGTACGGCGCGATGATCAACCGACAGTACTTTTCGGCGTGCTCGTTCTGCAAGCGCTTAAGAAGATTCTCTAATTGGGTCAGGGTCGTGTTATCGGTCTCTGGGCCGTACTGGATGAGCACGGCGCCGCCGCGCAACGCCCACACTTGGAGCTCTTCGGCGATCGGCTCTTTGTGCACGCCGAAGGCGATCTCGCCCTCTCGATACGGCCCTGAAGTGGGCGGCGTCGAAGTGTACGGCTCATGCTCTTGCTCTGGAGAGATCGCACGCGATTCTTGGAGAGCTACGGGCATTCCGGGCTTGTCGTCGCTCCACTTGCCCGTCACTTCGTAGAGCATCTGAGCGACTTCTGAGGCTCGATAGTTGGGGTTTTCGGCCTTGAGCTTTTCAAGCTGCTCGCGCATATCGGCGAGCTTTTGCTGCTCTTTGGCAATAAGAGCCAATTGATAGAGCGCCTCCAGGCCATCGTCGCCGAGTTTGCCCGTCGAGCCCACCAACGAGCGCTCGGCTTCTAAGATCTTCTCATAGAGATTCTTCTTTTGGTCTGGGGTTGTAGCCACAGCCAAGCCGGACTTATAGTGATTCTTGGCTTGCTCGTACTCCGATCGGCCCGCAGCGACATCCCCAAGCCCAATATACGCATTGAGGGCTTGCTCTGGGGTCGGACCTTGCTCCAGGATCGCCGTGTAATGGCGCACGGCAGACTCGAAGATATGTTCTTTCTGATACTGTTTTGCGAGTTGGAAGCGCGTATCGAAGTCCTTGGGGTCAAGCTCGACGATGCGCTCGCCCAGCTGCTCGCGCAACTCGGCTGCCGCCGTGCGCTTGAACCCCTCTCGATAGTTCTTCAGGGCTTCGTCAGTCTGTCCCTGCTGGCGCCGGACATCCCCAAGCGCTAAATAAGCTTCAGCTAGGTACGGCGAATCCTTGATCACTTGGCTGTACTGCTTCAGCGCTTCATCTAGATTGTTAAGCGCTTCGTAAGCCCGCCCCAGCTTCAACCGCACATTGGGGTTATTCTGGAGCTTGAGCGACTCTTTGTAGAGCTCGACAGCACGTTGAGGATCTCCCTTCTTCAGGGCGATATCGGCGAGAGCCGTCACAAGTCGAGGATCGTCATAGCCCGTGCGGGCTTTCTCCTGCTCGCGCAGCTCCGTGTAGAGCGCTTCGGCTTTGTCCCACTCCTCTAGGCCCAAATACGCCTCGGCCATCTTCTGCTTCACGACGCGAATGGCGTCTTTATCTTTCGCGGGATCGAGATGCTCGAGGGCTTTCTGATAGTATTCCAAGGCCAGCGCGTAGTTCTTGAGGGACATCATCAAGTGCCCATAGAGCCGGAGCGGGCCCGGATCAGCCGGAGCAAGCTCGGTGGCTCTCTTGGTCATCTTGATGGAGTCTTGGATGCTCTGCTGGTCGCCCTCGGTGAAGAGGAAGAGCCCGTACTGATAGTACGCTTGGGGATTATCGGGATCGAGCGCAATCAGTTGATCATAGAAGCTGCGATCCCCTCCCGCGCCCTTAGCGGTCTCCAATAAGTGTTGCACGGCCTTCTGACGGTATTCTTTGATCTTCTGTTCAAGCTCTTTGAGCTTCGCTTCTTTGTTCTCGACGTTCTCTTGCTTTTCGAGCTCGGCCTTCTCTTGTTCAGCTTGGCGCAGCTTCACTTGATAGAGCCGGGCAATATAGTAATCGAGATATTTGCCCAGCTCGTCGTCGGTGGGCAGCGAGCCCTCTTGCAAAAGCTTCTCGTACGCTGCAATAGCCTCGTCAATCTTTTCTTGTTGTTCGAGCTGATACGCGGCGATGAGGGGCAGCCGCAGCTCGATCTGGGCTGAGGCTTTGGCTTGCTTGAGCCAAGCGTCGAATCGCTCGACGCGCTGGCGCACCTTATAATCGCTCGCGATGGATTCCCTTACGGTGCTGAAGCTCTTGCGATCCTCAAGACGAACGAGCCAGAGCCCTTGGGCTGTCTGGATGAGATCGCTGATCTGCCCGACTTGGAGCTGGGCTAGGGCATCCTGAAGCTCCTTGGGCAGGTCCGTCAGGGTGAGATAGCCCATATCGCCGTTACGATCTTTGAACTCTGGATCTTGAGAATATTCCCTGACGATATCGGCGAAGTTTGCGCCTTCGGCTCTGAGTTTATCTTTGGCTTCCTGGAGGCGCTTGCGAGCCGCGATGAGCTCGTCTTCCGGGGCGTCGGGCGCAATGGGGATAAATATTCTGCTTAAGCGAACTCTTTCTAAGAAATTCCCTTGCTTGGCCGCTTCGAGCCATTGGGTCATAAGGGCGTCTTCGCGTTCGCGCACCCAGTCGCGGCGTACGTCTGCTTGTGCTTGCTCAAACGTGCGCACGCGCTTGTCTTCGACTTTGATGAGATGGAACCCGTAACGAGTGCGCACTGGCTTGCTCACCTTCCCAATATCCAGAGCGAACGCCGCATCCTCGAACTCCTTCACCATGACGCCCTTGCCAAACCATCCCAGATCGCCACCGTTCTCGGCGTTGCTCTTATCGTCAGAATATTTTTTCGCAAGCTCCGCGAAGTCCGCTCCCGAATCTAATTGCTTTTTAATCTCTTCGATCTTCTTCTTGGCTTCGGCGACTTGCTCTTCGGGGGCGTTCTCGTCCACTTTGATTAAGATATGCCGCGCCTTGACTTCAGGGGTCGCGTATTTGTCTCGATTATTCTCAAAGTATGCTTGCAGCTCGGCGGTCGAAGGTTGCAGATACCCTAAGAGATCATTGACATAGCGCGTCTTGTTCTGCTCGATGAATTCTATGAGCGCTTGATCAGTAACTTCGATGGGCCCCACAACGGCTTCCTCGAGAGCTTCTTCTTTGAGCTGCGCGGCCACTTGATCGCGGATCTGTCGCTGATAAGCGGGCAGAGAGCTGCCGCGCTCCTTGAGAATGCGCGCAAGCTCTTTTTCGTCAATGCCGTAGCGCTGGCGCAGCATCAGCAAGAAATTCTCATACTCTTGCTTGTAGCGCTCATCGAGTTTTTTCGCTGGGACGCTGATGCCGCGCCTACGGCTCTCTTGCTCTTTGATAGTCTTTTCGATGAGACGCTCGATCGCTTGGGCGCGCCATTGCAGCTGCCGATATGCCCCATCGGGTCCCTCGAGGGCCTTCTCGATCTCGGGGTTAAACTGACGCTGTTCGTTGAGAATCTCTTGATAGGCTTGCTCGTACTCGACCTTGCCGATCTTCTCCCCGTTGACGACGAGGACAACGTCTTCTTCTTTGGGGACATTACGCGCACCGGGGTTGAGCGCCACTGGCGAGAAGATCACCAGTGCCCCTAACACGAAGCTGATGACTACGGCCCAGATTACGTACTTTCCGTATTTCTCAACGAGCTTGCGGATCGTGTGCATCTCTGTTCACCTCAAAATAAAGAGAGATCTACTGATTTCCTCCAGCCCTCGGTATCACTGTATAATAAACCTTGAGGGGTGATCTGTCAAGCGATGCGCGCGATTGCTTGTGGGCTTCTGATAGTGAGTCTCTTGAATGCTTGGGGCATCAGCCAGCCCAGAACTATAGTCGCCATAGACGCCGGACACGGCGGCAACGATACCGGCGGCATCGGCGTAGACAATCTCTGTGAAAAAGAGATCGTGCTGAAGATCGCGCATCTGATCGCCCTGGAAGCCGTAAGCTTTCCTCATTTGAAAGTGATCTTGACGCGCAGCGACGATCGCTCTCTGTCCCCTGCCGAGCGCATTGCTGCCGCCCAAGGGGCTCATTTCTATATCAGCCTCCATCTGGGTTTCTCCTACGATCCGCGCGCACGGGGCATCACAGCGCTTGTGCCTACAAATGCCAAGAGCTCCTCGATAGCTCTCGCGGAAGCGCTTCGCGTCAGACTGATCGCGGTAACTCGCACACTCGATAGGGGCACGCACCAAGCTCCCTTGTGGCTGCGCCGGCTCCCCATCCCCGCTGTTCAACTCAACTTAGGCTTTCTCACCAACCCCGAAGAAGCGCGAAAGCTCGCGCAGTTAGCGTATCAGAGGCGCGTAGCGCGAGCGATCCTCGAGGGCATCAACGACTTCATTCGCTCGAAGTGACCCACATCAGCCGTGCTAAATCCGCGCCATCGCCCTGACGCGGAGGCAGCTTTAACACTCGTGTGTAGCCCCCATCTCTTCCAGCAAACTTCGGCGCCACTTCCGCAAAGAGCTTATCTGTGAGATCAGGATCTTGGAGCACAGCAAATGCTAAGCGCCGCGCTTGTAAATCATTCCGCTTGGCCCAGGTGATCAGGCGCTCGGCCAAGCGCGCACTCTCCTTGGCACGCGCCACGGTCGTGTCTACTTTGCCGTGCTCGATGAGCTCCTTCACAATATTAGCTAAGAGTGCCTTCCGATGGGCAGGCGCTCGATTGAGCTTCCGAAATTTCTTGCGATGCCACATACGCCATCAGCTCCGTTTCACAGATTCCTTCAGATGATACCCGAGTTCCTCCACACGCTCGATGACCTTCTGGAGGGTTTTTTCGCCAAAGCCGTGGATATCCCTAAGCTCCTCTTTAGATTTCTGCAGCAGGTCTTTCAGCGTGATGACCCCTTTGGTCTCGAGGAGGTTGCAGGCGCGCTTGTCGAATTGCAGCTCTTCTAAGCGTTTAGAGAGCACCTCCGGTTCGACGGGCACCGGCTCAGCTGCCCCAAGCGACACGGTGAAGAGCTCAAAATGACTGATGAGAATCTGAGAAGCTTGCTGCACGGCTTCATCGGGGCGGACGCCCCCGTTGGTCTCGACCTCCAAGAGCAGCCGATCGTAGTCGGTGCGCTCCCCTACGCGCGTCGGCTCCACTTTGAAATTGACGCGCTTGACCGGGGAGAAGTCCGAGTCCACCGCGATGATCCCCAGGGGCATATCCCCTCGCTTGTTGCGCTCCGCCGGACGATACCCCACCCCAGGCTCCACCTCCATGTCCACAGCTAACCGCCCATGAGCAGCGACCGTCGCGATCACATGGTCAGGGTTCATCACTTCTAATCCCTTAGGAAGCTCTAAATCCCCAGCGCGCACTACCCCAGCACCCTCATGCTGAATATAGACGTGTTTAGGCACTCCATCTGTTAGGCGAAACGCGATCTCCTTGAGATTGAGGATGATCTCCAAGACGCTCTCTTTGACGCCCTCGATCGTGTCGTATTCGTGATATTTGCCTTCAAAGCGCACTCGTGTGACTGCTGCCCCGGGAATAGAAGAGAGCAGAACTCGCCGCAACGCGTTCCCTATCGTCATGCCGTAGCCGCGCTCTAGCGGCTCAACCACAAAAAGACCCCGATAGGGGGTTAAGCTCTCAACTTTAATCTTCGGCTTCACTAGCTCTGCTCGCATAGTCCCCTTTCTCAGCGCTTACCGTGAGTAGAACTCGACAATGAGCTGCATCTGCAGCTTGTGCTCCAGCTGATCGACCTTGGGGCGATCAGTGATTTGAATGCGCCCGTCAGTTCGAGCGATCCACGCCGGAATAGTTCCGCGTCCTTTCGCCTCTACGAGGGCCTTGATCCCAGGCTTCTGGGCGGAATTGGGCTTGAGAGCAATAATATCCCCCGGACGAACCAAGAACGACGGGATATTGACGCTGCGATCGTTGACGAGAAAGTGTCCGTGAGTGACCAATTGTCTGGCTTGATCCCGTGAGGTTGCCAAGCCCGCTCGATAGATCACATTATCCAAGCGTCTCTCTAGCAATTCGAGCAAGAAGTCCCCGGTGACGCCCTTGACGCGCTTCGCCCGCTCGACGTAGCGCCTGAACTGCTCCTCGCGCAGCCCGTAGATTCTCTTAGCTTTCTGCTTCTCGCGCAAGCGAATCCCGTATTGGCTGAGCTTGCCAAACTTGCGCTGATGCATTCCCGGCGCGTAGGGCCGCCGCTCCACTGGGCACTTCTCCGTGTAACACTTCTCGCCCTTGAGGAAGAGCTTCTCCCCTTCACGTCGGCATAAGCGACACTTCGGTCCTGTGTAGCGTCCCATAGAGTTCACCGCTTCCGTTCTGAGCTATGTGATACTGGGGTCACGTTCTTGACGTCTTCTACGCGGATGCCCGAGCCCTTGAGCGTGTTCACGACAGAATTGCGCCCCTGGCCTGTGCCATTGATCGTCACGATCACGCTTCTTATGCCGAGCTCGCGCATCTTTGCCAAGAGGGACTCGCACGCGAGCTGAGCAGCATATGGGGTGCCCTTCTTGCTTCCCTTGAAGCCGCGCGTGCCCGGGCTGGCCCACGCCAAGACGTGCCCATCTAAATCGGTCAATGTCAAGATCGTATTATTGAACGTCGAGTGCACATGGAGTCGTGCGCGATCTACTTTGCGAGCCACGCTCTCACCTCACTTGCGCTTGCCGGCCTTGGCCGGGCGCGGACCCTTCCAGGTGCGGGCGTTGCTGCGCGTCTTCTGACCGCGCACCGGCAATCCCACCGTATGCCGCACGCCTCGATAACATTTGATCATCTTCAACCGCGCGATATCGTTCTGGACCTTGCGGCGCAGATCGCCCTCGACTTGATATTTCGTTTCGATCTCCTTGCGCAAGGCGGTGATCTCCTGCTCTGTGAGATCCCGGACTTTCTTGCCCAGATCAATCCGAGTCTCGTTTAAGATCCGCTGCGCCAACGGACGCCCAATCCCGTAAATATACGTGAGCGCAATATCAATGCGCTTGTTGCTTGGTAGATCCACTCCGGCGATTCTCGCCATCCGAATGTCCCTCCTTTAGCATCCCTGCCGCTGCTTGTGCTTAGGGTTCTTACAGATCACCATCACGCGCCCGCGGCGCCGAATAATCTTGCACGAATCGCAAATCTTCCTCACGGAGCTCCGCACTTTCATAACGATCCTCCTACTCTCGATAGATAATCCTTCCGTGGCTGAGGTCGTAAGGCGAAAATTCCACGTGCACTTTGTCCCCAGGGAGGATCTTTATATAATTCTTTCGGATCCTCCCGGAGATATGGCAGAATGCTTCCGTGCCGTCTTCAAACCGCACACGGAACATCGAACCGGGGTATGCCTCGATCACCTCACCACGACGCTTGATAAACTCTCCTTTGCCAATAAGTCCCTCACCTCGATGACACCCGCTCGAAGACCCCTATGCCAAGGAGCTCCGGCTCTGCTCCCCAGCGAATCCGGACCATCGCTTCAAAGTGAGCTGCGGCCGTCGCTCCTGGGGCCACCGCGGTCCAACGATCCTCTTGGACTTCTATCTCAATGAGATCCTTCCCACTGTTGGCTACCATGGGCTCGATGCAAATGACTAAACCATCGCGGAGCAGAGGCCCCTGCCCCGGCGTCCCATAATTGGGCACCTGGGGCTCCTCATGCATCTGGCGGCCGATCCCATGGCCCACGAAATTCGTCACGATCGACAGCCCGCGACTATTCACATAGTGCTGAATAGCATGGGCGATATCGCCCACGCGGGCACCCCCACGCGCAGCACGGATGCCCTCAAAGAGGGCCTCCTGGGCCGTCTGCACCACAAAGAAGTCCTCAGAGCTGCGTGGGGCGTCCTCTATTATAACAGTTGTTGCCAGGTCTGCACAAAACCCCCGCCGCACCATGCCGATGTCAATGGAGAGCACATCCCCTGGCTGAAGAACTCGATCTTCCCGAGGGATGCCGTGGACGACTTCGGCGTTGAGCGACGTGCAGATATTCGCCGGATAGATATCTCTGCCCACCCGATAGCCCTTGAACGCCGGGCGACCCCCGACTGCTGTGATCAGCCGTTCTGCAAGAGCATCTAAATACAGAGTGGGAACCCCCGCGCGCGCCTCCTCGACCAGGCGCTGCAAGATATCTTGGAGGAGCTGAGCGTTCTCGCGCAAGATCTCGATCTCTGCAGGGCTCTTGAGCTTTATAGCCATATGGATCACTCGAGCGCCTGTTGGGCCGCGCGATAGACCGACTCAATATCGCCGCTGGCGTCAATCTCCCGAAGCACATTACGCTTTTTATAGAATTCGAGCATGGGGCCGATCTCGTGAGCATATTGAACATCAATGCGCCTTTGGATCACTTCGGGAGTATCATCGGAGCGTTGTACTAGGGCGACCCCGCAGATATCGCACAGGGTATCGGTTTGGGGCGGGCTTGAGAGGAGATTATACACGCGCCCACAGCGAGGGCAGACGCGGCGCGCGCTCAACCGCCGAATGATCTCCTCCCGATCGAGCCGAAAGTGCAGGGCGCGCTCGACTGTGGTCACGCTCTCTAAGATCTCTGCTTGGGCGAGATTGCGAGGGAAGCCATCGAGCACAAAGCCTGGGGCCCCCTGCACTCTCTTGCGGATCATCTCCGCGACCAACTGATCTGGGACAAGCTCGCCCCGGTCCATAAATCGCTGGGCTTGCATGCCCAACTCCGTGCGATTCTGGACCTCGCTGCGCAAGAGATCCCCTGTGGAGATATGCGGGACGCCAAGCCACGCAGCCAAGCGTGTGGCTTGAGTTCCCTTGCCCGATCCTGGAGGCCCTAACAGCACAATCCGTCGCGCAGTCATAGCTTATATACGCCGCCCTAGGCCCCCCTTGGCGATCAAGCTCTCATAGCGCCGCTCGACCAAGTGCGCCTCGATCTGCTTGATCGTATCTACACCTACGCCCACCACAATGAGCAGCGACGTGCCCCCTAAGAAGAAGGTCGTCAGCCCACTGATATTCGTTATGATCATAGGGAGCAGGGCAATGATGATCAAAAAGAGGGCGCCGATGAAGAGCAATCTGCTCTGGACGGACTCAATGAAATCAGCGGTAGGCTTGCCGGGGCGAATCCCGGGCACAAACCCTCCCCACTTGCGCAAATTCTCCGCCAAGTCCTTGGGATTAAAGACGATCGCGCTGTAGAAATACGTGAAGAAGAAGATCAAGATTGCAACTAAGATCATATAGAGCGTATGCCCGCGTGACAGATCGATCGCTAGCCAGTTCAAGAAATCCCCCATGACGTTCATCCAATCGCGAGCGGAGGCCCGGACAAACGTGATGCCGCGTACTACCGCTGTTTGGCCTACCCCGTTCAACGCGATCAAGTTGTCGGGAGTCTCCCCAATAGAGATCTTCTTGGGATTTTCAGGAGCTCTATCGGGTTCGACAGGGATGATGAGATGGCTGCTTTGGGTCTGGGCCGAGCCAGGCTTCTGGCGATTGAGCGCTTCCGCGATAGCTTGAGCGACCTGCTCGCTCGTCTGTTTTGGTGCCAGGGAGATCTGCACGAGCTGGCCATCTACTCTCACGAAGAGATCTCCTTCCTGGCTCTCCCCGGAGATCTCAAGGGCGATGCGACGCTCCGCGACCATATTAGCAATGACGTTGTTGTTCTCTAGGAATTGAAAGATGGTTTGCGGGATAGCCAGCAGGGCTATGGCAAAGATAATGGGGATGACGCCTCCCTGATTGACTTGCAAGGGCAGGAACGTGCTGTGCCCGCCATAGACGCGCCCCTTGACCATACGTTTGGCGTACTGAATATCAATGCGCCGCGCCCCAAGCTGGACCATGACCACGCCCGCCGTGACCAGAACGTATATAGCTAAGAGCAACGGCAACCACAGGGCATTCATGGGGTTGGGATTGCTGGTCACTTCGCCCCAGATCGTCGCAAAGTATCTGGGATAGTCTGCCAAGATTCCGATCATGATCAGCATGGAGATCCCGCGGCCGATCCCGTTCTCCGTGAGGCGCTCGCCCAACCACATCAAGAACATCGTTCCCGTGGTGAGCGCCACGATGGAGATGAACATAAATCCCGGCAAACTCTGATTGGGGAGGACAAGATTCTGATTATAGATAAGATAGCTTGTGCCGGCGGCTTGGATGAACGCCAGCCCTACGGTCGCATAGCGCGTGATCTTATTAATCACGCGCCGCCCTTCTTCCCCTTGCTCTTGAAGCTCTTTGAGTTTCGGGATAACAGCGACGAGCAAGCTCAAGATAATCGAAGCGTTGATATACGGGATGACGCCCAGGGCGAAGATCGAGAAGCGCTCGAGCGCCCCTCCTGTAAAGGCGCTCAAGAACTGCCCGAGCTGACCGAGTTGCTCAAGGAAGAGCTTAATCTGCTCGGGGTTGACCCCTGGCACAGGGATCCATGCCCCCAACCGAAAGACAATGATCACTCCAAGGGTGAAGAGAATCCGCTTGCGGACCTCGGGGATGCGAAATGCCTCAAATAAGCCTTCAGTCATAGCTCACTTCCCTGACGCCTTCGGCGCTTTCTTGGCTTTCTCTTCGGGTTGAGGCTGCTCCGGCTCGGGGAGTAAGGCGATTGCTTGCCCTCCCGCGGCGAGGATCTTCTCCTTGGCGCTCTCACTAAACTTATGCGCCTTCACAATGAATTTCTTTGAGAGCGGGCCGTCACCGAGGATCTTCACGCCGTTGCGGTATTTCTTAATGAGCCCATGCTCCTTGAGGGCCTTGGGGGTGATCTCTGCCCCGTCGGGGAAGACCTCGTTGAGCTGGCCGACGTTCACGAACGCGTAACTCTTTCGCAAGGGGTTTTTAAATCCGCGCTTGGGCACGCGCTTCCATAGCGGAGTCTGACCACCCTCGAAGGCTGGGGGCATCCGATATCCTGAGCGTGCCGTCTGCCCCTTCCCTCCGCGGGTCGAGTACGTCCCATGCCCTGAGGCGTTGCCCCGCCCGACGCGCTTGAGCTTCTTGACACTCCCTGGGGTGGGCCGCAGATCACTGAGCTTCATTGCAAGACCTCCTCGGGCTTCTTGTCGCGGAGCCGCGCGACTTCTTCAAGAGTCCGCAGCCGCCTCAGCCCATCCAGAGTCGCCTTTGCTAACGTCAATGGATTCGTCGATCCTTGGGCTTTCGTCAGAATATCTTTGATGCCCGCAAGGCGACAGATCGCTCCCACTGTGCCCCCCGCGATGACCCCTGTGCCAGGAAATGCTGGCTTGAGCAGCACGCGCGACGCCTTAAACTCCCCCCAGATCTCATGGGGGATCGTCCGGTCCTCCACTAGAGGTACTTGAATAATATTGCGCTTGGCATCACGGATTGCTTGCTGGATCGCTGAAGGGACCTCGCGGGTGTTCCCCTTGCCCAGCCCGATCCGCCCCTTGCCATCACCGATGACGACCACGGCACGGAAACTGAGATTCTTTCCGCCCTTAGTTACCTTGGCCACGCGTCGCAGATCGATGACTTCGTTCTCGAACTCGTCACGGCGCTCGCCGCCACGTGGTCGTGCCATGCTCTTCCTCCCTTAAAATTTCAGTCCGGCTTTGCGACTCGCTTCCGCAAATGCCTTGATTACCCCATGGTAGGGGTAGCCGGCTCTGTCGAAGACTACAGTAGTAATGCCCTTGGCCAAAGCACGCTCAGCTAATACTTTCCCCAGGGCCTCAGCGGACTTGACCGTCCCGCCTTTTAGCTGAAGCTCTCTCTCGACTGTGCTTGCGGCCACTAACGTCCGCCCCACAGTGTCGTCGATGATCTGGGCATGCAGATGCTTCAAGCTCTTGTAGACGCACAGGCGCGGACGCTCCGGCGTCCCAAAGATCTTCTTCCGAATTCGATAATGCCGTCGCTGTCGTCTCTCATTGCGGCTGACAGAACTGATCATAGAGAAGTTCACCCGGCCTTCGCTCCGCCGGCCGCACCGGCACCACCAGCGAGCTTGCCTTCCTTGCGCCGGATCTGCTCGTCCTTGTAGCGAATCCCTGTGCCCTTGTAGGGCTCGGGCTTGCGCAGGCTCCGGATCTCCGCAGCCACCTGCCCTACTAACTGTTTATCTGGGCCTGTGAGAATGATCTCAGTCTGGTCTTTCACTTCGGCCTTGACGCTCTCCGGGAGCTTATAGACTACTGGGTCGTGAAAGCCGATCTCTAAGATTAAATCTCTCCCCTGGAGCTTGGCTCGATAGCCCAAGCCCACAAGCTGTAAGATCTTGGAGTAGGGCTGCTGGACCCCCCGGACCATGTTGGCCAGGAGCGCCCGATAGAGCCCATGCCGCGCCTTGAATTCTTTCTCATCGCCCTTGCGCGTGACGACGATGGTGCCGTCCCTCATCGTAATGCTCACGTACTCGGGCTCGTAGCGCTGCACGAGCTTGCCGGCCTTGCCCTCGACAATCACGCGATCGGGCTCGATCGTCACTTTGACGTCTTTGGGGACAGGGATGGGCTGCTTCCCAATTCGTGACATAGCTACCACACCTTGCACAAGAGTTCTCCGCCGACGCGCTTGGCCCGGGCTTGTTTGCCGGTGAGCACTCCCGCGGGAGTGCTCAAGATCGCAACTCCTAAGCCATTGCGCACGCGCGGGATCTCGTCAACCCCTACATAGACGCGTCGCCCGGGTTTGGAGACGCGCTCGATCCCCTCAATGACGGGATCCTTGCCCCGCTTCCCTTTGTACTTCATAATAATGACCAAGTCGCGCTTCTTCTCGCCCTCAACGCGATAGTCTTCAATAAAGCCCTCTTCTTTGAGGATCCGGGCGATCTCCGCCTTAACGTTCGAATGCGGCACGCGCACCTCGCGCAGCGCGCGCATGTTCGCATTCCGGATAGCTGTCAGCATATCGGCAATTGTGTCCATACAGCTCCCTCACCACGTAGCCTTGCGCACCCCGGGCAACTCCCCCCGATGCGCCTTGGCGCGAAAGCACAAGCGACAGAGCCCAAAATCCCGAATGAAGCCCCGTCTCCGCCCACAGATGCTGCACCGATTGTAGCGGCGCGCTGAGAACTTCATGGGCTTGGTTAGCTTCGCTCTCCATGCCGTCTTTCCCATCGAATATCCTCCCTCAGTTAATCGCGAAAGGGCATCCCTAATGCCTTCAGCAGATAATACCCTTCCCGATCGGTCTTGGCTGTCGTTACAATACAGATATCCATCCCTTGCACCTTGGCGATCTGATCGTATTTGATCTCTGGAAAGACCAACTGATCGCTCAAGCCCAGCGAAAAGTTCCCGCGCCCATCAAATGAATCTGCGCTTACCCCGCGGAAATCGCGGATCGCCGGGAGCACGACATTCACAAGCTTCTCAAAGAACGCATACGCCCGCTGCCCCCGCAGCGTCACCATGCATCCCACGGGATCCCCTTTGGTGATCCCAAAGTCCGAGATGCTCTTCTTCGCTCTGGTGACCACAGGGCGCTGCCCAGTAATCATCATCAAATCGCGCACACACCCCTCTAGCTTCTTGGGGTCGTCTTTGGCCTCTTTAATGCCCATGTTGATCACAATCTTCTCGATCTTGGGCACCTGCAGAATATTCTTATAATTCAATTCTTTCATGAGCTTGGGCACGATCTCCGTGCGATAGCGTTCATAGAGCATTCTTGGTCACCATCACGTGAAAGTCTTCTTGCACTGCTTGCACTGGCGCAGCTTCTCCCCAGACTCCGTGATCACAAAGCCGACTCGCGTCGGCCGATCGCATTCGGGACAGATCAATAAGACATTACTGATATCGAATGGGCCCTCTTGTTGCACGATCCCGCCTTCGCGATGTTTGGCGGAGGGCCGCAGGTGGCGCGTGATCATGCGCACACCCTTGACAATAATTCTACGCTCTTTGGGGAGGACCTGCAAGACTTCGCCTTCTTTGCCCTTGTCGTTCCCCGCGATCACGCGGACGGTATCGCCCTTGCGAATCTTCTCCATTAGAGCACCTCCGGTGCGAGGGACACAATCCGCACCATGCCCTTGTCGCGCAGCTCGCGGGGCACCGGGCCAAAGATGCGCGTCCCCAACGGCTCCTTCGACGCGTTGATCAAGACTACGGCGTTATCATCGAAGCGAATATAACTGCCGTCCTTGCGCCGATAGGGCTGGCGCGTGCGCACGATCACGCCCTTGACCACAGCCCCTTTGTCAATCTCGCTTGTGGGGATGCGCTTCTGCACCGAAGCCACAACGATATCCCCGATCTGTCCCCAAGCCCCGCTGGGCTGCCCCAAGACGTTAATGACTCGGACCTCCTTGACGCCCGAGTTGTCCGCGACTTTTAAAATACTGCGAACCTGGATCATCGTCCGATCCTCCCGTTAGCGTTGGCCAGGACGAGCACGCTCCAACACCTCGACCAAGCGCCATCGCTTCAGCCGCGATAGCGGCCGCGACTCCACGATCTTCACCAGATCGCCCTCATGAGCTTGTTCGTGCTCATCGTGGGCGTAGAACTTCTTGCGCTTGATATAATATTTTTTGTAGAGCGGGTGCCGCTCCAGCGTCTCCACCAGCACCGTGATCGTCTTGGCCATCTTGTCGCTGACGACCCGCCCGATCTTCTCGCGCTTCGGCATAGTCTCTACCCTCACTGTGTTCGCTCTTTCTGGAGTTGTCGCTCCCGTAAGATCGTCTTGACCTGGGCGATCTGGCGCTTGAGTTGCCCGATCAAAGCCGTGTTGTCTTGTTGCCCCGTGGCCACAGCAAAGCGCGCGTTGAAGAGCTGGCGCTTGAGCTCGCGCTCTTTTTGCTTGAGCTCCTCATCGCTGAGCTCCCGAAGTTTCTGGGGTTTCTCCATAGGCTATCGCTCACCGCCCAACTTGAGACGCTCCCGCAGACGCGTCTTGATGGGAAGCTTATGGTCCACTAATCGCTGAATCTCCTCGGCCTTGGCCCGGTCGACCCCGCTGATCTCAAAGAGGATCCGCCCTGGCTTGACTACAGCGCACCAGCCCACGGGATCCCCCTTCCCCTTGCCCATGCGCGTCTCTGCAGGCTTCTTGGTGATGGGCTTATCAGGGAAGATTCTTACCCAGATCTTCGAATTTTTGTCGAGCTCGCGCACCATGACGGTGCGGCAGGCTTCGATCTGCTGGGCCGTGATCCAGGCGGGCTCAAGTGCTTGAATCCCATAATCCCCAAAGGCGACCTCGGACCCCGCTATGGCCTTGCCCGTCATCCGGCCCCGATGGTCCTTTCTAAACTTGCGCTGCTTGGGCGCTAGTAACGCCACGAGCCTCACCCCCTCGCGCCGGATAGATATCCCCGCGATAGAGCCAGACTTTAATCCCGATCATCCCGTACTTGGTGAGCGCCTCGGCGAAGCCGTAATCAATATCCGCGCGAATCGTTTGCAAGGGGACACGGCCGGCCTTGCTCTCGATCGAGCGAGCGATCTCGGCCCCACCAAGCCGACCCCCGCAGCGAATCTTGACCCCCTTAGCCCCATGCTCCATCACCCGTTGGATGACTTCTTTCATGGCGCGGGGCACCGGGATGCGATTCTGGATCCGTGAGGCGACATCCTCAGCGACCAACGTCGCTTCTAAATCGGGATGGTCGACTTCTTTGATATAAATCTTCACCTTGCGCTTGATGAGCTCTTCGAGCTCTCTTTGGAACTGATCGATCTCCTGCCCCCCCTTGCCGATGATGATGCCGGGCCGGGCGGTATAGATCACAATAGAGACCCACTCTTCCGTGGGGCGCTCAATGAGCACCCGCGCGATCCCTGCCCCATAATATCGCTGCTTGATCGTCGTTCGGATCGTATGGTCCTCCCTGACATAGCGGGGGGCGTCCTTCTCGAAGAACCAGTTGGAGAGCCATTTCTTGTTGATCCCCAACCGCAAGCCGTACGGGTGCGTTTTGTGTCCCATAGTTATCCTTCCTGCCCTTGGGCGATACTGGGCCGCGGGTCGTCGCTGACTACGATCATGATATGGCTCATCCGGCGCTTGCGGATCGAGACCTTGCCGCGAGACCCAGGGCGCAGCCGCTTCCAGAAGGGCCCTTTGTCCACACGGATCTCCTTGACCCACAGGGCATCTACGTCCATATTATAGTTGTGCTCGGCATTGGCGATAGCTGATTCTAAACATTTGCGCACGATAGGAGCGGCCTTCACTTTGGCGAAGCGCGTCAAGCGCAACGCTTCCTCGACCGGCTTGCCTTGGATCTGGGAGGCCAGCAACCGGGCCTTCACCGGCGATATCCGAATCCATTTCGCGAGAGCTCGTGCTTGCATGATCATCGCTCCTACTTGGGCGTGGGGACCTTCTTCTTCTTGATGCCCCCGTGCGCCTTGAACGTGCGCGTCAGCGCAAACTCCCCCAGCCGATGCCCTACCATCGTCTCCGTGATAAAGACCGGCACATGCATCCGCCCGTTGTGCACCTTGATCGTCAGCCCCACCATCTGCGGGGTGATCATGCTCGCGCGGGACCAAGTTTTAATCTCCGAGATCTCTCCGCGCTTCATCTTCTCGATCTTTTTAAGGAGCTTGGGGTGCACATAGGGCCCCTTCTTCAGCGAGCGCGCCATATCAGACCGTCCCCCCTTTGCGCCGCGAGACGATGAACCGATCGCTGGGCTTATTCGGTTTGCGTGTGCGCACGCCCTTAGCGGGTTTTCCTGAGAACGTGCGCGGCGGCCCGCCCACATAGTGCCGCCCCTCGCCACCCCCGTGTGGATGATCCACGGGGTTCATGGCCGTGCCGCGCACCGTCGGGCGAATCCCCAAGTGTCTCACACGCCCTGCTTTGCCATGGACGACGTTCTTGTGATCGATATTTCCCACTTGGCCTATCGTAGCCATGCAGTCTTCAGGGAAGAGCCGGATCTCTCCAGAGGGCAAGCGCAGCCGAGCAAAGCCCCCCTCGATAGCCATCACTTGGCACGCTGTCCCCGCCGCCCGCGCGACCTTGCCCCCGCTCCCCGGATAGAGCTCCACACAGTGCACCAGCGCCCCCACAGGGACCCTCTTCAGGGGGAGCGCATTGCCCACCCGAGCCTCTACACTCTCACCCGCTTCGACTACGGTGCCAATCTCCAAGTTCAACGGGGAGAGAATATAGCGCTTTTCGCCGTCGGCGTACTGTAAGAGCGTGATCCACGCCGAACGGTTGGGATCGTACTCCTTGGAGACGACCTTGGCGGGCACGCCCCACTTGTCGCGAGCAAAGTCAATGATTCTGTAGAGTCTCTTATGCCCACCGCCGCGATGGCGCACGGTGATGCGCCCTTGATTGTTCCGCCCGCCGCTCTTGGTGAGTGGCTCCAGCAAGCTCTTCTCCGGCTCTTTCTTCGTAAGCTCGCTGAAGTCCGGCAGCTCCATGTGCCGGCGGCCGGGCGTGATCGGCTTAAACTTTCGTGTCGGCATCTCTCATCTCACCCTTTACCGTAGACTTCGATCCGTTGCCCTGGCGCAACTTGGACGACCGCCTTCTTCCAGCCGGGGACCTCTCCATGTTGATAGAACTTCTTCGTCCGGGGCTTGCTGGGCATATTCAGCGTCCAGACCTTGAGAACCTTCACTTTGAAGAGATTCTCCACCGCGCGCTTGATCTGATTCTTGTTTGCTTTCGGGTGGACCTCAAAGACGTATTTGTTCTCCTCTTGGAGGCGCCAGCCCTTCTCGCTGATCACGGGCTCGCGCAAGATATCTTCAAGAAATTCCATCTCAGTTCACCGCCTTCTCCAGGGCGCAGCGCGCCTCCAGCTCCTTGAGTGCTTGCTGGGTTATCAAGAGATATTCGTGTTTCAGAATGTCATAGACCGTGAGGCTGTTTGACTCCACGCACCTAGCCCACGGCAGATTCGAGAACGTCTTCTTTACGGGGAGCCCCCACTCGGAGTGCGAGACAACGACTAAGAACTGATTCTGCGAGTCTTGAAGATCTCTTGGATCTTTCACCAGCCCGATGCGGGTGAACATCTGCACGCCGTCTTTTGTCTTGGGTCTCTCAAACGCGACGCGATCCAAGACTCCCAAGTGAGCCTCTTGGAGCTTGGCGATCAAGGCTGATTGCAGCGCCCTGCGGCGCATCTTCTTGGGGAGTTCATAGTCATACTCTTTGGGCTTTGGGCCAAAGACGACCCCACCCTTGCGCCACAGGGGCGAGCGCCGCATGCCATGACGTGCCCGTCCTGTGTGCTTTTGAGGCCAAGGCTTCTTGCCTGAGCCCACCACCTCGCCGCGCGTCTTCGTCGAATGCGTCCCCTGCCGCAAGTTCAAGAGATAGACCCGCACGGCCCGATAGAGTAAATCTCTATTGACTTTATACCCAAAGAGCCCCTCGCTCAGCTCGATCTGCTCGACCGAGCCCCCGTCGAATTTATACAACGGGGCGACTAACCCTTTCTTCTCAACCATTGCTTCAGCCATACCATTCACCCTTTAGCCGCCTTGCGAATCTCTAAAATACCGCGCCGCGGGCCAGGAACAGCCCCCTGCACGATGATCACATTCTTTTCGGGATAGACTTTTAAGACTCTCAGATTCTTCACGGTCACGCGCGCATGCCCCATATGCCCGGCCATGCGCCACCCTTTGAATGTCCGTCCAGTGGCGCGGATGGACCCGATCGAGCCAGGGCGACGGTGCCATTTGCTCATGCCGTGGGAGTCTGGCCCTCCTAAGAAGTCGTGGCGCTTCATCACCCCGGCAAATCCCTTGCCCTTGGAGAGCCCGCTTACATGGACTAGCTCCCCCTCCGCAAAGAGCGTCACCCCCAGCTCCTGGCCCACTTGAAATTCTTGAGGATTTTCTACTCGAAACTCCCGCAGGATGCGCTTGGGGGCTACCCCGGCTTTGTTGAAGTGCCCCTTCAGGGGCTTGGTGACGTTCTTCTCTTTCACCTTGCCGTAGCCAAGCTGGATCGCATTATAGCCGTCGGTCTCTAGAGATTTCACTTGGGTAACTACGGATGGCTCGGCATAGAGCACGGTCGCCGCGAGGGCCTTGCCCTCGGCGTCGAACCACGTGATCATTCCCAATTTCTCACCCAGAATCCCCACAGCCATATCACAGCTTCACCTCAATGTCAATCCCCGCCGGCAGCTCAATATCCATGAGCGCGTTGATCGTCTCCGAGGTCGGCTCTTTGATATCTATCAGTCTCTTGTGGACGCGGCGCTCGAAGTGCTCCATTGACTTCTTATTGACGTGAGGCGAGCGCAGCACCGTATAGCGATGGACCTCCGTGGGCAACGGCACCGGCCCGATGATCTTCGCCCGCGTCTCCAGCGCGGTCTTCACGATCCGTCGGGTAGCGTCGTCGACCAGTTCGTGATCGTAGCCTTTCAGTCGAATGCGAATCTTCTCGCGAGCCATTACCGTCTCCCTTTCAAGACTTCTTCGGCAATAGTATTAGGCACAACATCGTAGTGTGAGAACCGTAAGTTATACGTGGCGCGCCCCTGGGAGATCGAGCGCAATTGTGTCGCATACCCGAAGGTCTCCGCCAGGGGGATGAGCGCCCGAATGATCTGGGCATTATGACGAACCTCCATAGCCGTGATCTGAGCACGGCGCGACTGGAGATCCGTGACGATCTCGCCGACGTAATCATCGGGAGTAACGATCTCTGCGATCATAATGGGCTCGAGTAAGAGTGCCTTCGCCTTCTCGAACGCTTGGGTGAGCGCGCGCGCTGCAGCCGTCTTGAACGCGATCTCGTTGGAATCAACGGGGTGGAAGGATCCATAGAAGAGCACGGCGCGAATATCGACGATGGGGAAGCCTCCGAGCGGACCACTGGCGAGGGACTCTTCGAGGCCCTTCTGGACTGCCGGGATGAACTCCCGCGGGATGACGCCGCCCTTGGTCTCGTCCACAAATTCGAAGCCGCTCCCCCGCGGCAGTGGCTCGAAGCGAATGCAGACGTGGGCGTACTGGCCGCGCCCACCCGTCTGCTTCACAAACTTCTCCTCGACCTCAACGGGCTCCGCCAGGGTCTCGCGATAAGCTACCTGCGGGCGCCCCATGTTCGCTTCGACTTTAAATTCTCGCTTCAGTCGGTCAAATAGAATCTCCAGGTGCAGCTCACCCATCCCGGAGATGATCATCTGATTGGTCTCTGGGTCAACTCTGTACCGGAAGGTGGGGTCTTCTTGGGCGAGCTTATAGAGGGCTTCGCTGAGCTTGTTCTCTTCGGCATCGGTCTTGGGCTCAACGGCAGCAGTGACGACGGGCTCAGGGAATTCTATCTTTTCTAAGAGAATGGGGGCATTGGGATCGCAGATCGTGTCCCCAGTGATGAGCTCCTTGGGGCCGACCACAGCCGCGATATTGCCCGCTAACACTTCGTCTACTTCAGTACGCTTGTTGGCGTGCATGTGGAAGATCCGTGAGATTCTTTCGGTCTTGCCCGTCGTGCTGTTGAGCACATAGGAGCCCTTGACGAGCTTGCCCGAATAGACGCGGACGTAGACGAGCCGGCCCGTGTATTCGTCCGTTTGGACTTTGAACGCGAGGGCAGCCAGCGGGTCATCGGGGGTGGGGCGTCTTTGGATCTTCGCGCCGTTGGCGCTCGTGCCGTTGACGCTCATGCCCTCAATGACTCCACGATCAAGCGGGCTCGGCAGATAATCAACAATGGCATCCAGTAACGGCTGAATCCCAATATTATTCAGAGAAGATCCGAGCAAGACCGGGATGAAGTCGTCCGAAGAGATGCACGCTTTGCGAATAGCTTTTTTAATCTCTTCTTCGCTGATGGGCTGGCCCTCGAGGAATTTCATCAGGATATTCTCATCGATTTCCGAGAGCGTCTCGAGAAGCTTTTCGCGATAGTGGGCGACTTTCTCCTTGTATTCTTCTGGGATATCTTTGTATTCGTAGCGCGCCCCTTTGGAGTCTGGGTCCCATACGATGAGCTTCTGTTTGATGAGATCTATCACGCCGGCGAATTGATCCCCCTGGCCGCAGGGGATCTGCAGGGGCATGGGGACGATCCCGAGCTTCTGCACCATAGATTCGACGGCGGCATAGAAATCCGCCCCCATGCGGTCCATCTTATTAATATATGCGATGCGGGGCGTGCGGTATTTGTCGGCTTGACGCCAGACTTGTTCCGACTGGGGTTCGACGCCGTCAACAGCGGAGAAGATCGTGACAGCCCCATCCAGCACCCGCAGCGACCGCTCGACTTCCGCGGTGAAGTCCACGTGGCCGGGGGTGTCAATAATATTGATCTGATGGTCTCTCCAGAAGCACGTCGTTGCCGCCGCCGTAATGGTGATCCCTCGTTCGCGCTCTTGGGGCATCCAGTCCATCTCGGTATCGCCTTCGTCAACGTCGCCGATGTCGTGAATGCGCCCGGTGTAGAAGAGCAATCGCTCGGTAGTGGTCGTCTTGCCCGCGTCGATGTGGGCAATGATCCCGATATTTCTAATCTTCTCAATATCGTAGCCGAGCGATTTCATAGGGGATCACGCTTACCAGCGGTAGTGGGCGAAGGGGCGATTGGCCTCGGCCATACGGTGGGCCTCGTTCTTCTTCTCGATGGCCTTGCCCTGGTTCTTGAGGGCGTCAAGGATCTCCGCGGCGAGCCGTTCGGCCATGCTGTGTTCGCCGCGCTCGCGGGCGGCACTCACGAGCCAGCGCAGCGCCAGCGTCCGCTGACGGTCCTCTTCGACTTCGTAGGGGACTTGATAGGCCGCACCCCCGACGCGGCGCGAGCGCGTCTCCAGCTTGGGCATGCAGTTAGCCATCGCCTTGAAGAAGACCTCCAAGGGGGGTTCGCCCGTCTTCTCAGCGATGATATCGAACGCCCGATAGACGATGCGGCGCGCTAGGGATTTCTTGCCCTCGCGCATCACGTAGTTGATGAGCTTTTCCACGATGGGGCTGCCGTAGCGCACATCGGGCGGGACGGGCCGCCCGGGGATCACGCGATCGATGACGTGCTGGGTCATAGGGCATCCGCTCCGTTAGCTTGCGGGGGCTCCCGCACCTGCCGCGCTCCTCTTGACGCCATACTTGGAGCGCCCGCGCTTGCGCCCCTCGACGCCGGCGGCGTCCAAGGCCCCGCGAATAATGTGATAGTTGACGCCGGGCAGGTCCTTGACGCGACCGCCGCGCACCAGCACCATCGAGTGCTCTTGCAGATTGTGGCCCTCGCCCCCGATGTAGGCGGTGACCATCTGCTTGTTGCTCAGGCGCACGCGCGCCACTTTGCGCAGGGCGGAGTTGGGCTTCTTGGGCGTCTTGGTGAAGACGCGCACGCAGACCCCGCGCTTCTGCGGGCAGTGCTCCAGCGCCAAGGAGCGCCGATTGATCTTCTTAATCGGGGTGCGCCCATAGCGCACCAGTTGATTGAGTGTCGGCATAGTAAACTCCTTACTTCAGACTCCAACGGGACACAAGCGCCGTGTGCTTGGCAACGTTGGGAGAAGATAACGAACCCCTAGGGCAAACTCCGTCCCTAGTGTGGGCTATTATAAAATATACAGCCCTTCCTGTCAAGGGCTTTGCAATTTGCCCTGTAGTGCGCTATGATAGCACATTCAGGAGCGCCCTGCAAGGGGCGGGGTAGCCCCAGCTGTGAAGGAGGAACCTATGCAACATTCAACGATGATGAAACGAGAAGAGTTGGGCAAGAAGTTTAACCGAAACTGGGTGATCATCGACGCTAAGGGCAAGACGCTCGGGCGCTTGGCGTCGCAGATCGCCAAGATCCTGATGGGCAAGCATAAGCCGGAGTACACCCCTCATGTGGACACCGGGGACTATGTCGTCGTCATCAACGCGAAAGAGATCAAGGTGACAGGGAAGAAGCGAGAGCAGAAGAAGTACTTTCACTATTCGGGCTATCCCGGCGGGATTCGCGAATGGACCTTTGAGCAATTGCTCGAGAAGCATCCGACCAAGCCCATCGAAGAAGCCGTGAAGAATATGCTCCCCAAGACGACGCTGGGGCGGCGGATGTTGAAGAAGTTAAAAGTCTATCCTGGGCCGGAGCACCCCCATCAAGCCCAGAACCCTCAGCCGATCTCCGTCTAGAGAACTTAGAGAGAGGGGAAGGGGGCTCTGAGCGAGCCCCCTTGATGTATCGGAGTGGGGTGGACTTATCTTGAGGTTAGCGTGCCGTTTCTGGAAAATCTATGGCAAGAAGATTCTTTTTTCATGGAAGGCCTCTGTGAAAGTTGATACACTCATATCATGTGGATCTTCCTCAAGCTGGCCGCGCGCAATCTCTTGCGCAACAAGCGCCGCAGCGCCATCACGTTCATCGCCATCGGGCTGGGGCTCGTACTCGTGCTCTTCTTCTACGGCTTCATCCAAGGCGTAGACAAACAGTTCACGGATAATTTTATCAAAGCTCAGACGGGACACATCCAGATGCACGCGCGCGGCTACCAGGAGAAAGCCCGGCTCATGCCCGTAGATATCGCTATCAAAGACTATCAGAGCGTCGTCCGAAAGCTCGCAGAATTCCCCAGCGTGAAGGGCATCTACCCAAGATTGCGCTTTCCCGTCATTATCAGCACCGGTAGCGAGAGTTTAGGAGTGCTTGGGCTGGGCTTTGATCCGCAAGCTGAGCGCGACGGCGTCATCGCCACAAAGATCGTCCAGGGGGAGTATCTCTCAGAGAAGCCCGGCTACGCCCTCATCGGAGTGCAGCTTGCGAAAGACTTAAAAGTCGGCGTCGGCGATCTCTTGACGCTCGTAGCTACGACTCCCAAGGGCGCATTGAACTCTATTGACGTCGAGATCAAGGGCATCTTTGCGACGGGGTACAGCCAGATAGATAACTCTGTTTTGGCGTTGGCCTTGCCTGATGCTCAGAAGCTCCTGCGCATGGCAGGGCAAGTCACCGAAATTACCCTGATGCTCAACGACGCCGATCAAGCCGACTCTGTTGCCCAGATCATCCGAGAGAGATTCAGCGACGATGGCTTGGAAGTCCAGACATGGAAAGAGCTTGGCGCAGCGATCTTCGAATTGCTAAACGCACGGCGGCAACTCATCGCGATCATCTCGCTTGTTGTGATCTTGATCGCGACCCTAGGGATCGTGAACACGATGCTGATGTCGGTCTTTGAGCGGGTGCGGGAGATCGGGACCCTGATGGCTTTGGGGATGACGCCGGGGGAGATTCGGCTGCTCTTTCTGCTAGAAAGCGCGATCTTGGGGGCAGCAGGCGGATTGATGGGAGTGGGAATCGGCGGCGCTCTGTTAAAATACTTTTCGGTCGCAGGGATCACGATCACTCAAGCATCGCAGTTCGTCAATGTCCCGATAGGGACGACGTTCTATGCTGAGTTCTCTTGGAAGACATTAGGGATGTTCTTTGTGTTAGCGCAAGCTGTAGCCGTGCTCGCGGCGCTCTACCCTGCATATATTGCGTCCAAACAAGAGCCGGTGCAGGCGCTGCGCCATGTGTAGAATCACGGAACGCGCAGAAATGGGCACGGAAGACACGGAGAGTGGTAAGTAAGACAAAGGAGGCGTTCTATGAACGCGATGCGCATCGTTGGGATCGTTCTCATAGTGGGTCTTATGGTCGTCGGTCTGGGGTGGGCACAGCAGCCCGCTGCTGAAGAGATTCTCAAAAAATCCGTCGAGTCGAGCTACCCGGAGCAGTTCGTCTCGCTCAATAAATTGGAGAACTTCGAGAAGGGCCAACTGAGCAGCGCGTATGAGCTGCGCGTCTTCAAGAAGGGCAGCGACAAAGCCCTTTTAGAAGTGCTCGCGCCTGAGGACGCCAAGGGGCAGAAGATCCTGAGGGTCGGCGATGAAGTCGTCATTCTCTTCCCGGAAAACTGTCGAATCGTCCCGCTGAGCGCGCGGCAGAACGTCCTCGGCACTAGCTTCACCATCGCGGATGTCTTGAGAGTGGACTTGGTGAAAGATTATAACGCCAAGCTCTTGGGCGCGGAAAGAGTCCAAGACCGTCCAGCGTACAAGCTCGAGCTGACGGCAAAAGATGAGACCGTGCCCTTCGCGCGGATTCTCTACTGGGCAGACGCAGAGAACTTTTTGCCCCTGCAGAGCGAATTCTACACCGAGACGGGAAAGCTCTTGCGGCGCGCCCTCTACGAAGAGCGCAAGCAGCTCGCCGGCGCGCTGCGCCCCAGTAAGATCACTATCGAAAACGCGCTCGAGGCCGGCACCAAGACCGTCATGACCATCCTCGAGATGGAGAGCAAAGATCTTCCAGACTCGATGTTCACCAAAGAAGCTCTTTTAGAGTCATGCAAGAAGCCGTGAGCGAGATCGTCGTCCGCGTTGAGAACATCACGAAAGAGTACGCGATGGGGCGCACGGTCGTCAAGGCCCTGCGCGGCGTTTCGTTGGAGATTGCTCGTGGAGAGTTCTTGTGCATTGCCGGCCCGTCGGGATCGGGCAAGACAACACTGTTAAATCTCATCGGGTGTCTGGACAAGCCCACATCGGGACGCATTCTCATCGAAGGGCAAGATGTCTCCACGCTTTCGCCCAAGGAGCTGGCGTGGGTGCGGCGGCGACGCTTGGGATTTGTCTTCCAGACGTTCAATCTCGTGCCGGTGCTCACGGCGTATGAGAATATTGAGCTGCCGTTGCTTTTATTGGGCGTAGGGGCAGCGGAGCGCCGCCGGCGCGTCTATGCGCTTTTAGAAGCTTTAGGGATCAGCGAGCTAGCCCATCATCGCCCCGACGAGATGTCTGGAGGACAGCAGCAGAGAGTCTCGATCGCGCGGGCGCTCATCACCGAGCCTGCTTTAGTCTTGGCCGACGAGCCCACGGCCAACTTGGACTCGGAGACGGGCAGAGCGATCATCGAGCTGATGCACGAGCTCAACAGAAAGCGCGGGACGACCTTCGTCTTTTCGACTCACGACCCCAAAGTCATGGAGCGCGCGTCGCGGTTAATACATATTCGCGACGGGCAGATTGATAACGTCTGATAATCTGTGATCTTTGCTTGGTTTTTTTATGACCAATGTCATTGTCGAGCGCCCGCCCTCGCCGTAAGTTTTTGCTATACCCCCTGCCGCGTGCTTCACTGGCGTGGCTGGAGAGAGAGGAGGTAAAGTCATGTCGCGATTTTTACTCTGCGTAGTCATCGCAGCTTTGATCGCTCTTGGGAGCCATACGAATGTTAGTCTCGCCGGTCCATATTGGGAGAGGCTACCCACCGATAGCGAAATCCAACAAGCCGTAAATCAGTTCACAGTGCCCAACAGATCCATTGTGGACCTACGGGTCTTCAAATATCACGACCCAACAGAATCAGATTATCCTATCACGGCGAATGGCGTTGGATTGGTCTACAGGGTGCCCAACCCAGATTATGACCCTGCTAATCCGGGTCCAGATCTTGAATGTGGTCAAGCGACTCTGTATTGGTGGCCTGACCGCGGCGGTTGGGTTTTTGTCGATACTAGTGGCGGCCGTCGGCTGTGCTTTTCTTCCACTGATACGCTCGATGTTCTTGTGAACCGGTATCTTGGCACGCGCTTGCGTCTTGGTTGGATCGGTGAATCACCGCCTGGTGAGAACCGGCCCCCGACAGTATCCTTGAGTTACTCGCCTCAAAACCCGACCCCAAACGATACGATCTATTTCACGGCCGTGGCTTCCGACCCAGATGGGGATGACCTCACCTACAGATGGTTTCTCAATGGTGTAGAGCAACCCGCCACCGCGCCGCATGTGCAGTTGGCCAATCCGCCTGAGGGTACCTACACTATAAGAGTGGTCGTCTCCGACGGCAAGGGCGGCATGGCCGAAGACAGCCTCGAGTTCACCGTACAAGCCGCACGCCCACGCTATGTCATTATGAAAGGGACAGGAGAATTCCAAGGGGAGGAGCCGCTCGCCTTTGTCGAAAAGATTGAAGTGGATGGCAAGATCACTGAGAGCAGAACTCCTCTCTATAAGGATGCCTACGTCAAGACCGGCCCTGGGGTGGAGATCGTCATTAGGTTCGCCAGCGGCGTGGTGGTAAGAGTGAAAGAGAACACTCATTATGAGGTCGAAGGGGTGAAGTTTTCGGGAACCCCCCAGGCTGTGATTTACACGAGACTCATAGAGGGTCTCATGAACTTTTGGTTTAAAGGGCGGGAGCTAGAGCAGAAGTTCGAGGTCGAGGCCAACAGGATAGTCGTTGGCATCAAAGGGACGGAAGGGACTATAAAGCTAATCTCAGGCATCACGACCGTCACAGTGACCGAGGGCGAAGTCGAGGTGAAGGATAAGGTAACGGGTGCCGTTTCAACTGTTCGTGCCGGAGAGACAGCTACTTTTGGCGGAACACCCCCGCCGAGCGGCGAGAAGACCATCGAGCAAGCAATTGATGCCGACGGGGACGGGATCATTAACGATCTCGAAATGCTCCAGGCGCTCCAATATTGGATCAAACAACAGATCGTCCCCGGCACCAACAAGACGATTGACGATCTGACGATGCTTTCGCTCCTGCAAAAATGGATCAAAGGGATGCCAGTGCGATAGACGAGCGTCTTGGCGTGCCACGCTTAAACTGAGAGAATCGCCCTAGCGTTCTCTGGGCGGATAGACCCAGACGATCTCTTTGTGCAGTCGGGTGCGGAGGGGATGCTGCTCCCATTCTGCGAGAGTATAAATCAATAAATCAGCGGGGACGGGCAGCTCCAGCGTATCCCAGCGAGCTGCCCGTCTCTCAAAAGATTCTGATGAATGCTCTACAATCACGATGATGTCGAGATCGCTCCCCACGCCCCAGTCCCCACGGGCGTAGGAGCCAAAGTAGCCGATCCGTCTCACTTCGGGAAACTCTTGTGCTCGCTTCTCTGCCCAGCGGCGCACAGCTTGGTCAACAGCGCGGGCATGAGGCCAGGTGAGCACGGACGAATTCAAGGATCTCACGGGCATAGCGAATTGCCTCCTCACTCTGGAGAGGCCCATAGTGCTCAAAAGGAGCCCCTGCGGGATGGCTGTTGGGGTAACGCGGCGGAATGTAAAACGTGTCCAGGACTCGAGCTTTCTCAATCAGCGAGTCGGGCACACTGAGGGGCAACTCCCCGAGCAAGCGCGCCACGACATGGCCCCAGGCCTCTTGGCCTAAACGCAGATGTAAGGCTTTGACAGCCTTCTCCGCAGCTTGTTGGGCAATAAAACAAGCCCACTCGTGCCATCCCCCCTGACGAGAATCTTCTGCCTGGAGAAGGTCACGCTCGGCCTGCTTGAACCAATCCTGGGCGCGGTTCGGCATAGCACCAACAATTATACCCCAAATTGCAGTCGGCGCGAATTTCGGATATGATCGCTCCAGCGTGGAGGGATGATTATGATCGTTGTCGCCAATCGCATTCCTGTGGCCAAGGGCTACGAAAAACAGTTCGAAGAGCGTTTTAAGAACCGCCAACGCCTGGTTGAGCAGATGCCCGGCTTTATAAAGTTTCAGTTGCTCAAGCCCATCCAGGGAGAGTACTATATCTCAATGACATACTGGGAGAGCTACGAAGCATTCGAGAACTGGACAAAAAGCCCAGAGTTTGAGAAGGCCCACTCGGCCAACCCACCCCCGCCCAAAGAGATGTTCACAGGGAAGAACATCTTAGAGATTCATGAAGTGATCCTAAGCTCGGACCTCAAGGCTCCTTAGAGCCGCTAAGCCCTCACGGAAGCGCTTCAAGCCTTCGCGCAGCTGCTCCAGCGAGGTCGCATAGGAGATTCTCACGTGACTGTCTGCCCCGAAGGCCGCGCCGGGAACGACTGCGACGTGCGCCTCTTCGAGTAAATGGCGCGCCAAGTCCACGGAATTTTTCACGTTCCCATCGAAAAAGTTTGACACATCGGGGAAGACATAAAACGCCCCTTGGGGTATCGCAAAATCGAGCCCTTCGATCTTCCCCAGCTCGCTCAACACGAACTCTCGCCGCTTGCGGTACTCCGAGAGCATCCTCTCAACGCACGATTGATCCCCCGTCAGAGCTGCCAGCGCTGCCTTCTGCGAGATCGAGGTCGGGTGGGATGTCAAATGGCTTTGGATGGCGGCCATCGCCTGGGTGAGCTCCTTGGGCGCTACAGACCAGCCCAGCCGCCAGCCCGTCATCGCATACGTCTTGGACGCCGAATTGACAGCGATCACATAGTTGCTGTCGAACTCCACGGCGCTGACGTGCTCGCCCTCGTAGAGAAATTTTTCGTAGCATTCGTCGTAGATCACAAAGAGCTGATGGCGCTGAGCAAGCTCGATGATCTCTTGCAGGTCTTTTCGGCCCAGCACAGTGCCAGCAGGGTTGTTAGGCGAATTGAGGATGATGGCTCGCGTGCGCGACGTAATATGCTCTTTGACAAGCTCCGCGCTCAGCTGGAAGTCTTTGGCTGTGTGAATGAAGATCGGCCTGGCCCCAACAAGCTTGATCTGCTCTGGAAAGCTCACCCAGTACGGCACGGGGATAAGCACTTCATCGCTGGGCTCAAAGAGCGCCGCAGCGATGTTGTAGAGGGCTTGCTTGGCCCCACTCGTGACGAGCACGTTTTCGGCCGTGTAGTGCGTTCCGTAGTCTCTATTATATTTTTGGGCGATGGCGTCGCGCAGCTCCCAGATGCCGGTCTCAGCCGTGTATTTTGTAAAATTTTGGGCGAGGGCCTCTTCGGCCGCGCGCTTGATGTGCTCTGGCGTGGGAAAATCGGGCTCGCCCGGCCCCAAGTCAATAACGCCAACCCCTCGACGCTTGAGCTCATCCGCCGCACGCTTGACGGCCATGGTCGCTGACGGTGTGATCTGCGTTACTCTCTGAGCGAGCTTCATGGAACTCCCTCTCTGTCTGTACATTGACCCTTATTGTATGCCAAGAGCAACCGCTCAGCAACCCTCTTCGTAACGCCTATGACTGACAATCCCAGATGTCCCGGTTATCGTGGATAATTGACGAAGGAGGTCACTATGAGGAAGTTTCTCGCTGTATGTATCGCGCTCGCTATGAGTGTAACTGCTGCGGCGCAGACGGTGGACGTGACGGTCTCGCTGAGTTTGCCCATGACACTTTCAGGAGCGGCGCTCGATCAGATGCTCTGCTCTGTGAGCGTGACTACCGTGATCGAGGGCTGGCAGATGGGCGCCCAGGCCGACATGACTCTGATGCCCTTCAGCCCCAAGCAATTACTCTTGACGGCTCGCGGCGCGATAGGAGACTTCACTATATATGACCAAGCCGTGATAGACTTCCAAAATCCCATTCAAGAGCAAGTGACGGTGAGCACCAAGTACGCAGAGCTCGATTGGAAACTCACGTTCGCCTACAGCTACACCTTCTTGCCAGAGTTCGCGTTCACGTTTGGGAGCGCCACGCTGGGCGTCTCTACTCGTACTTCAGAGGGCGTGCAGCTTGCCAGCGCCACGACCATGACCCTCCAGGGCTTTGCCAAGCAAGCCTTCACGATGGGCTTCTCTGTACAGGGGGTCGCGATTACGCGCACAACCGTGCTCACGATGTCCGGGCTCTCTCAAGAGATCTGGGCAATCTCTTTGAGCGTTCACGAGTGGGCCCTCGCGCGCACGACAGTCTACACGACTGAGGGCTTTGCCTCGGATACTCTCAGCCTAAGCAAGCAGTTTGGAGACTATCTCTTCGTGGGCACATCAGTCTTCAGCAAAGCCGGCTGGTCCAAGACTCTGACGGTGAGCCGAGTATTTTCGGGGCTCTTGCTCGGCCGAGCGCCGTAAGCTGCGCGCTGGGTATCTTCGGGCCCAGTCGGGATCCTCGGCTGGGCCCACTCTTTGCCCACTCTCTTTCGTCGGGCTTGCGCTATGAGATCACCGTCGCCCGAATTTTTTCTCTAACTCTTCGAGTGAGTACGCTAAGACTATCGGCCGCCCGTGCGGGCAACTGTAGGGGTTCTGGGTCTGCTTGAGTTGTCTGATAAGCTCCGTCATCTCTTCGGGGCGCAAGGGTTTGTTCTTGACGACGGCGGCTTCGCAAGCGACCCGCGCAGCCAGCGTCTTGGCAAGCTCTTCAAGCGTCGGTTCAGCCTCGTGCTCTAGCACCGCCAGCACGCGCTCGATCGTCGCAACAAACTCGCTCTTGCTCCAATCGCTCGTCAGCACTTGAGGCCAATCTCGCAGCACGAACGTCCCGCCACCAAAGTGCTCGATCCCGATCCCTAAGCGCTCATCAAAATCTCTAAGATGCGCAGCGAGAAGCTCAGCTTTGTCTGGAGGCATCTCGATCGTCACGGGGATCAGCAACCTCTGCCGAAGGACTTTTTGCTCTCTCAGCTGTGCGAGGAATCTTTCGTACAGAATGCGCTCATGAGCCACATGCTGGTCAATGATCTCCAGCCCAGACTCTGTCTGCACTAAGATATACGTCCCGTGGAGCTGGCCCAGCACGCGAAAGCTTGGCAGAGCTTCAGCGGGCGCAGGGGAGGGAATGGGCTTCTCGCGCAGCACTTCGATCTCTCTTCGGAGATCGAGCTGGGATGCTCGGGGCTGGATGACTTCTCCCTTAGCCCTCACCCCGCCCTGCGGGCACCCCTCTCCCGTGGGTACCCACGGGAGAGGGGATGGGGGTGAGGGTCTCTCCCATCGCGGCATGGCATGAGCTGACGTTAACGCTTTGGTGATCGCTTGCTTCACCAACGCTTGGACTTTGACGGGCTCGGCGAAGCGCACCTCGGCCTTCTGCGGATGGACGTTGACGTCTACAGCGCGCGGATCGATCTCGATGAATAGAAAGATATAGGGGTGCTGGTCGCCCTTGAGCGCGCTCTCATACGCTTGAGAGATCGCGTAATTTATTTGAGAATCTCTCACAAAGCGCCCGTTGACAAAGAGAAATTGTTCTGAGCGGTCGGGGCGCACCAGCTGCGCGGGGCTCACCAGGCCGCGCACGGTCAGCCCAGGGATCGTCGCGTGCACGTCAAGCAGAGCGCGGGCAAGCTCAGGCGTATAAAGCTGCGCTATGGTCTGGCGGAGATCGCTCGTGGGGGGCAAGTCGAGCACGAGTTTGCCGTCGTGTTCCAGACGAAAGTGCACCCTGGGGTATGCGAGCGCGAAGCGCTTCACCGTGCGCACGGTATGAAAGAATTCGGTCTTTAGGGATTTCAAGAACTTTCTTCGTGCGGGGACGTTGAAGAAGAGCTCGCGGACGTCTACAGTTGTCCCGCGTGCACGCCCCGTGGCTTTCACTGTTAAGACGCGCCCGCCCTCGATCTCCACGCGAACGCCCTCGGGAGAGTCGTCGCTTTTTGTAGTAATCACCGTCTTAGAGACCTCAACGATACTCGCAAGGGCTTCGCCGCGGAAGCCCAGGGTGCGAATTTGAAAGAGATCTTCTTCGGAAGAGATCTTGCTTGTCGTGTGGCGTTGGATAGCGAGCAAGAGATCTTCTTGGGTCATGCCCGACCCGTCGTCAGCCACACAGAGGCGACGCTCGCCGCCACCCTCGACGGCTATTTCGATCTTCGTGGCTTCCGCGTCGAGGGAATTTTCAATCAGCTCTTTGGCGACCGAGGCCGGGCGCTCGATGACCTCCCCAGCGGCGATCTTGTTGACGATATGAGGATCTAAGACCTTGACTTTCATGGGCGCTCCTTGTCACAATAACAAAAGAGAAAGGGGCTGACAAATCGCTCATGAGATACAGTGTGATACTCGGACTTTTGCTAGTGGGTGCAGAAGCTCTGGCCCAGGAGCGCGCGCCCAGTGTGGGGCTATCTCTCAGTTGGATGGAGCTTAGGAACTTTCAGCCGGCGCTGCCCACGTTTGTGCTCTCTCAGAAAGTTTTGCTCTTCTCGGTGCGCGGGGAGACACAGATCGAGTTTGGGGTGGGGCTGCGCTTGGCCGGGGGCTGGGGCTTTGCGTTTGAGGGCAGCTCTCTTGGGATCGCCCACTATGAGACAGCGCTCGCCTTGAGCTTCCCCTTCGGGCGGGCGAGCGCTTCTATTGAACTTGGCTCAGGGATCTTGCATCTTGTGCAAGGCGCGGAGCAAGCATGGCGCTGGACCGGCTGGGTCGGGGCTGGCGGGCGATTTGCGATCTTCCCACACATATCAGTCTTCTTCGACGTGGTTCCCTTAGTGTTGCTCGACTTCAGTCAAAGGACTTTGCCGTGGGCGTGGAGCTATCGCGGCGGTGTGCTCTGGCGGTTCTAGCTCGCTCGGCGCACGCGGATCGTCCCGCCTGATCTGTGGGCTTCGTAGATCCTCTCCGCTGGCTCACTCCCGCGGACTAATTTAATACTTCCCGTGCGCGAGACCGAGCCGATGAACACCGGCTCTCCGTCCACTAAGATCTCAATATTGCGCCCGCGGAGGCTCGGGTCTAAGTCCAAAATCACGTGTCGATCGCTCACTTCGATATCGACGTCTTGATGGAGTGTCGTCTCCATCTCGTCGTATGAGCGCACGTCTAACCCGATCCCCAGCTCAGCTTCGAGCTCGCGGATGCGGCTGCCCCCACGCCCTAGAATGATGGGGATCTGATCTTCATCCACATAGATCGTTGCTTGGTTATCTGAACGGATCTCCACGGTGAACGGCCCACGGATCACGCGCCGCAGCTCGTATTCGAGGGCCTGGGTCGCCAACCGCCAGACCGGCTTCTCGCTGATGACCTCCTTCACCGGCATGACGACCACTTGCTCCCCGAAGCTGTAGATCTCATAGACTAATGCTTTAGACTCAAACTCGCGGATCTCGATGACCGGGCGGGCCAAGTCCGTGTCGCCCATGCCGCTGGGGACCTTGACCGTGAATTCGACTTCATAGATCTCCTTGACGTCGCCCGCTTCAATGAAGACGACCGTGTCCACCACTTGAGGGATCATCCCCAGATCGACGCGCCCAATCAGTCTCTGCACGGCATCGATGCCCCGCGTGGCGTGCACGACCCCGATCATCCCCACCCCTGCCAAGCGCATGTCCGCAAAGACTTTGAAGTCTTCATCCACGCGCATCTCGTCGAAGATCGTATAGTCGGGGCGCACTAAGAGCAGCACGTCCGCCGTCTTTTTCATTTCGCCGCCCAAAGCTGTATACTGCGTGATCTCATCGGAGAGCTCGAGATCTCTGGGCTTCTCCATAGTCTTGAGGATCCAGCCTGACTCTTGTAAGTACTCTGCGATCCCCTGGACGAATGTGGACTTCCCCGCACCCGGTGCTCCGGAGACGAGCACGCCGCGGGAGCGCTCCCGCAGGCGCTCTTTGAGGAGATCTGCATAGCGATACTCATCGAGCTTCTTGCGCACGATGGGGCGGACGATCGTGATCTCGAGCGCGTCGCTGAAGGGCGGTCGCGCGATAGCGATCCGCAAATTCTTTAGTTGAATGACGGTGCTCCCACCCATGTCCATCTCGATGAACCCTTCGGGATGGCCCTTGGCCACCTCGACGATCTCGCGCGCGATGCGCTCTAACTCTTTTTCGGTCATGGGCTCCTCGCGCAACGGTACGACCTTCATGTGCCCAGGGGTACCGCGCTTGGCCTTGGGACGCGCCTTGGCGCGCAAGTGCACCGACATCGTTTGCTCATCGAAGAACTTCATAATACTGAGCTGGTCGAGTGCGCGAGCCCCAGCCGCTGCCCCCAGAAACTGCATGGGCAGTCCTTGGGCTTCACTGACGATCGCTTGGCTGCGACTGCTCGTAAGCAAAATCGCGTTCTCTTCCTGGGCCACGGCGCGGACCATCGCGTGGATTTCGCCGGTCTCCGCCAACCGCAACGGATCGAGGCGTGGCCGCTCCCCCTTGAAGACGAGCTCGATCTTCCCTTCCCACGCCAACTGTTGCAGTTGTTTGAGCTCGTTGAGCCCCGCATACCCCGTCTCTTGGCCGCGCACCGCTTGCGCCTCCAAAAGTGCTAAGACGGCGTTGGGCACGATGAAGACCGCGTTGGGGAATTTGTTGTTGCGGATCCCCTCGGTGATCCGCCCGTCTACAATGACGCTCGTATCGAGCACGTAGCGCTCGGCCTTATTCTCGCTTGACATATATCTCTCCTAGTAGAGCAGCGACTTGCTCCAAAAATTCTCTGTCTTTTTCGGTGAACGCGTAGAGCATATCGCTGTCAATATCAATCTCTCCGATGACTTGCGAATCTTTGAAGATGGGCACGACGATCTCCGAGTGTGTAGAGGGGAAGCACGCCAAATATCTAGGATCGGCGTTGACGTCGCCGACGATGACGGTGCGCCTCTCTCTGGCAGCGAGGCCGCAAATGCCTTGGCCGATGGGGATGCGCACGTGCTGGGTCGCTTGGGGACCATCCCACGCCTTGAGCACCAATTCATCGTCCTCAAGCATATAGACGCCGACCCAATTATATCGGATGACGTTCTTTCGCAAGAACGAAACAGTCCTTTGTAAAGCTTGCGCAAAATCCAATGCCGCGATCTCGCGACGGAGAGCACTCAGTAAGTCCATAGCCACTCAAGCATATCACCAAACCCCACAGAGATGCAAGCGATGGAACTCGCTTGACGTCCTGCACAAGGTGCAGTATCATTCCCCCGGTGTAAATTTAATTATAATTGGGAGGTGGCCTGCGCTATGCCCACATATGCGAAGTTACCGGACACACTAGCGCTTGAATCCGAGATCTTGCGGTTTTGGGAGCAGGCCGCCATTGCCGACAAAGTCCTCAGCCGCAACGAACAGAACAGAGCTCACAAGCGCTTCGTCTTTTACGAAGGGCCACCCACGGCCAACGATAAGCCTCACTTTGGGCATCTCATCCCGCGGGTCTATAAAGATCTCTTCCCAAGATATAAATTGATGCAGGGGTATCATGTCATCAAGAAGGGGGGATGGGATACCCACGGCCTCCCTGTGGAGCTGAAAGTCGAGAAGGAGCTTGGGCTCAACAGCAAGCGTGAGATCGAGGCCTTCGGGGTCGAAAACTTCGTCAAGAAATGCAAGGAGAACGTCTGGAAGTTTAAGGGCGAATGGGAGCAGTTCGACCCCAGGATGGCCTTCTGGTACGACCAGCGGAACGCGTATATCACGTATACGAACGACTATATCGAGTCCGTCTGGTGGGCTCTGAAGAAGATTTGGGAGAAGGGGTTGCTCTACAAAGGGCACAAGGTGCTGCCCTACTGCCCTCGCTGCGGCACCCCCTTGAGCTCTCACGAGGTCGCCCAAGGCTACGAGACCGTGAAAGATCCATCTATCTTCTTCAAGCTTCGCTTGACGTATGGCGTGCCGCGGAGCGGCACGATGAAGGTCAAGCGAAGCTTGCCAGACGAAGCCTGGTTCCTCGTCTGGACGACGACGCCGTGGACGGTGCCCAGCAATGTTGCTCTCGCAGTCCATCCCGACTATAGGTACGCCCTCGTTGAGGTCGGCCATGATATCTTCATTCTTGCCGAGAGGTTGGTCGAGCCCGTCCTGGGGGAGCATCACCCTCAGATTCTAGATACTCTCCGCGGGACCGAGCTTGTCGGCTGGCGCTACGAGCCCGCGTATAGGCTGAGCAACGATCCGAACGCCTACCGTGTTGTTGCGGCGGAGTTCGTCTCCCTTGAGGAAGGCACCGGGATCGTGCATATCGCTCCGGCGTTCGGGGAGGAAGACTATCAAGTTGGTCAAGCTGAAAAGCTGCCCTTTGTTAACCCCGTTGACCTTGAGGGGAAGTTCACTAAGGACTTCCCGTTGGCTTCAGGACAGTTCGTCAAAGACGCCGACGCCGTCATTATCAAAGATCTTCAGGCGCGCGGCTTGCTCTATAGATCTGGGAAGTACGAGCACGAGTACCCATTCTGCTGGCGTTGCAAAACCCCGCTGCTCTACTATGCTCTCGATTCGTACTTCATCAGGACGACCGCGAAGCAAAAAGAGATCATCGAGAACAACAAGCAGATCCACTGGCACCCGGAGCACTTCCGAGACGGGCGCTTTGGCAATTTCTTAGAGACTATGAAGGACTGGGCGCTCTCGCGCGATCGCTACTGGGGGACGCCGTTGCCACTGTGGGTCTGCCAAGAATGTGGGCGCGAGCACTGTGTGGGGAGCCGACAAGAGCTGGTCGAGCTTGCCCTCGAGAAAGAGAGAGCTCGCTCTGTCGAATTCCATCGTCCCTGGATCGATGAGATACTCCTACGGTGTTCTTGCGGGGGCACGATGCGCCGCGTCCCCTATGTGATTGACTGTTGGTTCGATTCGGGAATGATGCACACGGCCCAGTGGCACTACCCCTTCGAGAACGAAAAACTCTTTGAGGAGCAGTTCCCCGCGGACTTCATCGCTGAGGGGATTGACCAGACGCGCGGCTGGTTCTATTCGCTCCTTGTCACGAGCACGCTGCTGTATGAAGAGAAGCCCTACCCACACCCGTATAAGCACGTCGTCGTCACGGGGATGGGCTTGGACGAAGCGGGCAAGAAGATGTCTAAGAGTTTGGGGAATGTGCTCGATCCTTGGGACGTTGTCAACGTCTATGGCGCGGATGCGGTGCGCTGGTTTTTCTACGCAGGCAGCGCGCCGTGGCGCGACCGCCGGCTCGATCCTCAAGACATTCTTGAGACACGCGGAGTCCTCGAGACGGTGCGCAATGTCTATAGCTTCTTCGCCATCTACGCTGGAATCGATCACTTTGACCCAACGAAGCACATCACATCCCAGAGGGTCCTGCTTGATCGTTGGATTCTCTCGCGCTTGCAGCACACTATCAGCGAGACGACGCACGCCTTGGACGAGTACGACCCCGTCGCCGCTACACAAGCCATCGCGGCGTTCGTGGACGAGCTGAGCAATTGGTACGTGAGAAACTCGCGTGCGCGATTTTGGGGCAACGAGTGGACCGCTGAGAAGACCGCAGCGTTCGCGACGCTCTACGAAGTCTTATTGGCTCTAACGAAGCTCTTGGCGCCGTTTGTGCCGTTCCTGGCTGAGGGGATCTATCAGAATCTTAGGACTGAGGAGATGCCTGAGAGTGTGCATCTATGCGACTGGCCATGCGTGAATGAGCAGCTGCGCGACGTTCATCTTGAAGCGCAGATGGAGCGCGCGCGGCAGATCGTCACCGCGGGGTTACAAGCCCGAAACAAAGCCCAGATCAAGGTGCGCCAGCCGCTCGCCCTCGCGGCTATCACAAGTGGCGGACCTCCCTTGGAGGAGGAGTACCAACAGCTCATCCGCCAAGAGCTCAACGTCAAAAAGATCGAGTGGCTCCACCAAGAACAGCTCTTTGCGTTCTACACCCCCAAGCTCGAGTACGAAAAGTCTGCCTTGGGGAAGGAACTGCGCGGCTTGGCTCCTAAAGTTATCGCTTTGGTAGAAGAGCTGAACAGAGCTGATCACGACAAGCGGGTGCAGCTTGCCCAAGAACTGCGTAGTCATAAAAAGTTGCGCTTCACCGTGGAGGGTCAAGAGATCGAGCTTGCTGAGGGGACACATGTGCGGGTGGCGCTGACTCCCTGCCCAGGGTACGTCGAGGGCACGGAAGGCGATGCGAAAGTCTTGCTCGATGTGCGCATTGACGAAGCTCTGCGTCAGGAGGGCTTGGCGCGGGAGTTCGTGAGATTAGTCCAAGAGTGCCGTAAGGAAGCGGGGTTTGAGGTCTCCGATCGTATCGAGCTCTATTACGAAGCCGAGCCCGAAGTGCTCACGGCCATCGAGAAGTTCGCCGCGTACGTCCAAGAGGAGACGCTTGCCGTGACCCTGCAACGCAACAGCTCGTTCGAGAGGGTCGAGTTCACCAAGGAGCTCGACGTCAATGGACGAAGAGCACGGGTGGGGCTCACACGCCGGAGAGCCTAGCAGAGGGAGAAACGGCAGTGACCATCCTGAATTGGTTTGTGCAGCTGGTTGTGATGCTTGTGGGATTAGCTGCGACAGTAGTCTTTTATAGCGTACTCATCATAGCGATTGGATTTCTAATAGGAGTTGGCCTGCGCATGGCTGGGATAGGGAAAAACAAAGAAAGATAGTTTATGCATACGTGCCTGCACAGTTCTCTTGGGATGCTCATATCGGTCTTTGATCAGCTGAGCTCGACGAACGATTATCTCAAGCAGCTGGCAGAGTCTGGCGCGCCTGAAGGGACGGTTGTTATCGCAAGAGAACAAACAGCAGGCAGGGGGCGGTTAGGGCGGAGTTGGCTATCGCCCAAGGGCGGCGCATGGTTCTCGCTCTTGCTCAGGCCACCCATTCCTGTCGAGCAAGCGGGGTGCATCTCCGTTCTGATTGCGGTCTCGCTCGCACATGCTCTCAGAGAGGGCTGGGGAGTCCCCGTGGGCGTCAAGTGGCCCAACGATCTCTATGTCCAGGGGAGAAAGCTTGGGGGAATCCTGATCGAGCTGAGCAGCCGTTTGGACAAGATCGAATGGCTTGTCGCTGGAATCGGCATCAACGTGAATAACGAACTCCCTACAGAGGCACGCGTTCCACCGACGTCATTAGCCTGTGAGCTGGGCCACCCTGTCCCCTTGGAAGACTTCTTTGACAGAGCCCTCGCGGCCATAGCCCAAGACTATGAGCGATTTCTCTGTGAGGGCTTCGAGTTTGTCCGTCAGCGGTGGCAAGAGCTTTCGGTGCTGCCGCCGCGCATAATCTTTAGGACCAATGTCAGGGAGATTGCTGCCGAGGTGCTCGGACTTGCTCCATCGGGTAGACTTATAGTGCGCACTGATGAAGGGCTGCGTGAACTCAATAGTGAGGAAGTGACCCTATGCCCGCTGTAGCTGTCCTTGGGGCCCAGTGGGGCGACGAAGGCAAAGGGAAGTTGGTCCATCTGCTCGCGCGCGCTGCTGACTACTGCGTGCGCTTCAACGGCGGCACCAACGCGGGCCATCGCGTCGTGACCAGCCGTGTCCCTGCCCTGGTTGGCGCCGGCGCCAACGGCGGTGAGGCAGAAGCTCAGGAGTTTAAGTTTCACTTGATCCCAGCGGGAGCGCTCCATGAGGGCTGTGCCGCGGTCTTGGCCCACGGCATGGTCATCGATCCGTATGCGCTCGTCCAAGAGCTGGAAGCCCTCAAGGAACTGCGCGGCAGCGAACCCGAAATCTATATCAGCTCCAACGCCCATCTGCTCCTGCCGTACCACCCGATCGTTGAAAGGCTTGAGGGTTCTCAGAGTGCCCTCGACACAACGGCCAAGGGGATCGGTCCGGCCTATCGCGATAAGGCCGCGCGCATCGGGCTGAGAATGTCCGATCTGCTCTTCCCACAGCGCTTCATCGAGAAGCTCTCGGCGGTCTTGGAGCACTATCAGAAGATCTGGCCTGATCATCCCGAATTGAAGCATTTGCGGGCCCAGGAGCTCGCCGACGAAATCTTACAGCTTTCTGAGGGCTTTCGGGATCGCATCGTGGACACGGTGCGTCTGCTCAACGATGCGTTGGATCAGAACAAATATATAATCTTTGAAGGGGCCCAGGCGACTTTGCTCGATCTCGATCTAGGGACGTATCCGTATGTGACGTCATCAACGCCGACGATCGGCGGGATCGGCTCTGGGGCCGGGGTGCCTCCACAAAAGATCTCCCGGGTGATCGGCGTGGCCAAAGCGTATACGACGCGGGTGGGGCTTGGGCCATTCCCCACGGAAGCTCTCGGAAGCATCGGGGATCGTCTGCGCGCCGCGGGGCAAGAGTTTGGCACGACCACGGGGCGGCCGCGCCGCTGCGGCTGGCTCGATCTCATCGCGCTGCGCTATGCTGCTATGGTCAATGGCTTCACCGAGCTCGCCCTGACGAAGCTCGACGTGCTCACGGGCTTTGATGAGATCCCCGTAGCGACGAGCTATCGCTATCACGGTCGAGTGCTCCATGATTTCCCTACCGTCTGCGAAATTCTCCAAGAATGCGAGCCGGTCTATGAGAGGCTCCCCGGCTGGCAGGAGCCGCTCTCCGACTGCCGCGAGTTCTCTGAGCTCCCTCAAGCTGCCCAGCGGTACGTGCGACTGATCGAAGATGAGCTAGGGATCCCCATCACGATGATCTCCGTTGGCCCCAGCGACGAGCAGAACCTCTGGCGCTAGAAGGCGCAAGAAATCAGAGTTATTGTGAGCTTGACTTTGCCCCGTCGGGTGATCTATAATAAAAAGCTTGCGAAGCATTCGTGAGGGAGCTCATGATGGCACGCATACTGAGAGGAAGCATGGTCGGCCTTGCAGCCATGAGCCAGCTGAGCGCAGCCCAGCAGACGAGTTCGTATCAGCTCAATGGGCAAGAGATGGTCTTCCTCTTGCTCTTGGTGGCGTTTGTGATCGGCGGCTGGGTGAGCTACGAGTGGATTCGTAAAGGGAGAAGCGCGTAGTTTATCTTCCAGGGGCATTGAGGGCGCTATCATCCCTACCTCATCCCTGGAAGCGACCTGGCGAGCTTTCGTCAGGTCGGAACCCCCTTTCCCGCGGGACGGCCCCCAGGCCGTCCCGTTCTCGTTTGGTCCCTCTCGTTTTTTGATAATGATCAATAACAGCTATGACGGAAATCATGGCTTTGACGACTCAAGCCCCGTAAGATAGACCCGAAGTGAGAACGAAAGGGGGCTCTATGAGCGTCACACTCAGCTCACGACAAGAGACAATACCCGCAATCTACCAAGAGATCCATCCCCCGCTCGATAGCACGAGAGCAGTTCTTGAGGCCGATCGCTGTCTCGAGTGTGGAGGCCCGTATGCGCCCGCACCCTGTACGGCTGCTTGTCCAGCGCGCGTCCCTGTGCCCCAATTTATCCGAGCGATCCGCGAGGGCCGCCCCGAAGAAGCCGCCAAGCTCATCTTTGAAGCGAATATCTTGGGAGGCAGCTGTGCTCGCGTCTGTCCCGTTGAAGAGCTGTGCGAGGGCGCTTGTGTGTTAGCTAAAGAAGGGCGCCGTGCCGTCTCCATTGGGCGCCTGCAGCGCTATGCCACGGACGTGGCGCTTGCGCGCCAGCTCAATTTCTTTGCCCGTCCGGCGTGGAAGCCCCAGAGCGTCGGGGTTATTGGCGCGGGGCCGGCAGGGTTGGCTTGTGCCGCAGAGCTCGCCAAGATGGGCTACGACGTCGTGGTCTACGAGAGCCGGCCCGAGCCCGGAGGTCTGATCACCTCGGCGATTGCCCCCTACAAGCAGATGAAAGACCCGTTGCCTGCAGAAGTCTCAATGATCGAGCGCCTGGGTGTCAAGATTCACTATGGGGTGGCTGTCGGCAAAGATCTCTCGTTTGAGGAGCTGGAGCGCCGCCATAAGGCGATCTTCCTTGGGGTGGGCCTGGGGGCCGATGCGAGCGCGCGCATCCCAGGGGAAGACCTGCCCGGGGTGTGGAATTCCCTAGAATTTGTGGAGCAGATCAAGAGCGGGCGCCCTCCCAAGATCGGCCCTACGGTCGCCGTCATTGGCGGGGGCAACACAGCAATTGACATGGCGCGCGAGGCGGTGCGCCTGGGCGCGACCAACGTCATGGTGCTCTATCGGCGCACTGAGGAGCAGATGCCCGCGTTTAAACACGAGGTGAAAGCCGCTCGCAGAGAAGGGGTGCACTTCTACTTCCTGACTGCCCCGCTGCGCTTGCTCGGCAACGGCAAGGTCCGCAAGATCGAATGTATTCATATGCGATTAGGAGCCCCTGACAAATCTGGTCGTCCAGCCCCTGAACCTGTCCCTGGCACCGAGTTCACGCTCGAAGTCGACACCGTCATCAAAGCGATTGGGCAAGAGAAGCGCGTTGAGCTCTGGAACGCGCTGGGCTTGGAGACCGAGGGCGGGCTCGTCACAGTGAACGAGAACTTCCAGACAAATCGTGAAAAGTACTTTGCCGGCGGCGACTGCATCAACGGTGGGGGGACCGTCGTCGAAGCCGTGCGTCATGGGAAGCTCGCTGCTCAAGGGATTGCCAAGTTCCTCGCAAAGGGGTGACGTTGCTATGATCGAGATTCGCTGGCACGGGCGCGGCGGCCAAGGGGCGAAGACCGTCTCGCAGCTCTTAGCCGGAGCGGCCCTACGCCATGGACACTACGCCCAAGCCTTCCCTGAGTACGGCCCGGAGCGCAGCGGTGCCCCCGTGAAAGCGTTCAATCGCATCGATACCAAAGAGATTCGCCTGCACTGCAGCATCTACGAGCCCGATATCGTCGTTGTGCTCGACCCGACGCTGCTCCACGCCAAGGAGGCCCGGGTCACCGAAGGGCTGAAGCGCCACGGGATCTTGCTCGTCAACACGGCGCAGACGCCCGAAGAGATCCGTGCGCTGACGGGGTTTCCCGGAAAGATCATCACGCTCGACGCCGAAGCGCTCGCCCGATCAGTCGGCGCGCGCTTCTCCAACGTGGTGATGTTAGGGGCACTGGTGCGCCTGCTTGGAGATATCGCTCTTGAAGAGTTAGAACAAGAATTTACCAAGCTCTTTGGCGAGAAAGCGTCGGCCAACTTGGCGGCGCTGCGCGCGGGCTTTACCGCGCTGACCGAGAGCTTGGAGACCTTGGAGGCGACAGCATGAAGCGCTATCAAGAGTTACCCATTGGTGGGGTCATTCCCGGTGGGGCGACGCCCCATTTGGTGCAGACGGGGGGCTGGCGCTCCGGCAAAAAGCCCTCTTTTAATGAGAAGCTCTGCGTCAATTGTCTCTTGTGTTGGGCGCACTGCCCCGAGGCGACTATCCTTGTGGAGCGCTTGCAGATGCGCGGATTCAGCTACGATCACTGCAAGGGGTGTGGGATCTGCTCGCAAGTCTGCCCTACAGGGGCCATCACGATGGTCGAGGAAGCTAAGAGCAAGCCCACGTCCTCTCCTGCGAAAGCCGGTGAGGAAGTATGCGTGTAGCCACAGAGCCACAGCTCTCTCTCATAACGGGTGCGGAGGCCGCCGCGCACGCCATGCGCCAAATCGATCCTGACGTTGTGCCCGTCTATCCCATCACGCCCCAGACCCCGATCATTGAGACGTTCGCGCAGTTTGTCGCTGATGGGTTGTGCCATACAGAGATTATCAACGTGGAGAGCGAGCACAGCGCCATGAGCGCTGCGGTAGGCGCCTCGTGCGCCGGAGCGCGCGTGATCACTGCTACGAGTTCTCAAGGGCTGGCGTTAATGTTGGAGATCGTCTATATCGCGGCGTCGATGCGCTGTCCCATCGTGATCGCGGTGGGGAGTCGCGCGCTCTCTGGGCCCATTAATATCCACTGCGATCATTCTGATAGTATGATGGCTCGCGATGCCGGGTGTGTGCAGCTCTTCGCGGAGAACGCTCAAGAAGCATATGACTTGATGATCATCGCGCAGCGGCTCGCCGAGGATCACCGGGTCTTAGTCCCAGTGATGGTGATGCAAGATGGATTTACGATCACGCACTCAGCCGAGCCGGTCGCGCTCCTTCCCGATGAGGTCGTCAAAAAATTTGTAGGCGAATACGAGCCGCTCTACCCGCTCCTCGATGTAGATCATCCGACGACGCAAGGGCCGTTTGCGCTCCCTGACTATTACTTTGAGCTGAAGCGCCAGCAAGTGGACGCCCTCGACGCTGCTCGATCTGTCTGGCTTGAGCTGCAAGAACGATTCGCAGAGATCTCGGGGCGTCGCTATCAAGGGTTCTTTGAAGCGTATAAGCTGAGCGATGCCGACTATGTCTTAGTGACTCTCAGCTCAGCAGCGGGCACAGCCAAAGTCACTATAGATCGGCTGCGGCGCAAAGGAGTCAAAGTCGGGCTAATTAAGCCGTGGGTCTTCCGGCCCTTCCCCGCCCAAGAGATCGCTCAAGCGCTTTCGGGCAAGCGCGCGGTAGCTGTCTTAGATCGCGCGATCTCCTTAGGCAGTTGGGGGCCGCTCTATCTAGAAATCTCGGCTGCGCTCGGGCGCTATCTTCCCAAGAGACCCGTGCTGTATAACTATATCTATGGGCTAGGTGGGCGCGACACGCCCCCCGAGCTCTTAGCATCCGTCGTGACTGATATGCAGAACGAAGTAGATCCGACCGTGCTGCGATATTTAGGCCTGCGGGAGTGATCTCTATGCCCAATACGAAAGAACTCGCACAACGTGAAGAGAGGCACCAACGCTTCACCGGGGCGCACGCCCTCTGTGCCGGGTGCGGTGCTCCCATCTGCGTGCGCACAATTTTAAATGCCATCGAAGAACCTGTGGTCGTCATCAACGCCACGGGCTGTCTCGAAGTGGCGACGACGCGATATCCCACGACAGCATGGAATATTCCATGGATTCATGTGGCGTTTGAGAACGCTGCAGCCGTCGCCAGCGGGGTCGAGACGGCCTATCGCGCTCTGCGACGGCGGGGCAAGATCTCTCGAGAGATTCGCTTCGTCGCGTTTGGCGGCGACGGCGGCACCTACGATATTGGGCTGCAGGCGCTCTCCGGGGCACTTGAACGTGGCCATAGATTCATCTACGTCTGCTACGACAACGAGGCGTATATGAACACGGGGAATCAGCGTTCTGGGGCGACGCCGTTTGCTGCCCAGACGAGCACCGCCCCGGTGGGCGAGAAGAGCTTTGGCAAACCTCAGCGGAGAAAAGATCTCACTGAGATCGCCGCGGCCCATCACATCCCCTATGTCGCGCAGGCATCCATCAGCGATTGGTACGATCTCGCAAGAAAAGCGCGCAAAGCTGCTGCTGTAGATGGCCCGGCATTCCTCAATGTGCTCTCGACCTGCCCGCGCGGCTGGGGCTATCCCACGGATCAAGGCATCAAGATTGCGCGTCTTGCTGTCGAGACATGCTACTGGCCCCTCTATGAGATCATTGAGGGGCGCTGGGTCTTAAACTACATCCCCGAGGAGAAGCTGCCCATCACCGAATGGTTGCGTCCACAGAAGCGCTTTGCGCATCTGTTTGAGCCCCAAAACAGAGAGTTACTCCATCAGATCCAACGGCAAGTGGATGAGGATTGGGAGAAGCTTCTGAGAAAGTGTGAACGCTATGAAGCGCTATGAGCAAGGAGAGTTCTTCCTAGAGATCGAGCGACGACGGTGCAAGGGGTGCGGCGTTTGCGTCCAGAGCTGCCCCAAAGGAGTGCTCGTGCTCAATGCCGAGGGCAAGGCTGAAGCGAAGGCGATCGCACAGTGTGTCTTCTGCGGCATCTGTGAGCAGCGCTGCCCGGATTTCGCCATCTCCGTCCATAAAGTCAGAGTATTGCAACCGTCATGGGTATGAGAGAGCCAGAGCTCGTCCAAGGGAACGAAGCGTGCGCGCGCGGGGCGCTCTACGCGGGGTGTCGCTTCTTCGCGGGGTATCCCATCACGCCCAGCAGCGAGATCATGGAGTACTTGGCCCGGGAGATGCCCAAGGTCGGCGGCATCTGTCTCCAGATGGAGGACGAGATCGCCTCGATCTCAGCGGTGATCGGAGCGTCGTGGGGGGGCACAAAAGCGATGACAGCTACCAGCGGGCCGGGATTCTCGCTCATGCAGGAGTCTATTGGGTACGCAGCGATCACCGAGACCCCGTGTGTGATCGTGGACGCGCAGCGCTGGAGCCCCAGTACCGGTCAGCCCACAAAAGCTGCCCAAGGAGACGTGATGCAAGCGCGCTGGGGCACCCACGGCGATCACCCCATCATCGTGCTGACGGCCTCGTGGGTGCGCGAGGTCTTCGAGATGACCGTGCACGCGTTTAATCTCTCTGAACAGTATCGTGTGCCCGTGATCTTGCTCTTGGATGAAGTCCTGGCGCACTTGCGGGAGAATGTGATCTTGCCCGAACCCGGAGAACTCGAAGTCGTCGAGCGCCGTCGTCCGGAGCGCCTTGAGGACTTCAAGCCGTTCTCGAATGAGATGATGGTCACCTTTGGTGAGGGTGGGCGAGTGATGGTCACAGGAATGGCTCATGACGAGTGGGGCTTTCCCACCCAAGGTCAAAAAGCTGCGGAGCAGCTCCAGCGCATCGTCTCTAAAATCGAGAGCCGCGCGGACCAGCTCGCTCTCTACCGCGCGCATTTCGTAGATGATGCTGATGTTATTATTATCAGCTACGGCATCACCAGCCGTGCTGTAGAAGCCGCGGGGCATCAACTACGTGCTCAAGGTCTTGCGGTGGGATGGCTCGACCTAAAGACGCTCTGGCCCTTCCCGGATAAGCTCATTCGGTCGTGCACCGAGCGTGCCCAGTACGTGCTCGTCCCAGAGCTCAATTTGGGGCAACTCGTGCGTGAGGTCGAGCGCGCGGTTGGAGGGCGTGTGGTGGTCGAGCATCTCGGTCGAGTGGACGGCTATCTCATCACCCCTCAAGAGATTTGTCAGCGCGTGCAAGCTCGCCTCAAGGTGGGAGTGAGCCATGGACTATAGAGAGTATTTGCGTGTGGAGAGATTGCCGCATGTGTGGTGTCCCGGCTGTGGGCACGGGATGATTACTCACGCGCTCGCGTGTGCGATGGCTGGGTTGGAGCTCGATCTCAATAAAACTGTGGTCATTGGTGGGATCGGATGCTCAGGGCGCACGGCGTTTCTCTTCAATACCGATGCGATGCACACGACCCATGGACGAGCTATAGTCTTCGCGACGGGACTCAAACTCGTCAGGCCCGAGCTGACGGTCGTGCTCGCCCTGGGGGATGGGGACGCCATCGGCATTGGGGGCAATCACTTCATTCACGCCTGCCGCCGCAATGTCGACCTCACAGCGATCGTCTATAACAACTCGATCTACGGGCAGACGGGCGGCCAGGTCGCCCCCACAACCCCCTCGCACAAGCGGAGCACGACCAGCCCCTATGGGAACTTAGAGTATCCCTTTGATATTGCGCGCTTAGCGATAGCCGCAGGGGCGACGTACGTGGCGCGCACCACGAGCTTCGACTTTCCCGAGATGGTGAAATATATCGAGCGCGGGATCAACCATAAGGGGTTCTCTGTGATCGAGGTGCTCACGCACTGTCCGACGTATTATGGGCGGCTGAACGACTTGCGTGATCCCTACGAGATGCTGCATAATATCAAAGAGCGGACGGTGCCCATTGAAGAGTGGGATTCTCTCAGCGCCGAAGAGCGCGCTGAGAAGATAGTCATTGGGGAATTGCATCGTGAGGAGCGCCCAGAGTTTGTGGAGAGCTATTACGGTCTTATAGCGCAGATCCGAGATGGCCACTAAACAGATTGAGCTAACAGGGGCGGGGGGGCAGGGGCTTGTCTTAGCGGGGATTATCTTAGCTGAAGCGGCGATGCGCGATGGCAAGAACGTCGCGGTCGCGCAGAGCTACGGCCCAGAGGCACGCCTGGGAGCAAGCAAATCCGACGTGATCATCTCTACAGAGAAGATCGCGTACCCCCAAGTTGTGAAGCCTGATGTCTTGCTCTGCCTCTCCCAAGATGCGTTCGATAAATATTTCCCCTTGGTGGACAGTCAGGCCCTCATTGTGGTAGACTCAACTCAGGTGAATACACCCGCCAAAGACAACGTCGTGAAGTTGCCGTTATTGCGCGCGGCTGTGGAACAAGTTGGGAGCAAGCTTGTCGCGAACATCATTGCGCTGGGGGCGCTCAATGCTCTAGTGAGCTTGGTCTCATGGGAGAATCTTCAGAAGGCGGTAGCGCTGCGCACGCCTACGAAGTACCGTGACCAGAACTTACAAGCGTTAGAAGTTGGTCGTCAATTGGCCCAGAAAGCTATTATACATCAGACAAAGGAGGTCTGATCTATGGCAGTAACAGCAGATGCCAAACGGGAAGGCGAGCTGAAGATGCTCAAGACCGCGCGGTACTTTTTCGATGTGGCCGCGAAGAAGCTCAAGCTGGAGGACAGCTTGATAGAGCTCTTGCGGTATCCCAAGCGCCGGCTGATCGTTAACTTCCCAGTGCGCATGGACGACGGCCGGATCATGAATGTTGAGGGGTATCGGGTGCAGTGCCACCCGGTCTTGGGGCCGGGCAAGGGCGGGATCCGTTATCACCCCGACACGACGCTGGAGGAAGTGGAGGCACTGGCGATCCTGATGAATTGGAAGTGCGCTGTAGCGGGGTTGCCCTTCAGCGGTGCCAAGGGGGGCGTCAAGTGCAACCCCAAGGAGATGTCTGTTGGGGAGCTGGAGCGGCTCACGCGGCGCTATGCCGCGGAGATCGCGCCCATCATCGGTCCAGATGTAGATATTCCTGCCCCCGATGTCTACACGAGCTCCCGGGAGATGGCCTGGATCGTGGATACGATCAGCATGCACCATAATGGGGAATTCATGCCCGGGCTGGTGACAGGCAAGCCCATCCTCCTTGGGGGGTCTGTAGGGCGCGAGACGGCTACCGCTCGCGGCGGCTTCTTCTGCACTCTCGAAGCCCTCAAACACCTCAAGATGAAGATTGAGGGGGCGACGGTCGCCATCCAAGGCTTTGGCAATGCTGGCTCGTATTACGCTCAATTTATGCAGGAAGCCGGCGCCAAAGTGATCGCCGTCAGCGACTCCCAGGGCGGCATCTACAACCCTAAGGGCTTAGACTATAAAGCTGTGCTCGCGTTCAAGAAAGAGACGGGCACGGTCGTGGGGTTCAAGGGAGCAGAGAAGATCAGCAACGATCAGCTCTTAGAACTCCCGTGCGATATCCTCGCGCCGGCGGCATTAGAAGACCAGATCCATGAGCGCAATGCCCCCAAGATCAAAGCGAAGATCATCTGCGAGCTGGCCAACGGCCCGACCACTCAAGAAGCCGACGCCATCCTCCATGAGCGCGGGATCTTCGTCCTCCCTGATATCTTGGCGAACTCTGGAGGAGTGACGGTCAGCTACTTTGAGTGGGTCCAAGATCGCTATCGGTATTTCTGGGATGCCGAGAGGGTGGACGAGCGCTTGAAGCTCTTTATGACTGAGGCGTTCAAGCGTGTGCTCGAGATGCACCTCAAGCAGAAGGTTGACATGCGCACAGCGGCGTTCATGACGGCGGTGGCGCGTGTGGCCGAAGCGGCACGAGCGCGCGGGATGTACCCGTAAATTAAATAAAGATGGGGCCGGCGCTCTAGCGAGCGCTGGCCCCTCTATTTTTTTGCACCGTTTGCCAGACACCACCCAGGACGATCGCTCCTCCTAACAGTTGGAGCCAGGTGATCGGCTCGTGCATCACGAAGGAAGCGAGGGCAAACGTTACTACAGGAACGATATTGTTGAAGACGGCGGTGCGCGCTGCCCCAACCTTCTGAATGCCATACGACCAGATAAGATAGGCCAAAGCAATAGAGAGACAACTTGTGTAGAGGATGCTCCCATACACAGAAAGTGGCAGAGCGCGCCAGTTCAGCGAGAGCAGATCGGGCAGAGCGAACGGCCACAGCCCCGGAACTCCCAGTAACAGCCCTACAGCCGAGACGTGCAGAGCTGAGTACCTCTCCAATAATCTCTTGGAGAGCACGGTATAGCTGGCCCAGCAGATCGCCGCGCCGAGAGTGAGCAGATTCCCTAAGAGGAGATCTCTGGCAGGAGAATTCCCCTGGGAGCTGCCCAGCGTGACGAGAATGACCCCTACAAAAGCGAGGGCAATTCCTAACCAAGTCTTTTGGGAGATCCTCTCCCAGCCCAGCGCCATTGCCAAGAGGGCTGTCCAGATGGGGATCGTTCCGATGAGCAGCGACGAGATCGCGGAGGTTGTCAGGTCCAGCCCAATTGCGAAGAGAATCTGATAGCACGTGTTGCCCAGCAGTCCTACTCCTGCTAGCTTGAGCCAATCAGACCAAGGCATCTTTCTCTGGCGCTCGCGCACCAGCCAGATGCCTCCCATGAGGGCGGCGGCGACGGTCATGCGCACGGCATTAAATGCGAGAGGGGGAAGTTCGCGAAAAGCTGCTTTCATCACGATGAAATTAGCTCCCCAAATGAGGACCACCAGCACAAGCAACAGCTCAGCGAGCCGTTCAGAATTTTTTCTCACGGCGGCGATTATAGCGGAAAAATCTGAAGAGATCGAAGGCGAGCTCGCCCAGGCCCTTGGGGTCTCTTTCTGTTTGTCCCTTTATAGGATTTTTGCTATGCTGAAGCGATGACACGTAAGCTCCGCCTCTACCTGGATACGTCAGTCTTTAGTGCCCTCTACGATGAGCGCGCCCCGGAGCGCCAGCGCCTCACTCAAGCGTTCTGGGACAAGCTCCCAGAGTATGAGAAGCTCTGTTCTCAGCTGACTTTGGAGGAGCTAAGGCGAGTCCGTGATCCATCATTGTGGGAGCGGCTTCTGAACTTGACAGCAGGCTTTCAGGTGCTCTCTATTGGCGAGGCGGAGCATGAGCTGGCACGGGTGTATGTGGCTGCCGGTGTGGTGCCCCTGCGCTATCTCGCCGATGCCTTGCATTTGGCTGTCGCAGTGCTGGGCGGGGCGGATATCCTGGTGAGCTGGAATTTCAAGCACTTAGTGCGGCGCAGCACACGACTCTTGGTGAATTATGTCAATGCCAGTCGAGGGCTTCCTTCTTTGGAGATCTTAGCACCGCCGGAGGTGTAAGTATGTTTGATCTAGAGGAGCTGAAGCGGGCGAGCAAGCTCAGCGAAAGACAGATAGCGGAGCTGGAGGCAGGGCTACGGGCGGAGCTGGGTGGGGACGAGTTGATGGTGGAGTTGCATCTGATGCAGGTGCTGGAAGCGCTATGGCAGGGCTGGATCACTGTCGAAGAGGCGTTAGCTCTGGGAGTGAAGGCAGCTTAACGCACTATACCCGCCTTTCGATCGTAAGTATACTCGTCACAATGATGAAAAATTTCCAGCTTATAGGGAGCTGAGGCAAAGGGCGAGAGGGGCCGTGCTGGGCTACCCAGCTTCCAGGACTTTTTAAAGCCTCCAGAAGTGCCTTTCTCCGCATAATTAAAATTATAAGGTGATCGCTTCTTCATGGGAAGAGCGATCACCCACTCTTAAGCCGGCTAGAGGAGAACGCCTCTATCCTCCACCCCCTCCACTCGGCGGTGAGGGCGGAGGAGGATTGTTTTGTTGAGTGTTTTGTTGTATGCAATTATTACAAGTATTGACTTGCATAGTGCATCCAGTTACAGCCCCTGCTGTGAAGACCAACAAAAGGCCGACTGCGAACCATATGGGATTCTCTTTTCCTGCAATGAAGTATTGCACTGTTCTCTGCGGCTTGCTCCGCAAAAATCTCCCGAAAGATATAGTTCCGATTCTCGTACCCTTACCCTCGCTATCCTCTGCGATTACCTGAAGGTTATTATTGACTTTGAGGTAATATGATCCAGGATCCAGCTTAATAGTTTCACCACCGTCGAGCGCAAGCTCAACCCTGTGATCTACATAAAGCATACCAATGAACAATGGTCCTACTGGTTTTCTATTCCAGACGAGATCGAAGAGCAGTTGCCAAGCTGGGTCATCCTTAGCAAGTGGGATGTAGGCTATAGTGCCATCGGGCAAGCTGCCAAAGGCTGCCTCATCTAGATCAAGGATATGCCTACCCCCAGCTGTCAGCTGCGGGCGGGCGTTCCCTAGGTGTTGTAGTGCTTGGCTCCGCACAGGCCCTGGTCCAGCCTGCTGGCTGACCACTTGGATTCCAGTCGTTGCCCACAGGAGCAAGGCCGACATGGTCACTACACCGATCCATTTCGTCATCTGGCTGAGCCTGAACATTTGCCTCTCCTCCTTCTGTGAGAGAAATATTGAGTGTTGGGCGAAGGCGGGCTCGCCCGGGCCCTTGGAGTCTCTCCTGTCTCAGCTCTCACCTCCCTTCGTGTGAGTCTTGGGCGGGATGCAGGGGCTCCCGCAGGCTACCCCCGGACTTGGCATCCCGCCCCACGCTGCTCTTCATCTGCTGCGGGATGGACCGCACACTGCACCCTCACTCTAGCACCGTCCCCCAGCCCTGACCATAAGCTCGCTTAAGAAAAAACTTCGGCTTGCTTAAGGTTGAACTTAAGCAAGATTAAGAAAAAGTTTAAGCTAAATTAAGGTCAACCTGGGGCTTCACAAGTAAACTCAACTGGAGTATAATGAGGTGGCACGGTGAGACGGAGCAACGGCGAGACGCCCTGGCAATTGACGATCTATATACCCAAAAAGAAGCGCCACGAACAGCTGCTGGAGCGGCTCAAGAAAATCGCGCGGGAACAGAGCAGGCTAGCTGGCCATGATGTCGCAACTTCCTCACACTCCTCGTCGCCGTCGGCCATTGGTCTTCATCGCGATCTCCTTCGCCCTGGGCATTCTCTTGGGACATTTCTTTCTGTATAAGCTCTCGTTCGCTTGGCTTGCGGGGCTGACGCTCTTACCGTTGTTCTTGACGGCTATCAGCCTCGCCCGACGGCACGC
>DAIPXV010000002.1:0-44476 GCA_036783095.1 Candidatus Bipolaricaulota bacterium
GACCTAACAAGCTTCGCTTGACGTTCATCTTCGCCAGCCAGAGGCTGGCGAAGGTGTACAGTCCAGACGAAGTCTGGTATGCTCATCACGCGCACGATTGCAGAGACGCGCACAGCGATCGCTCGGGCTCGCGCCCAGGGCAAGCGCATCGGCTTTGTGCCCACAATGGGATATTTGCACGAAGGACATCTCCGGCTCATAGATATCGCGCGCCAGCATAGCGACTTTGTCGTCGTGAGCATCTTTGTCAATCCCACGCAGTTTGGCCCTCATGAAGACTTCGCTTCGTATCCCAGGGATTTTGAGCGCGATCGCACGCTCTGCGAGGCGCGCGGGACAGATCTCATCTTTGCGCCGGAAGTCTCGGAGATGTACCCCGAACGCTCGCTCATCACGTTTCAGATCGAAAAATTAGCTGATCGTCTTTGCGGGGCGCGGCGGCCGGGGCACTTCAACGGGGTCGTCTTGGTGGTGAGCAAGCTCTTCAACATTGTGCAGCCCGATATTGCGGTCTTCGGCCAAAAAGATGCGCAGCAGCTCATCATCATCAAAAGACTCGTCCAAGACCTGAACTTCCCCATCAAAATCATCTCTGCGCCGACGGTGCGCGAGCCCGACGGCCTTGCGATGAGCAGCCGCAACGTCTATCTCTCCCCAGAGCAACGCGCCCAGAGCACAGTGCTCTATAGATCTTTACAGAAAGCGAAAGCCCTCATCGAATCTGGGGAGCGCGACGCGAAGAGGGTCATCACCGAGATGGAGCGAGTCATCACCACGGCGAGCGAAGCGAAGATAGACTATATCGAGATTGCGCGCGTGAGCGATCTGCAGCCCATCGAGAAGCTAGATGGGCTGGTGCTGATCGCGCTGGCGGTCTACTTCGGCAAAGCGAGATTGATAGATAATATTATACTTGACGTGAGCGACCACGCCGTGCGCGAGATCCCTGCCCTCCCTTAAAATCTCACACTCACTAACGGCGCGGAGATCGCTAAGCCAACCTTGGCATTATACCCAATAGTAGCCCCCAGAGCCGCCAAGGCCATCGGGCTGAGAAGAACTTCGATGGGCTCGACCAAAGAGCCCTTATACCCGCATTCCCAGCTGGTCTTGTCCTTCTCTTCTATGCGCTCACAGTACCAGCCTGAGAATGAGAACGGGTACTTCTGAGGCTCGGTTAGCAAAATCATTCCTACAAGACCTCCAGCAAACGCTCCGGTGAAAGCCCCTTGGGGATCGCCCTCGACGCCAAAGAGCTTCCCTATCCAGATGACCCCCATCGCTGCCCCTATACTTACTCCTAAGCCGAAGCCGATCTTCGCTCCCTTGAAGGCCCATTGCATAGGCAAGGGCTCTTCCGACGGAGGAGCCAGCAGATCTTCTGGAGTTTGGGTCTGTCTCTCTTCTTGGGTGACTTGATAGACTCCCTTGGGATTGCGTGCGAATTCAAGGGGCAGAGCCAACAATGCCCCGCTGAGCCCGCCCGCAAGCGTTCCCACTACGCCGCCAGCTAGGGCCGCTATCGTCCCACCACCGATCTGTGTGCCATAGTACAAGGGGCTTTGCCCCTGAGCCTGAGCTGACACTCCTACGGCCAACACGCCCAAACACACCAGCGCCGCGATAGACGCCGACTTCATACGATCACCTCCTGAGTGTATTATACACTCAGCGAGCCAAGATGAGAATATCCGCGAGCACGCCCGAAGCCGTCAGTTCCGGCCCCGACCCCTTGCCCCGAATAATTAAAGAACTCTCGCGATAGCGCGCCGTCTGCACAGCCACAACGCTGTCAGCTACCCCCGGACGCACTAGCTCATCGTCTGCTGTGAGCCTTTCGAGCTGCGCTCGACAGCGCCCATCACGGATTTCAACGACGTAGCGCAGCTTCTCTCCCCGCGCTTGGACGTCTCGACCGAGCTCCGCCCATCGCGCATCGTACTCTGACAGACGCGCCAAGAAATCTTCTACAGAAAGCGCATCCCACTCCAGGGGATAGAGTGACTCGCGCGAGACGTCCTCAAGCTCTAGAGGGTAGCCAAGCAAGCGCGCTAGTATTAGCGCTTTACGGGCAGCGTCGCGACCGGAGAGATCTTCACGAGGGTCGGGCTCGGTGTGGCCACGCGCCCTGGCCTCCCGCACAATCTCTGAAAATCTGTGCCCCCGCTCCAGTCGCTGACAGAGCATATTGAGCGTCCCAGAGAGACACCCGCGGATTTTCTGAATAGCATCGCCGGTGTCGAGCAAGAACGACTGTATGGTGACAATGATGGGGAGCGCCGCGCCCACGGTCGTCTCAAAGCGCGTTTTGGGGTTAGCTGTCAACTCGCGAAAGAGCTCATAGGGCCCAGCCAGCGGCAGCTTATTGGCCAAGACGATCCCCAGACCCCGCGCGCACGCCGCGCGTAGCACGGGAACAGTCGCTTCTGTAGCCGTCACGTCCACGACGATAGTATCGGGCTCAAAAAGCCCTTCTACGATCGCAGGGCTACTGTCCCAAGAGCGGCCCTGGGGCAGAGCCCGCAGCCGCGCCCCTTGCGCTTTCGCTGCGACGATCTCTGTCAGCATCTCATCAAAAAGCCCATCTTTGTTGATGACGATCCCGTCGCGATCTGCGAGCGCGAGATACTGCAGCGAGAGCCCAAGCCGCTGGGCATGATAAGATCGCTGCGTCAAGATTTGACGCACCAGCGCCCGACCCACGCCCCCTAGACCTAACTGAATCAACTTGATGCGTTTAAGAGTCATAGAGATTCTCCTAGCTGTTGCGCTTGTGATCGAGTCTCCATTGGCCCAAGGACAAGCGTGATCTCCCCCTTAATCGTCGGGCGAGCTCGGAGATTGTCGAGAATCTGCTGGACTGTCCCGCGCACGATCTCTTCGTGAATCTTTGTGAGCTCTCGACAGAGCGCCAGGGGTCTATCGGGAAAGATTTCAGCCATCACTTCGAGGGTCTTCAGCACCCGATGAGGGGACTCATAGAGCACGATCGTGCGGGGCTCTTGGGAGAGATGGGCGAAAAACTCATGCTTGGCTTTGGGTTTTTTCGGAGGCACCCCCGCGAAGACGAAGCTCTCCGTAGGGAAGCCCGAGACGATCAACGCTGTGATCAGCGCTGTCGGCCCTGGGATGGGGATCACTGAGATATTTTCAGCAATGGCGCGACGGACCAGCCCATAGCCCGGATCGGAGATGAGCGGCGTGCCCGCGTCGCAGATGAGCGCGATCCGCGCGCCCCCTTTGAGTTTCTCTATAAAATACTCGACGCGCTCGCGCTCGGCCCCGCGATACAAGCTGCGCTCGAAGGGCTTTTCAATCCCATAGTGCGCCAAGAGCTGGCGCGAGCGCCGCGTGTCCTCAGCGATGATAAGATCGCACTCCTTAAGCACTCTTAAGGCCCTTAGCGTGATATCTTCTAAGTTCCCGATGGGAGTCGCAACGATATAAAGTGTACCAGTTGCATTCTTCACACGGCAATCATAGAATACTGTGAGCAGAGCGTGCAACAAGGAGGACGAGAGCCGTGCTGCAACAGTTGCGCGATCGGTTGAACCAGATCGCTGATCGTCTTTGACTTAGCTGCGTTAGAAGCCGAGCTCAAACGCTTAGAAGACCAGATGTCTGCGCCGGGCTTCTGGGAGGACAAACATCAAGCGAAGCTCGTCGCCCAGCAAGTCGAGCAGAAGCGCCGGGTTTTACAGAAATACAAAGCGCTGGAGACCCAGCTCGACGACCTAGAAGTCTTAGAAGAGCTGGGCAAGTCCGAGGGCGACCCGTCCGTCGAGCGCGAAGTGCAGTTAGGCATCCAAGAGCTCTCCAAGCGTTTGGAAGCCCTAGAACTTGAGGCGTTTCTCAACGAGCCTTACGATCCCAACGACTGTTATCTAAGCATTCAAGCGGGGGCTGGGGGCACGGATGCTCAAGATTGGGCCGAGATGCTCTTGCGAATGTATCTGCGCTATATAGAGCGGCGGGGGTGGCGGGCGAGCATCATCGAGGCGAGCCCCGGAGAAGTCGCGGGGATCAAGAGCGCGACGGTTGAAGTCTTGGGGCCCTATGCGTATGGATATTTGAAGGCCGAGCGCGGCGTCCACCGCTTAGTCCGAATCTCCCCGTTCGATGCCAACGCGCGGCGGCATACATCGTTCGCTGCCGTGACGGTCATTCCCAAGGTCGAGGATGTGGATATCGAGATTCGTCCTGAAGATCTGAAGATTGACACGTTCCGGGCTGGGGGAGCCGGCGGGCAGTATGTCAACAAAACTGAGTCTGCCGTAAGAATTACGCACGTGCCCACGGGGATTGTCGTGACGTGTCAGCGGGAGCGCAGCCAGCAGCAGAATAAAGAGATCGCGTTAGAGCTTCTTGCGGCGCGGCTGTACGAGCTGAAGCTGCGGGAGAAAGAGCAAGAGATCGCGAAAGTGCGCGGGGAGTTGCGCGCTATCGAGTGGGGGAGCCAGATTCGTTCGTATGTCTTGCAGCCCTATCAATTAGTCAAAGATCATCGCACGGAGATCGAGGTGGGCAACGTGCAAGCCGTCTTGGACGGCGAGCTCGATCTATTTATTGAAGGATATTTGAAACGGAAGCGATAAGGGGAATATGTCTGAACGGGTAATAAAATGGCTAGTTCATATTTTGCTCCCCTTAGGAGCGATCGTTCTAATTATTAGTATACTCGTAATCCCTCACGAAGCTCTTATAAAAATCTTGATGCCCTTGCCATTGTACCTCTTCATCGCTTATGGAATTCGTGGAATCATAGATCCCGCGAGCGTGTCTGAGAGGATTTATAAGCTGAGGCTCTCTAAGTTAGATTTGATATTAACTCGACTAGCGGGTATAGTCATAGTTCTTTGTAGCGCCATAGGCATAATTAGAATGTTACAGCGATGGTGAGATGATCACGTCTTGATCGCGGGGATATTATTCTTCGCAGCTATTGCTATTGGCTGGGTGGCGAGCATGGTCGGGGTCGGCGGCGGGATTTTTATGGTCCCGCTGCTCGTCTTTTTGAATCTCGTGGGCTCGACCCAAGAAGCTGTTGGCACCAGCTTAGCTGCGATCGTCTTCAACTCGATCTCTAGCACGGTCGCATACTCTCGCCAAAAGAAGATTGATTATAAATTCGCGCTGGCATTGCTGCCCGCCGCGCTGGTGGGAGCATGGCTTGGGGCGTTTCTCACGGAGTTCATCTCAAGCGAAGCGTTAGCTATCGCGTTCGGGGTCTTATTGCTCTACGTCTCTGGGCTGATGCTCGCGGGGAAAGAACCCAAAGAGCTGGGCTTGCTGCTCCGACGTGGGCTGGATCCACACGGCAATCCCACGCCTCTGCTTGGCGCTCTTGTCGGCTTGGTCGCGGGAGTCGCGGCAGGGTTCTTCGGGATCGGCGGGGGGATCGTGATGGTCCCCGCGATGAATATCTTTCTGGGGGTAGAGATCGTCAATGCCGTGGCGACGAGCCTCTTCGTGATGGGGCCGTCGTCGCTCATCGCTGCGATCACGCACTTCTTTCAGGGCAATCTCCATATAGACTTGGCAATCCCGCTGGCACTGGGGATTATCATCGGAGCGCAGGTGGGAGCGTGGAGCACCACAAGGGTCTCAAAAATCTTCCTGCGGCGGCTCTTCGGGGTCGTGCTGCTCTACTCGGCGATCAATATGATTTGGAAGGGTGTGCAGAGTTTGCTATCTTAACTCTATGCAGATCGCCATTGATGGCCCGGCTGGCTCCGGCAAGACGAGCGTCGCCCGCGCCTTGGCAAAACGTTTTGGGTGTCTTCTGGTCAACACTGGTGCTATGTACCGCGCCGTCGCCCTGGGGCTCTCCCAAGGACTGAAGCTCTCCGAAATCTCCATCGAAGTTCGACCCAACGAACGGATCGTGCTCAACGGCCAAGACATCACAGAAAAACTCTACACTCCAGAAATGGACGAGCTTGCTTCTCAGGTCGCGGCCCGCCCAGAAGTGCGCGAATTTCTCATCGCTCAGCAACGGGCGCTCGCACGCGACAGGGATGTCGTCATGGAGGGACGCGACATCGGCTCGGTCGTCCTCCCCAACGCTGATGTCAAGCTCTATCTTGATGCTTCTGTTGAGGAGCGCGCCCGCCGCCGCTGCCGCGAACGCCTCAATCAGTCGTATGAAGACGTCTTGGCCAAGATGCGCGAGCGCGACGCCCGCGATAGTGTGGGCTTCGGGCGCTTACAGATCGCCCCCGATACGCTCATCATCCGTACCGATGGGCGCACTTTAGAGGACGTCATCGCTGAGGCTGTGCGGGCTGTGGAGTCGGCGTTGCAGAAGCGGGGAGTGTCTGGTAAACTGAACGGGTGAACGCGGCCGAAGCCATCAAGGGGTTTGTTTACTGGCTGCTGGCCCCGGTCTTGGGCGCGATCGTGCGGGTCCTGTTCCGGTTGCGGGTGCGCGGCTGGGAGAACCTTCCCCAACAGGGTGGATTTCTGCTCGTAGCGCGCCATCGCAGCTACTGGGATATCCCGCTACTGATAACTGTACTGGGCCATCGGCACCGTATCTACTTTGTCGCGCGCAAGACGCTGCTTAATGAGAACCCCTTCTTGGCCTTCTGGGTGCGCCACTACGCGATCACGATCGATCGGGAACACTTCCAAGTGGAGGACTTGCGCAAAGTGCTCGAAGCCATCAGATCTGGCAAGATCGTGGGGATCTTCCCCGAGGGGACGACGCAGAAGCCCCAGCGGGCCCATCCTGGAGTTATTCGCTTTGCTGAGCGCACCGGCAGCGAATTCGTCGCCGTGCGCTTCGAGGCCCGCGGCCCCTATCCCCCAAAGTATCCCTTCCGCTGGCCTCAAATCACTGCGTATATCAGCGCGCCGTTTAGCTTACGAGACTTAGAGTTCGATCTTGGGGAGGTCTCAGATCGCCACGAGCGCTATCACAAGCTTGCTGATCTGTTGATGGAGCGCATAGATAGAGTCGGGCTGGAACGTTCCCCAGCCCTGCAGGAGAGTTTATGATCGCTACAGAGAGACCCACTATTGAGATTGCGCGCAGCGCCGGCTGGTGCTTTGGCGTGGAGCGCATCGTAGAGATGGCTGAAAAGCTATTAAACGAGACACGTGACGGCCCGGTTTACTGCCTGGGCGAGCTCATTCATAATCCTCAAGAGGTCGCGCGGCTGCGCGCCAAGGGCATGATCTTTGTGAAATCTCACGAAGAGCTGCCCCCCGTGGAACCAGGGCAGAAGCGCAAAGTCTTGATTCGTGCACACGGAGTCGCGCCCGCGGTCAAGCGCGCCCTCCAACAGAAGGGCTACGAGATCTATGACGGGACGTGTCCACTGGTGACGATCCCGCAAAAGTTCGCGCGCGAGCTTGCAGAGCAAGGGTATAGAGTAGTGATCATGGGACACATCGAGCACCCAGAGATCCAGGGGATCTTGGGGCATCTAGAGGGGCTCAATGCAAGAGTGGACGTGATCACCGGCCCAGAAGAAGTAGAAAAGCTCAAGCTGAAGGCGTCGGATCGGGTGGGGCTCATCTCGCAGACGACCCACCCGTACGAAAAATTCGCTCAGCTCATCGGGCGGGTGCTCGAGCATTGCTTAGAGGTCCGGGCATATAATACAATATGTCAAGCGACCTTCGAGCGCCAAGAGGCAATCCGTGAGCTGGCCCAGCGCTGCGACGTCGTCATCGTGATTGGCGGGCGTAATAGCTCCAATACGTGCCGTCTGGCCGAGATCGCGCAAGAGCATACGACGTGCTATCATATTGAGGACGCATCCGAACTGAAAGGAGAGTGGTTCTGGGGGAAGAAGCGCATAGGGATCTCTGCGGGGGCATCCACCCCCACACGGGCTATCGTGGCTGTACAATCGGCCATCGAGCAGTTGATCAGCAAATCCTCTCAAGCAAGCGGGTGATCGAGCATGTCCGAGGAACTCAAAGAGACAACTGAGCCATCTCAGATGGAAGCACTCTTGGACGATCAAGACGTGCTGACGTATTCGCGCGGGGACATCCTGCGTGGGCGCGTGGTCCAGGTCAACGATCAAGGTGTACTCGTTGATATCGGCTACAAATCCGAGGCGCTGATGAAGCCCACGGAGTTGGCGCCCTTCCACAAGGCGCCGCTCCAGCCCGGAGACGAGATCGAAGTACTCATCACATATATTGATGAAGAGGAGGGCACGATCCACGTCTCCGAGAAGGCCGCGCTCTACGAGAAGCGCATCAGCGAGCTCGAGCGGGCGTATCGGAATCGGCTGCCCATCACAGGCACCATCGAAGACGAGGTCAAGGACGCGGGGTATCACGTCAATCTCTTAAAATCGGGGATTCGCGCGTTCCTGCCCGGCTCCCACCTGGGGGATGACCTCCCTCCCAACATCGAGGAGCTGCGCGGCAAGGAAGTGCCGTTCATTATCTTGGAGCTGGACCGGCGCGAGCGCAACCTCGTCGTCTCTCACCGGGAGTACTTAAAAGAACTAGAGCGCCAGCGCAAGGAAGAGCTCTTCAATAAGCTTCAGCCTGGCCAGGTCATCGAGGGCACGATCAAGAGCATTGTGGACTTCGGGATCTTTGTGGACGTTGGGGGCTTCGAGGGGCTGGTCCATCGCTCGGAGATCAGTTGGAAGGATATCCCCGTGGTGCCGCCCAACACCTACAAAGTTGGGGACAAGATCACAGTCAAGGTCTTGGGTGTCGACCGTCAGAAGGAGCGCATCTCGCTCTCGATCAAACAGCTCCGCCCTGACCCGTGGATCGGGTTAAAGCAGCGCTATCCCGCGGGCACCAAGACTACTGGGACAGTCGTCAGCTTGACAGACTTCGGCGCATTCGTGCGCATCGAGGAGGACGTCGAGGGCCTGGTGCACATCTCGGAGCTCTCGTGGGGCTACCCAGAGCATCCCAAGGAGGTCGTCAAGGTCGGCCAGCAAGTTGAAGTCGTCGTGCTCGACGTCAACGAACAAGAGCGACGGGTGAGCCTCTCGATGAAGCGCACCCAGCCCGACCCCTGGGAGAAGATCGAAGAGAAATATCCTGAGGGCAGTATCGTCAAGGGGCGGGTGACCAAGCTCGCCGACTTTGGCGCGTTCGTCTACTTAGAAGACGGCGTGGAGGCGCTCTTGCACATCTCCGAGATGAGCTGGGACAAAGTGAACAAGCCCAGCGACGTCGTCAAGGAGGGGCAAGAGATCACAGCGAAAGTCATTAAGTCTGATGCGAGCAAGCGCAAGATTCGCCTCAGCCTCAAGGAGCTCCAGGAAGACCCCTGGCACAAGTTCTTAGAGAACTATTCCGTGGGGAGCATCGTCGAGGGTCCGATCACGCAGCTCAAAGAATTTGGCGCGTTCATGAAGATCACCGAGGATGTGGAGGGGCTCATTCACGTCTCGGAGATCACGGATGAGCGGATCTCGACCCCCGCGGATGTCCTGCAGGTGGGCCAGGTCGTCAAGGCGCGCATCATCGGGATCAATGAAGAGAAGCGCCAGGTACGGCTCTCTATGCGCAACCTCCACCGCCAAGAGCACCTGCTCACCGGCGATGCCGGGCGTGAAGGGATCACCATGGGGGAGCGCGTCAAGGGCCTCAAAGAGCTCCTCAAAGAGTCCGAAAGCTCTTCGTAGCCCTCTAGTTATGGACTGGCAGGCCCTCGGGGCAGCCGTGAGCTGTTATCTGGTCGGCTCTTTGCCCTTCAGCTACGCCGTCGCGCGCCTGAAGAATATAGATATTCGTCAGCATGGCAGTGGCAACGTCGGGGCGACCAACGTCACGCGCGTGGTAGGCGTGGGCTATGGGGCTCTCGCTCTGCTCGGGGACGTGGGCAAGGGAGTTGTCGCAGCATGGGTGGCTAGTCTGTTGAACGCCCCCCTGTGGCTTTCGGGCCTGGCGGTCGTCGGGCACAATTGGAGCATTTTTTTGAAATTCACCGGGGGCAAAGGGGTAGCCACGACGCTCGGGCTTTTACTCTTCTTCTCCTGGCCGGCGCTCTTGGTGACTGTTGGCGTGTGGATCGTGACGGTCTTGCTGACGCGCTATGTCGCTGTCGGTTCGATGGTCGCGTTGCTCTCGGCCCCAGGGGTGCTTTATATCTTTGCTGGGCCTCCTGAGCTGATTGGGCTCTTTGGCGCCTTGGGGGTATTAGCGGTCTGGCAGCACCGCAGCAACATTGATCGCATCCTCCAAGGCAGAGAGGGCCGAGTCTTCAAGAGATGAGCTCACGGCTTGAGGCGATAGAGCATCCTGGGGAAGGGGATAGCTTCGCGTAAGTGCTCGATCCCCGTAATCCATGCGGTCAGGCGCTCAACTCCTAACCCAAACCCCGAATGCGGCACGCCTCCGTACTTTCGTAAGTCAATGTACCATTGATAGGGCTCCTCGGGCAGCCCAAAATCCTTCAGGCGCTGCTTCAAGAGAGCAATATCTGAAATGCGCTGGCTCCCCCCGATGATCTCCCCATAGCCTTCCGGGGCAATGAGATCTGCTGCCAAGACTAATTCTGGATTATCGGGCTTAGGCTCCATATAGAACGCTTTCATCTTCGCTGGGAAGAACTCAACGAAGACCGGGCGCCCAAAGTGCTGTCCCAGTGCCTCTTCGTGCGGCGCGCCAAAGTCATCCCCCCAACTGAGCTTTTCTACTTCTCCAGAGGCGATCTTCTCCTTGAGAAGATCGTTGACAATCTCGAGCGATTCAGCATACGCGATACGAGCGAACGGCTCTTGAAGGGCTTTTTCTAGGGCTTCAGTCTGACGACCGAGTTCTTTGAGTTCACGGGCGCGCTTGTCCAGGCAGCGCCCGATCACGTACTTTACTAACTCTTCTTGGAGCTTTATATTCTGCTCATGGTCGAAGAAGGCGACTTCAGCCTCGGCCATCCAGAATTCTGTCAAGTGTTTTCGGGTCTTCGATCTTTCTGCGCGGAACGCCGGGCCGATCCAATAGACCTTGCCCAAGGCCATCGCCGTCGCTTCCAAGTAGAGCTGCCCGCTCTGGGAGAGATACGCTTTTTCATCGAAATAATTGACTTCAAAGAGCGTGGTGGTGCCCTCACAGGCTGACGGCGTCAAAATGGGCGACTCCGTGGCGATAAACCCTCGCTCGTTGAAGAAATCTCGAATAGATTGCATCACTTCGTGGCGCACTCGCAGGATCGCCGCTTGCCGGGGAGAGCGAATCCATAAGTGCCGATGGTCTAGCAGAAACGCCGGCCCGTGCTCCTTCAAGTCAATGGGATATTTCTCCTCGACGCGCTGAACGATCTCGATATCTTTGATCTGCAGCTCATAGCCGCCGGGGGCGCGCTTGTCCTCACGCACCGTGCCCCAGACTTTCAGAGATGATTCGTGCGTGAGCTTGAGGGCTTTCTCGAAGGCTTCCCCCTCGGCCTTGGTGACGACAGCTTGGATAACTCCCGTCCCGTCCCGAATAAGCAAAAACTGAATCTTGCCGGACTCGCGACGATTATACAGCCAGCCGCAGATGAGCACCTCTTGTCCGACTTTTTGAGCGATATCTTCGATGTATGTCTGCTCCATCGCTACTCACGCTCGCCCTGTAAGATTTTGATCATCTGAGCATGAATCTTCCCGTTAGTCGCTAAGACCTCGCCGCCGTAGAGATCGAGCTTGTTGCCTCTTAGGTCTGTCACTGTGCCTCCAGCTTCGCGGACGATGAGCACGGCCGCGGCCATGTCCCACGGTTTCAAGTCCAATTCCCAGTAACCGTCGGCGCGCCCCGCAGCGAGATATGACATAGCCAGCGCCGATGACCCCATACGTCGCAATGTCTGCGTCTTTCTCGCAAAGCGCTCCCACCATGCCAAGTGCTTTGGGATCAAGCGTTCGTCGTAGGGGAATCCCGTCAGCACCAAGCTCTCTTGGAGCGTCTCGACGTGCGAGACGCGGATGAGCTGGCCGTTGAGCCATGCCCCTTGGCCAGCTTCGGCGACGAACAGCTCGTCATGGATGGGATTATACACGACACCCACCACGGGTTCACCTTCGTAGTACAACGCAATCGAAACGGCGAAGAACGGAAACCCGTGGGCGAAGTTCGTTGTGCCGTCAATGGGGTCTATGATCCACTGATACGAAGCTGTATCTGTGGGTCGCACCGAGCCCTCTTCCGTGAGAATGGAGTGCTGAGGGAACTCCTTCTGTATGAGAGAGACGATGATCTCTTCGGCGCGGTGGTCGAACTCAGTGACTAAATCACGGAACCCGCTCTTGAGTGCGAAAGAATGCCCTTGGCGAAAGTTTTCGCGCAAGAGTTTTCCCGCTTGATGGGCAGCTTCGACAGCCAGAGTTTTCAAGTCTTTCATTCGTTTAGTATAATCCAAAGCAGCCTGGATGAGCAAGACGCATGTGCTAAGGGAGGAGAGCATCATGATGAGCCCTTTAAATCAGCGGATAATGATCGTACTCGGCCCAGTCTTCATAGGCATTCTCCTCATGTCGGCCCTAGGGAAGACCAAGCCCCCAGCCGAGGATATGAAAAACTCTATGGCGAAGTTGGATCAACAGACATGGGTTGTCTGCCCTCAAGGTCCCCTAGTGTGCCGCTTTACCCAGATTCAAGCCGCAATTGACGCTGCCCCTGAAGGAGCAGTTATCACGATCAAGACCGGCACTTACGAGGAGAACGTGATCGTTCGCAAGAGCCTGACTCTCCAAGCTGCTGAAGGCGAGCAGGTAGTCGTCAAGAGTGCTATGGAGAGCCTACCAACATTACTCTTAGTCAATGGTCACCCAATCCACGTAGAGATCGAGGGGCTTACCTTCTAACCAGCTCGCCCCCAGAAGGCAACTATAGGGTACAGTCTCCCCTTATATCCATCGGCGAGCTCAAGCGTGATCTTGTTGCGGAAGAGAAGCTTCGCCAAAAATGCGAAGGAAGTTAACTGCTGCCGAGATTCAGAAGGTCATTTCAGCTCCTAAGGCGCTCTGAGATCGCTTGGAAGATCGTCGCTCGCTTCGCTTGAGCTTGACGAGCGAGCCCCTCACGCTCGCGGCTGTATTCGAGCTTCACAGCCTCGTCCGAGAGCGAGGCGAGGTTGATCGCGACGTTGAGCAACGCCGCTTGCAGAGCGCCCTCAGCGAGCACTGCCGCCGCGCCCCCGTCGCTGAGCGCACTCTTGTTCCCGCGAGTCACGACAATCTCCGCAAGCTCTAACACACGAAAGCAGCGCAGCGCCGTCTGATGGGGAATCTCGGTCGCACCCTTGAGCGCCACTTGAATCGCTTGCTCTCGCGCCGCGCGGTCTGACTCTCTCTCCTTGGGAAGTTTATATGCCGTCATCACGGCATTGAACGCTTCACTGTCCCGATCAGCGAGCTCTAGTAGCTCATCACGCAGCTTAGTCGCCTCAGCGAGAATGCGACGCATCTCTGGCTCCACAGCTTGATAAGACTTCTTCCCAAGGGTGAGCCCCGCGACCATCGCCACGAGCGAAGCCGCGACACTTCCCACAAGAGCTGCTGCGCTGCCCCCGCCGGGGGTGGGCGTCGCTGCCGAAAATTTCTCTAAGAGAGCAGAGAAGCTCTCATCGCGGATGGACATTATTTTTTATTGGGTTTCGGCTGGTCGTCGCGATGCCAATAGACGCGGGCAAAGCGATCCCCTTCAGAGTATTTGATGTCTAAATTCCCTTTGTGGGCCTGGTAGATAGCTTCGCCAATGCGGCGCGCCAAGTGCACGTTCGTCGTGGCGATCTCCAGCCCATCGCCATTGGGCTTCATCCACATGATGCGTTGGAGAGGGCGCTGCTCGCGCGCCAGCCTCTCTTGATTCTTCGCAATGTTTACAATCTCGTCGCGGTGGGCTTGCAAGTACGAGCCATCGAGATAGACTACGCCCCCAGGATTGCGATCCTGGATGCGCTTGCACGCGGGGCAGAGCTCGCGATTGGCCTGGGCAGGGGCCTCAGCATTATGAGTCCAACGCCCTTTATGGTAGACCAAGCCACACCCCGAACAGATTGTCGGCTCAGGGTAACTGCGCAACTCATAATAGGGACTCCCTGTATCTTCAGCGAGGATCTCGCGGCGGGTGATGTTCCTCATACGTGTCGCCCTCCTCAGCGTAGCGTATTACTATAACTGGAGAGATGGGGTCTGTCAACTTACGCGAAAGAAAGCGAATCTTGCACGCGTGCCTCCCAAGGGATACAATACCTGATGAGGTGGGAGATGGCATCCCACAAGGAAGCGTCTGTGCGCGAACACATAGCGTATCAATTGCTCTATGAGCTCAGAGCCACCCCCTTAGGGCGGCGGACGCTCGTCAAGCGCACAGGGTTAACAGAGAGCGTGGTGCGCACCGAGCTAGAGAAGCTCGAAGCGCATAAGCTTGTCTCGTTCTCGAAGCTAGGCACGGCGCTCACGGCGCGCGGCCGGCGGTTCCTCTCGGAGAAGCTTGGCGCGATCATAGATGTCCGCGAGGCTCAGCTCAAAAATTTGATGCTCGATCGCTACGGACGGATGGCACATGTGCGTGGAGCTGCTGATGGCTTCTCGGCTTGGCTCTATCGGGATATTGCTGTTCGTGAGGGTGCGACCGCGGCGCTCTTTCTCGCCAAGCGCAAGGGAGCGCTTTGCTTCATCGAGGAGCATGAAGCGCTTGCAAAACAGAACCCCGAAGACAGCGAGATGCTGGAACGCGCGTTCCCAAGTCTCAAGAACGGGGATCTCATCATTATAGTCTTCGGGCCGGAGAAGAGGGCAGCAGCGCGCGGGCTGTGGGCTGTCCTGTGGGCTTTACTATCGAATTCATCATAACCCCCTCACCCCCGTCCCTCTCCCCTGTGAGGGAGAGGGGAGACAGGGGCGAGGGGGCTTCCAAAGGAGGAAGAACCTATGCGGTGGAAGCAGTGGAAGGTCGTAGCGGTCTTCGCGCTCGTTCTGGTGGGGCTAGTCTGGCCGTCGTTGGCGGATTATCCCGTCACGGTGACGGACGACCGAGGCAAGGCGATCACGATCCCCAAGCGCCCAGAGAGAATCGTCGTCGCCGGGACACCGCTGTATACAGAGATTCTCATTGATCTTGGGGCGCTCAGTCGCATCGTCGGGGTGAGCGAGTCGGCGGACAACCCCAAAGAAGTCCAGGGGCTTCCCAAGGTCGGGCCGGTTTTTAACCCCAATACAGAGATTATTATCTCGCTCAAGCCCGACGTCGTCTTCGGGGCGATCGGCGCGGTGCGCGAGACGCTTGAGCGTGCTGGACTGATTGTCGTTTCGCTGGGGAAGGTCGGCAGCGGAGCGATTGACAGCGTCACCGAGATTTTTCGGACAATTCGCTCAATGAACCTAGTGATTGAGGGCGACACCAAAAGGGCCGACACTCTCATTGGGAGGATCGCTGAAGAGATCGTTACTATCGAGGGCACGGTGCTCGATCGGTTCAAGCCGACTGTGGCGATCCTCTATCCGTCAGGAGAGCAGCCGCCCTTTGCTGCAGGGCGCGGCACCCCGGAGAACGAGATCGTGCTGCGCGCTGGAGGGATCAACGTCTTCCCTGACGTCGCTGATTATAAACAAGTGAGCTTTGAGGAGATCGTCAAGCGCGATCCCAGCGTGATTTTCACGGACCCGTTGCTCATCCCCTTGATCACGGAGAATCGCTTCCTCCAAGAAGTGAAAGCCGTGCGCGAGAAGCGCGTCTACGGGATCAAGGCGTCGCAGTGGGTCAGCTCGCGCATCGCCCAGACGATCAAGACTGTTGCGGACTTGCTGCATCCGAACCGGTGAATTACCCCTCCCCCACCCTCACCCCCATTCCCCTCTCCCCTCTGAGGGAGAGGGGAGAGAAGGGATGAGGGGCTTGGGGTTAGGTCTCAAGCTATGCGCCACACCACAGGTTGGCTAGGGTTACTGGGAGCGCTCGTGCCGATCGTGCTTGGCCTGAGCGTGATGTTTGGCGCGGTCTCTCTTTCGGTCAGCGAAATCGTCGCCGTGCTGTCAGGCCAAGCGACCGACCCCACGGCCGTGACTATTCTCATGCAGATTCGGCTGCCGCGAGTGCTCTTGGCGGCTTTGGTGGGTGGGGCGCTGGGGCTGTGCGGGGCCGTCATGCAAGGGCTCTTTCGCAATCCGTTAGCCGATCCCTATCTGTTGGGGATCGCCAGTGGAGCGACTGCCGGGGCCGCGCTCGTGATCGCGCTCCATCTCGATATCTATTGGGGGGCAGTGCCGTTGGGGGCGTTTGTGGGCGGCGTGCTGGCTGTTGCGATCGTCTATCGCATCGCCCAGACGCCTTGGGCTCAGCTCGACAATTACGCGCTCATCCTCTCTGGAGTAGCGTTAGCGGCGCTCTTCTCGGCGATCACGAGCTTTTTGCTCTTTTACAGTGGAGCCTCTCATGACGCGCGACGGCTGATCTTCTGGATCTTAGGCGGGCTGGGCGGCGCCCAATGGGTCTATGTCTTTGGGCTGCTGGGTGTGCTGATAGTAGCCGGAGCGATGCTCATACTCTGTGCGCGGGATCTCAACGCGCTCGCTCTGGGTGAGGAGATGGCCGCGCATCTGGGCATTGAGCCGAGAGATCTGCGAAGAGTCTTACTCTTCGCTGTGACCGCGCTCACGGCTGTCGCTGTTGCTGTCTCGGGGACGATCGGGTTTGTAGGGCTGATCGTGCCCCATATCTTAAGACTGATCGTCGGGCCAGATCACAGGGTGTTATTGCCAGCGTCGGCGCTGGGCGGGGCCATCTTGCTGACGCTCTGCGATACTCTCGCGCGCACGGTGCTCGCCCCCGCGGAGCTGCCCATCGGGATCATCACAGCGCTGTTAGGCGCGCCGTTCTTTCTCTTCTTATTGCGGCGGCGGGCGCAGCTGGGAGCGCCACTATGATCCGTCTGGAAGACGTGCAGTTAGGGTATAACGGGCGCTTAGTGCTGCGCGATCTCTCTATTGAGATTGCGCCCGGAGAGGTCTTTGGGCTGGTGGGACCCAACGGCTCGGGGAAGACGACGCTGCTGCGCGCGATCTCCGGGCGGCTCGCTCCCGAATCCGGCGCGATCTATCTCGATTTTCGCCGTCTCAATGAGCTCTCACCAAGAGAGCTGGCCCGCGAGCTTGCGGCCCTCGAGCAAGAGATCTCGTGCTCGTTCGACTTCACCGTCAGAGAGATCGTCGAGCTTGGGCGACTGCCCCATCGGGAGCGCTGGCAGCGGCTCTCTCTAAAAGACTCTGAAATCATAACTCGCGCCCTAGAGCTCACGAAGACGCTCGAATTCTCTGAGAGAAAGATTCACAGCCTAAGCAGCGGGGAGCGCCAGCGCGTCTGGATCGCGCTCGCGCTGGCCCAGGAGCCCAAAGTCTTGCTCTTAGACGAGCCCACGGCCCATCTCGATCTCAACTATCAGATTGAGATCATGGAGCTCATTCGCTCTTTAGCTCAGAGAGATCTGACGGTGCTCGTCTCGCTACACGATCTCAATCTCGCGCTGCGCTATGCTGATCGTGTCGCGCTCTTGAGCGAAGGGCGCATTCTCGCCGTGGGCGAGCCGGAGGGCGTCTTGACTGCGGAGTTGATCGAGCGCGTCTTCAGAACGAAAGTTCGCATCATCAACGGGACAGGTGATCTCTATATCGTCCCCGTGAGGAGTCAGCGATGAGGATCGTCTCGCTTTTACCCAGTGCAACGGAGATCGTCTATGAGCTTGGGCTGGGGGACTCTGTCGTTGGGGTTTCACACGACTGCGACTGGCCCCCAGAAGTGCTGAAAAAGCCCAAGCTCAGCCAAGCCGTCGTGAACTCAGAGATGCCCAGCGCCGAGATAGACCAGATCGTGCGCGAACGGATTCACAGTGGCCTGAGCGTCTATCACATAGACGCTGAGCTCTTACAGAAATTAGAGCCCGATATTATCTTGACTCAAGAGCTGTGCGAGGTCTGCGCGCCGTCGTTTGACGATGTGCGCCAAGCCGTAAAGCTCTTACACAGCCACCCGCAGATCGTCTCGCTTGAGCCCCACACTCTCGAAGATATTTTTGACAATATCTTGACTGTTGGGGAAGTGACGGGAAATACGGCGCAAGCCAAAAAGATTGTCACTCAGTTGCGGCGGCGCGTCGCGCGCATCCGGGCGAAGACAGAGTCTCTTGCAGAGCGTCCTACAGTCTGTTGCATCGAGTGGCTGGAGCCCGTCATGATTGCTGGGCACTGGGTGCCGCAGATGGTCGAGTACGCTGGGGGCGAGGACTGGCTCGGCGACATTGGCGAGCCTTCATATTCTGTCGAGTGGCCCGAAGTGCGGGAGTATAACCCGGATATTTTGGTGCTGATGCCCTGCGGGTTCTCTATCGAGCGCACGCTACGCGAGATGGATCTTCTGACAGAGCGCGAGGGCTGGGACGAGCTGTCGGCCGTGAAGAACGATCGAGTCTTCATCGTTGAGGCATCGGCGTACTTCAACCGTCCCGGCCCACGCATCGTGACGGGCTTAGAGGTTTTAGCCGAGATCATTCACCCAGAGATTTTCTCTGGTCTGGCGCCGGCAGACTCATTCATTCGATGGGAGGGAGCATAAATGTCGAGCAAAAGCGAGATGGGCTTGGTGCAGATGTGGTGGGGGGACGGCAAGGGCAAGACGACGGCGGCGTTGGGGATGGCGGTGCGCGCGTTGGGACGGGGGTTTCGCGTCCATCTCATTCAGTTTCTCAAAGGGGGCATCAAGGGCGTCGAGGCATTTGAGGAGTATGGCGAGTTGAAGGCTCTCAAGCGCTTTGAGAACTTTTCGTTTGAGCGCTACGGGATGCCCGAATGGCTCATCGGCAAACCCACCGAAGGGCACATTGAGGCCGGGCGCCAAGCATTAGCAGCCACAGCGCGCGCTCTCTCTTCGGGGCGGTACGATATGGTCATCGTTGACGAATGTCTCTATGCGGTGCAGATGGGCGTGATTTCGTCTGAAGACTTGATTCGCGTAGTAAAGGGCAAAGCGCCTCACACCGAGTGCGTGCTGACGGGGAGCCACAAGAGGCTTCCTGAGATCGAAGCGATCGCGGACTTAGTGTCGGAAGTGCGCAAGATCAAGCACCCCTTTGATCGCGGGATCAAGGCACGTCTGGGCACGGAATTCTAAGTTGGCCTTCTTCTGTCATGCTCTCGTTACCTCCTAAACCCTGGCGGCCAGGGGTAGTCCGCGGGACAGAGGTCGCCTTTATTATTTTCGTAGAAGCTGTTCCCGTTCCCTGTTATCTCTAGATCAGTGAAAAAATATTCATCACCCATAAAGCGGACATTGCACTGATCTGGTTGGCTGCCCCATCCCGGGATCAGATTTAAAGCCAGCCCCCAAGCTTCGTTATGCTCGATCCGGTTCTCACTGATCTCTATCGTGAGCGGCTCTTTCAAATCCCTCTGTTTGAGTGACGTATAGAGGAGAACTCCATTGCCAAAAAGCGATAAGTCCGCTGGAGTTAGCACCCCAAGGTATTGCTTGCGCTGTTGGGCGATCCAGTTCTTAAGCAAGTGTACTCGTCTACCCTCAACATCCTCAACATTGATGATATACGCTTTGATGCCTACACCTCCACCAACAATAGTGTTGCCTTCAATAAGCCAATCTACCGTTCCACCTTTAATCAGAGTAAGAGATACTTCTGGCATTTCATTGATGAGGAGATTATGGTTATTGTTGAAGAGCCAGTTGTCTCGGATGGTTACTTGTGTCCCTTTGAGCCCTTGGAACACCACCAGGCCGCTATCACACAATGCCACGAAATTTCGAGCGATCTCCGCTTGACCACCCACTCCAAAGGCCATCCCCACAGAATGAGCTGCTGGAGGGAATTCTGGATCACAGATCACGGTGTTATCGTGGGCAAGGATTCGTAGACTATTTATGAGAAAGGTCTCATATATACTGATACCAGCACCATGGGTGAAGCGGTTGCGCTCAAGAATGACCTCACCTATCCATTCTCCTCTACGGGCTACAAAGATGAAGGCGTAGTTGCGCTCAAAGAGGCTGTCTCGAATTTCAAGTCGCTCTAACAAGTCAGCAGCGAAAATACCCCATATCAAGCTAACCCAAGCGGACTGCTCTAGGACTAAGCTGGCACGGCTGAGCACTTTTATGCCGATGCTCTGGCCGAGAATACCCTTGTAGGATTGCGAACCTACGGTGAGCTGACGCACGCGCAAAGTAACTGTGCGTTCTGGAGCTTGCACCGTTAATGCTGGATTCGGCTCGTCCAAAGGGGATGGCGGCTTAGGAGGTTCGAGAATTGTAACTCCCATGCCGCTTCCCTCCAAGGTCAGGCTCTTGGTAATAGTGACCTGCTCTACATACGTGCCTGGCCCAATCAAGATAGTTGCTCCCTCTGGTGCAGCATTCACAGCAGCCTGGATGGTCGAGTAGTCCTGGGGCACACGGAGGACGAGAGGCTGCAACCCTGCCAAAGGCTGCATGAGAACCACCAACAACAGCACCCCGCATAAGGACGCGTAGCCTGCTATTCGGAGGTAATTCCCTGCAGTCATATCTTCATATCCCCCTTCGCTTTATAAACATAGTCGTAAAGTACATTATAAGCTGCTCCAGCGACCATTTCGAATGCAGAGTGATGCCCATGCGCGCCACGATTTCCCTGGCTTCGGCTGAGAGATCCTTTATTGGGTTATCACCCTTTATATGACACAAACTGACGGCAGCAGTCAAGAGGGCGAAAAAAATCCCGTGCAGATCAGTGCCTGGGTTTATACCAAGATCGTGAGCGAGGGCTTGAGGCCGGTGTGCAGCGAGTCAAGCATCAATACTAACGCCTCGAGATTGGACTTCTTCCGGGCAAATTTGCTATGATAAAACTATGACCAAAGCACTCTACCCCGGTAGCTTCGATCCCATCACCTACGGACACATTGATATTATTAAGCGCGCCAAAAAGATCTTCGACGAGCTCATCGTCGCCGTGATGAGAAACCCCAATAAACCCATGCTCTTCTCGCTCGAGGAGCGCTATCAGCTCGTCAAAGAAGCCCTCCGCGAAGTGGGCCTTGACGACGAGATCACCGTGATTGCCCACGATGGGTTATTAGTAGACCTCGCACGACAGCTGGGCGTCCACGCCGTCGTGAGAGGGCTCCGGGCGAGCACGGACTTCGAGTATGAGTTTCAGTTGGCTCTCACCAACCGGGACTTAGACCCAGAATTTGAGAGCGTCTATCTCATGACCAGCCGAGATTTCTCGTTCATCAGCTCGAGCATCGTGCGCCAAGTCAAAAGCTACGGGGGAGACGTCTCACGCTTCGTCCCCAAGTGCGTCGAGCGCGCTCTTACAGAGAAGCTCTCTAAAAGCGCACCGTAAACAGCGGCGCTTGCCACGACACCTCAGGGATCTGCAAGCTCGGCGGCACGACCGAGTTGAACATCACCGTGCCGAAGAACGCCGCATAGAGAATGGGTAGGAAGACGCGAGTGATCGTGTAGATATCTTTGATCTCATCACGAAGATCCCAACCAAAATTGTCCATCAAGAACTCTGAGACCTTGACGATGCCCGCGGCGTTGAGCCACCCCGCCCATGACCCTACCATAGCAAAAAGATACGTTACGACACAATAATGCGTTACGATGCAATCAATCGGGCTCTTGAGGACGCCTCGCCACACACCTGCAGCAATGATCCCGACACTGGCGCCCACCGGAAGCGTAATCGTATAGATCACAAATTGCATCGCCGCAAAGCCCAAGCCTTGACAGAGCTCGGGATTAGGAGCCTCACGACAGAAAGTCGTCACATAGACGAGCTCGACGGTCGGCCCTCCAAGAAAGCCCCCCAGCAGCCCAAATGTGAACTCCTCCATGAAGAAATCACTTGGCCGAGCCTGCCCCCATACATCCCCCGCGCCCCAGAACACCCCCAGCACCACGCACGCCACTAGAAAGAATCTCTTCATAGACACTGTAGTTGTACCACCAACGAGCGCATCTTGTCAAATATTGTAGACTTCGTTATACTGCGAGCGTGGATCGCGCAGCATTTGAGAGGCTCGTCTGGCAAGCTGTGGAGAGCTTACCACGATTCTTTAAAGAGCGCCTCCAGAACGTCATGATCGTCATCGAAGACGAACCCGATCCCCCTGATGGTTCTCTCTTAGGGCTCTATCAGGGTGTTCCGTTGACCGAGCGCTCGGTCTTCTCTGACCATATCGAGCCCGATATCATCTATATCTTTCAGAAGAACATCGAAGCCGTTGCCCACAACGATCCTCAAGAGATTCGCCGCCAGGTGCGCATCACGGTCATGCACGAAATAGGGCACTACTTCGGCCTCGACGAAGAGCAATTAGCCGCCCTCGAGGATGAGCCTCCCGCTCGGCTATAGCGGGCTGGAGGTCAAAGAGCTCATTGCGCCGCACATAGCTCACTAAGTGATCTTCGATATATTGCGTTTGGGTGCGATAGCATCGGATTGCCTGGTATTTGCGTTCGATCTGATGGGGGCGCAGCTCGTGCGCGAGCCAGTGGGCATGGGCTCTCAGAGAACGCGGGGGCACCAAGGGCTTGTCAAAGCATCTCCCCAGAGGAAACGGCCATGCCCCATAGTGAATGAGATAGTGCCGGAGCTGGGGAGCAAGTCCGAGCTTGTGTAACGCCGCACGCGCGAAGAGATAGACCGCATGGTGATCGCCGTGGCGATCCCGCGGATGGGGAAGATAGATGAGTTGAGGACGTTCTCGAATGAAGATCTCTGCGAGATCCGTTAGGAGGGCCTCGCGGGTGTAGGGAGCTCCGGGCCGATAGGCCCACTCATACGGGACAGCGCAGACTTTCGTGTAGCGCGACCTGTAGGGGCTTTCAGAGAGATGCGCCAACCCCCGATCGGGATACCCTAAAGCGATGATGCGCTTCTCGTGCACCCCAAGAATTCGTAATGCATCTAGAGACTCGCCATAGCGCCGCTCCCCCAACCGCAAGAAGTGTCTCGGGGGCAGGAGCAGCCCACGGCGCTGCCCGTCCCCACACGTCACGAGCAGAACTTTGACGACGTGCCCCTTGCGCAAATGCTCTTGGATGACTCCCCCTGTCGCTAGCACTTCGTCGTCAGGATGGGGAGCGATCACCAAAATGCGCGGGGCCCGCTTCTTAGAGGACAGCGACATGGCGTGGCAAGGCAATCTCTAAGACTTGAGAGATCTCTTCGACGAACTCAAAGCGCAGCGCTTCCTTGACGTTCTGCGGAAGCTCTTCTAAGTCTTTCTCGTTGCGCTTAGGCAAGATCACCGTCTTGATGCCCGCGCGATGGGCCGCTAAGACTTTCTCGCGAATCCCTCCCACGGGAAGGACCTTGCCGCGCAACGTGATCTCGCCAGTCATCGCCAGATCGGGCTGAATCGGGGTATCTGTCAGAAGCGAAGCTAATGCCGTCACGATCGTCACCCCGGCCGAGGGCCCATCTTTGGGGATCGCCCCTTCAGGCACGTGGATGTGTATATCGTAATGGGAGAAGAAATCCGGATCGATCCCAAACTGCTCAGCGTTGGCGCGGATGTAGCTGAGGGCCGCTTGGGCGGATTCGCGCATCACTTCCCCAAGCTGCCCAGTGAGCTTCAGCTCACCCTTGCCCTTCATCTTCGTCGCCTCGATGAAGACGATATCGCCCCCAACTTGGGTGACGACCAGCCCGATAGCCACACCCGACTTGGTGAGGCGCTCGGAGACCTCGGAGAAGTAGCGTGGCGGCCCCAAGAGCTTGCTCAGATCTTGAGCTTGGATAAAGCGCTTCGAGCGATCTTTCTTCTCCGCAACCTGGACGGCGATCTTGCGGCAGACGGCACCGATCTCCCGTTCGAGATTGCGCACCCCGGCCTCGTGCGTATAGTCTCGAATGATCTGGCGCAGCGCCTCATTGCTGAACTCCACTTGATGAACCCGCAAGCCGTGCGCCTTGATCTGCTTGGGGATGAGATATCTCTGCGCGATCTGCACTTTCTCATCTTCAGAATACCCTGGGAGCTCCAGCACCTCCATGCGGTCGAGCAGCGGCGCGGGGATCGTATAGAGCACATTCGCTGTCGTAATGAAGAGGACGCGCGACAGATCGAACGGCACATCCAGATAGTGATCGGTGAAGTTGCTGTTCTGTTCAGGGTCGAGAACTTCTAAGAGGGCTGCAGCGGGGTCGCCGCGGAAGTCACTGCTCATCTTATCGATCTCATCGAGCATGAAGACGGGGTTCTTCGAGCCCGCCCTTCGCAGCCCTTGGATAATTCGACCGGGCAGCGCTCCCACGTAGGTGCGCCGGTGCCCGCGGATCTCGGCCTCGTCGCGCACGCCCCCAAGCGAGATGCGCACGAACTTTCTCCCCAACGCCCGGGCGATCGAGCGCCCCAGCGACGTCTTGCCCACCCCCGGCGGCCCCACCAGACAGAGAATTGGGCCTTTCATATCTTTCTTGAGCTTGAGGACTGCTAAGTACTCCAAGACGCGCTCTTTCACTTTCTCCAAGTCATAGTGATCTTCGTCGAGGATCTGGCGGGCCCGCGCGATGTCCAGCATATCTTTGGTGGTCTTGGACCACGGCAGCGCGATCAGCCAATCCAGATACGTGCGCGAGACCGTGTATTCGGCCGAGCTGGGGTGCATCTGCGCGAGGCGCTCCAGCTCCCGGAGGGCCTCTTTCTCGACATCCTTGGGCATCTTGGCGCGCTTGATCTTAAGGCGCAATTCTTCGATCTCCGGGCCCTCTTCCTCGCCGAGCTCTTTCTTAATCGCTTCGAGCTGCTCGCGCAGGATGCGCTCTCGGGTAGACCGCCCGATCTCTTCTTGGACGCGGGTGTGGATGCGCGAGCCCACTTCGAGAATTTCGTTCTCTTCTTCGAGCAAGCGCAAGACGAGCGTGAGGCGCTCCTTGACGTTGAGGGTTTCTAGTACTTGTTGCTTGGCCTCGGCTTCAATATCAAGATTAGCCGCGATGAAGTCAGCCAACTGCCCTGGATCGGTCAGGCTTGAAGCCATGGTGTGGATCTCCATCTGGGGGTTGGGCAAGAGGGAGAGCATCTTCTGGAAGAGCGCGGTCACTTGCTTGCTGAGCGCCTCCGTCTCGATGTCTTTCTCCACAATAGATTCTAAAGGCTGAATCTTCGCCATCAGGTAGGGGGTCTCATGAGTAAACATCTCGACGGCGAAGCGACTGAGCCCCTGGACCCAGATCAAGAGGGCATTGTTGGGAGTCTTGGTCACGCGGGCGATCCGACAGATCGTGCCAACGTGATAGACATCGCTGGGAGAAGGATGCTCAATATTGGGATCGCGCTGAGTCAAGACCCCGATAATCTTCGTACTGGCCAACGCATCCTCGATCAATTTGATGGAGCTTTCGCGCCCTACGGCCAGGGGCAAGACAGAGTGCGGGAAGACGACAGTATTCTTCAGCGGTAATATCGCGATGATCTCGGGAAAGTTCGCCTTCTCCGCCAATTCAAACCCTGTCGCGCTCAGTATGGGAGAATCCACGAAGGGCACCTACCTTTCTGAGTCACAGAGAGATTGTACTTTCAGCGTGAGGCCCTGTCAAGAGACCCCTTGTCAGGAGCGCCCCAACCCAGTATAAAAGAGTGATCGTTATGCAAACGCTCTCCACAGAGACGATCGTCGCCCTGCTCACGTTCTTTGGGTGCTTTTACGGCTATCACTTTGTCTATTTTTATCTCTCGCGCCGGCATGCGCACGCCACACGCAAGGGCCGGATGCGCCAGGCCGTCGCCGGCGCTCTCGCCCAAGCCATTGAAGAGGGCGATTATCTGCTCGTCGTGCACCAGTTGCGCAATATTATTATGTCCGTGACGTTCTTAGCGTCAGCGAGCGTGCTGCTCTTGAGCTTCATTATCGGCTTTAGCGGCGTCTGGGAAGCGATCATCGAATTGCCACAACTTCCGAGCCGCGGGCTGCGCCCACACGATTACCCCATCTGGACGATCATCTTTACGCTCGCCGTCTCGTTCTTCAGCTTCCTGACGGCGCTGAGATATTTCAATCTCTTAACGACGCTCATCAACGCCCCACCCACAGCCCTCCACGAGATGGAGGGCACCGAGCCTTCGCAATATTTAACAGATCTGTTCATGCGCGGCAGCGACAGCTATACTCTCGGCCGCCGGGGGTTTATCTACAGCGTCGTAGCATCCGTGTGGTTTTTTAACGTCTGGGTCTTTATTGCCGTGACGGTGCTCGTCACCGTGTGGGTGGCGATCTTCGATCGCTAGGGAGAATGTAGAGATCTGAGCTGTTAATCCCCAGTTGCACCATGTCGCCCTCGCGGAAGGCTTGATCGAGGGAGAGCACTTTCACTATGAGAGTAGTGCCGCTCACATCGACGTGGAGCCAGAGGGCATCCCCGGCAAACTCCATCGCGATAATCTTCCCCGCTAGTATATGATCTGCCGATTGATTGAGGCGAATCCGCTCAGGTCGCACGAGCACGCGCTGGGCAGCTGCGCCCACGAGCTCCCCTGGGAGAATATTCCCCCGCCCGATGAAGCGCGCCACAAACTCCGTCGCCGGGGCGTTATAGACTTCTTGGGGCGTCCCGATCTGCTCCAGATGGGCGACGCTCATGACCGCGACGCGATCTGCAACAGCGAGGGCTTCTTCTTGATCATGGGTGACGTAGAGAGTCGTGATCGTAAGAGCTCTTTGGATTCTTTTGATCTCAAGGCGCAGGCGCTCGCGGAGCTTCGCGTCCAACGCGCTGAGGGGTTCATCCAGCAAGAGCACTCGTGGGTTGGGAGCGAGCGCGCGAGCGAGCGCCACCCGCTGCTGCTGCCCCGCGGACAGCTCCGAGGGCATGCGGCTCTCGAGCCCCGCAAGCCCCACGAGCTCCAGCAGCTCGCGCACCCGCCAGGCTTCGCCAGACTTCGTCTGGACTGTTCGCCTTTGCCGGCCATTGGCCGGCAAAGATATACGGTCCAGGCGAAGCCTGGAAAACTTCAGCCCATAGGCGACGTTCTGAAAGACCGTCATGTGCGGGAAGAGCGCGTAATTCTGAAAGACTAAGCCGACCCCGCGCCGCTCCGGCGGCACCCCCAGCACGCTCTGTCCGTCAAAGAGAATATCTCCAGAATCTGGGGCATCAAAGCCCGCGATCAATCTCAACAGAGTTGTCTTGCCGCACCCGCTGGGACCCACGAGAGCGACCAACTCCCCGTCGCCCACCTCCAGCGAGATGTTTTCGAGAGCAATCGTCGCGCCAAATCGCTTGGTGACATCTTTAACTGTGACGCGCATATCAAAATTTGAGGGCTCGCTCCCCCCAGCGCTCTAACAGTATAAACGCTATTGCCGAGACAGCAATCATCACGACGCTCATAGCGCTGGGAGCTCCTAAAGAGTGCTGGCTGAGAAATCTATACACAGCGACGGGCATAGTGTTGAGCCCCGGTCGGGCGAGCATCAGCGTGGCGCTCATCTCGCCTAAGCTGAGGGCGAATGCAAAGACCGCTCCAGCGATCAGCCCCGTAGCGACCAAGGGCAGCTCGATCTCGCGCAGCGCTCGCCAGCGCGACGCCCCAAGACCACGGGCCATCTCCACAAGTCGTATGTCGAGATTCTCCAACACGGGCACGAGCGCCCGCACAATGAACGGAAAGATGATCACGGCGTGCGCAATGATCACCGCTGTCGCCGTGCCCACCAAGCGCAGCGGCGGCGCGTTAAACGCCCGCAGGAGCGCAAACGCTAGGACAATAGACGACGTGGCCAAGGGGGCCATCAAGAGCGTATCCAAGAGCCTCCGGCCGGCCCAGCGCAGTCGCGCGATCACATATGCGAAGATCAGCCCCAACGGCACAGCGATCGCTGTCGCCCCAAGCCCGAAGCTCAAGCTGTTCACAATCGCTCTCAAGGGGGAATCTCCCACAATCGCTTCGTAGTCTGGAGTGAAGATATACGAGTACCATCGGAGAGTCCAGTGCCCGCCCGTCGGCGTATCCACCCACAGCGAGTCAGCGACTATAGCTACTACCGGCCCGACAAAGATCAGCACGCTGACGAGCACATAGAGCCACAGCAGGATCTTCGTTGGGTGCAGAAGGTCTCGCACCCCGGCAAAGAGCGGCACAGTGGGTCGTAGCTGAAGCTGTTCGGTCTGGCGCGCAAAGCTCCCCTGCACACGCAGATAGAGATACGTCACGGCAAGCGAGAGCACCAGCCCAACGAGTGCGAGCGCCGCACCAATCTTGTAATTCAAAAACTGGGGATCGAGGCGAGTGACCACCCTCGTATAGATTTCGACTTCGATCGTCGAGAATCGCCCGCCGCCCACAGATAAGACGATGGGAAAGCTCAGAAAACAGAAGATAAATACTAGAGCCGCGCCGCTGAGCAGCCCCGGCAGGATCATGGGCAGAGTAATGTCTTTAAAGACAAAGAAGCGCGACGCCCCCAGTGCCCACGCGCTCTCTTCATACCGTGGGTCTAAGCGTTCCCAAGCGGCGTGTACTGTGCGCGTGATGATCGGGGCGTTATAAAAAGCGTGCGCGAGCACGATCCCCGTCAACGAGTACATAATGGGCAGGGGCGGCTCGCTCAGCCCAAAGAGATTCATCAAGAACTGATTGAGATAGCCATTGCGCCCAAAGAGCAACGCAAATCCCAGCGCAACTGTGATCGCCGGCAGCACGAAGGGCACGATCGTCAGCGCGCGCACGATCCGCTTCAGCGGGAAGTCGTAGTGCGTCAAGATATACGCGAGGGGCAGCCCCAACGCAATGCTCGCTAGGGTACTCAGCGATGCTTGCCAGAGCGTAAAGAGAATAACATAGCGAAAATAGTCGTCTGTGAGGATTTGTCTGACAAACTCAAGCGAGAGAGTGCCATCTTTAGTAAGGCCTTCGCGCAATAGATTAGCGATGGGCCCGTAGAAGAAGACAACTAAAAAGAGTAGGGGGAGGGCGAGCAGCAGCTGCTCCCCTCCCCACCGACGCGTGCTCATGAACTACCGTCCCGTGATCACTAATCGAGCCCACTCATCGAGCCAGCGATCAGCGTTCTCTGCGACATAGCCGAGCGGGATCATGACGGGGGTGGATGGGATGACCGCACAAGTGCGCCACTTGTCGGGAAGCTTCGCTTGAGAGTTCGCTGGGAACATCACTTCGGCATCGGGCAGCTTCTCTTGCACTGCAACCGAGAGCAAGAAATTTATAAACTCTCGCGCGAGCTTGGGGTTGTCCGTGCCCTTGATGACGCTCGCCCCAAAGATCGTGCGATACCCTTGGGAGTTGAGCAGGAGCGGCTTGTAGCGCGCGTCGAAGCACTCATCCGTAGAGAAGCTCACGACCATCGGAGCTTCGCCCTTGGTGAAGAGCTTGTACGCGGCGCTCCAGCCCGGCTGGATCGTCAAGATCGAGGGCAGCAATCTCCTCCAGTAGTCGAGATATTTGCCCTCTCCATAATTATAGATCGTCCAGAACAAGAACGACTGGCCCACGCTGGAAGTGAGGGCGTTCTGCACGATGAGCTTCTTTTGGTACTGGGGCTTGGTAAGGTCTTCAAATGTCCTGGGCAGCTCTTCGGGCTTGAGCTTCGTGCTGTCATAGACGAGCGTGATGAAGCCGTGCTCGTAAGGCACGATCGTGAGATCGGGGTCGAGCAACAACTCTTGAGGGACGAATTGGAGATTAGGGATCTCTTCGGCTTTGAGTGGCGTGAAGAGCCCGAACTTCTTCGCTCGAGGGACGTCGTTGACTTCACCAAGGAAGAGATCAGCGGGGGTGCCTCCGGAGATTATCTCGTTGACCAGGCGCGCGAACATCGCGCGGCTCGGTCCGGTGGCGACGAACTCGACTTCGAGGCCAGGATGTTGCTTCTCAAACTCGGTCTTGATGAACTTCGCCGGTCCCCACGCGACGAAGCTCTCGTACGTATAGACGACGAGCTTAGAGCCTTCGCCGACCTGGGCAAAAGAGCCTCCCCAGGCCAGCCCCAATCCGATGCACAGCGCGACGAGTGCTGCGCGACGCAGCATAGTGATCCCTCCTTCAAAGTTTGTCGGAGAGATCTCGGGAGGACGCTGAAGGTTCCCTACGCCGGTATTACCCGGATCAGGTTCCAAGGGTCGGTCTCAGAGTAGAGACCCTCTCAGCCCGGTTCCCCGAGCTCCCCTATGCACACAGAGTATAGAGATTTATATGGGTTCTGTCAAGGGGAGCGCAGGGTGCGCAGGAGCTCGGCCTTCAGATGGACAAAATCTGGGTGGGTCGGATCGCGCGGACGCGGCAGAGAGACAGTCATTATAGCCTTGACGCGCGCCGGGCGCTCGGAGAGCACATAGATTCTGTCAGCAAGCTTGAGGGCCTCCTCGACGTCATGGGTGACAAAGAGCGTTGTCTGGGGAGACTTCTCCCAAGCTCTCAGGAGCCATTCGAGCAGTTCCGCTCGGGTGAGGGCGTCGAGCGCCCCGAAGGGTTCATCAAGCAAGAGAATCTCTCTATGGGAGAGGAGCGTACGGATGAGCGCGACACGCTGGCGCATCCCCGCGGAGAGCTGCACTGGGTATGTGTCTTCAAAGCCAGCCAGCCCGAATTCTTCAAAGAGCTGTCGCGCGTAAGCTTCGGCTCTTCTGAGGTCTTCCCCAGCGATCTCTGGGCCAAGCAGAGCATTTTTCAGCGCGGTGCGCCAAGGCAAGAGCAAATCTTTCTGCTGCATGTAAGCGACGTGGGATCGAGCGTTCGGCACGGGGACATCGTTCAGATAGATCGCTCCAAAATCCGGAGGAACTAACCCGGCGATGATGTGCAAGAGCGTGGTCTTGCCGCAGCCGCTGGGGCCAATGAGCGCGATCAGTTCAGCAGAGCGAGCCTCGATGCTCACACCGTCGAGCACCAACAGTGCACCAAAGCTCTTTGTGATATTACTGAGCTTAATGTGCGCGGGCATCTCTTCTCTCTCTATCTTACAGCGCTGACGCTGACACTCAGCGAGGGCCTTTGTGAGTCTCCATCAAGCGCACACCCGCTAAGATAATGAGCACGATCACCGTTGAGATCACCGCAAGCAGATATTCTCCGACTCCGGCGGCCATCCCGATGGCCGCGACAGCCCATAGCCCCGCTGCGGTCGTCAGCCCGCGCACCACTTCGCCCTCACGGAAGATCGTACCCGCACCTAAAAAACCGATCCCTACGGCAATGTTCGCCGCTAACCGCCCAGGGTCCGCGTTCGGCCCAAACGCTGTGACCGACAGAACTGTGAACAACGCCGCCCCAAACGCCACGAGCATATACGTCCTCAGTCCCGCAGGGCGTTGCGCCCGCTCCCGCTCCCACCCCACCAGCGCCCCTAGCAGCGCCGCCACGACCAACCGCACCGATAACTCCCAGTTCAGATCCATAAGAGTGATTTTCACCCCAATTCCATTCCCTTGTCAAGCCCTTTCAGGTAGAATGGACTGAGCCCATGCGCGCACGCCGGCTTCTCTACGGGATGATCGCGTTGGTCCTGCTCGCCATCGTCCTCATCTTTATAGGGATATTCTTATGGTCCGGGTGTGGCATCTGGCGCATCCCCTGTTGAGCCCATCTCACTGCTGTTTGAGCTAAGATATCCAGCGCATCATAGATCGGCCCTGGGAAATCATCTGGGCCGACTACGATCGAGAGCTCCGTACAGCCCACAATCAGGGCTTGGGCACCGCGTGCGCGCAAGCCATACGCGATCGCACCCAGATCGCGCTGCATCTCCCCATCGAACACGCCACCTTTGATCGCGTAGATGATCTCCATAATACGAACCTGATCATCTGGGAGGGGCGTCAGGACTTCTACCCCGTAGGGGGCACACGCGTCGTGATAGAGTCGGGTTCGGACCGTCGTCTCCGTAGCGAGCAGCCCCACGCGAGGCTCGGTGATGACGCTGGCCGTCTCGGCAATCATATCTATAAATGGGATGCGCACGGATTTTCTCAAATAGGGCAAGAAGAAGTGAGCCGTGTTACAGGGCATAGCGATGAAGCTCGCGCCCATTCTCTCTAGCTTCCTCGCGCTGCGGCAGAGAGCCGGGCGTGGGTCGGGGCCCCCATTCAAAATAAACGGCCCACGGTCGGGAATCTTGGGGTTATTATCAATCACAATGGGAATGTGATCCTGATCACAGTGTGCGGGCGTGTACGCGACGATGCGCCGAAAGAGCTCGACTGTTGCTGCTGGACCCATGCCCCCTAAGATCCCAATGATCGTAGTATCCATGTGGAGCTGATTCTACTGGGAGCCTAACAGCCCACAGGAGACAGGCGTCCACAACAGTTAGGGAGTTGGTCTTGTAGACGAGGGTCGTACTCTCTTGGTGAAAGTTGCTGAAGGGCGTATACTCTGAGTGCTATGCGCCCATGCATGGGGGAAGCATTGATAGATCTGAAGCAGCTTGCGCGCAATATCGCGACGGTGCGTGCGCGCGTTGGGGAGCGCATAAAGATCCTCTTCCCTGTGAAGGCTGATGCTTATGGGCATGGGGCGGTCGCTGTCGCCCAAGCTGCAGAGAGAGCCGGCGTGGACTACTTTGGCGTTGCTAATATTGCCGAAGCGCAAGAGCTGCGTGCGGCTGGGATCAAAACCCCCATTCTCATTCTCGCTTCCTCGAGGATCGCCCATATCGCGGAGTTGGTACGCACCGACGTCGACATCACTATATCGAGCTTAGAGTTCGCTCAAGCGCTCGCTGCCGAAGCGCAGCGTCAGGGGCGCAGAGTGCGGATCCAAGTGAAAGTGGACACGGGGATGGGGCGCAACGGCGCGCTTCCCAAGGATGCCCTCCAGATCTGTCGCGCCCTCGCCCAGATGCCCCATCTCGAATGTACTGGGATCTTCTCCCACTTCGCGTGCTCCTACAGCGAGAAGCCCGAAGACCAAGAGTTTACTCGCAAGCAGATCGCTCTCTTCAACGAGCTTCTCGCACAGCTTGACCGAGAGAAGATTCTGCCCCCCTTGCGGCACATCGCTAACAGTTCGGGATTCGTTCAGTACGAAAGCGACGTGACCACCGGCTATTATAATATGATCCGCACGGGGATCTTGCTCTACGGGTATCCGGAAGTCCGTCGCCCCTGGACGGAGCCCATCAAGCCCATCTTAAGAGTGCGCAGCTGGATCGTCACGGAGAACAAGCTCCCCGCGGGGAGCTTCATCGGCTACGGGCGACGCTTCCAAACGCAGCGCCCTTCACGTATCGTCACGATCCCGGTGGGCTATGCTGATGGAGTGATTTGGCTCTTGGCCAACGTTGGCGAAGTTGTGATTCACGGCAAGCGCGCGCCTATGGTGGGCGCGATCTCCATGGACCAAATCACGGTGGACGTGACTGATATCCCCGAAGCCAAAGTCGGTGATGAGGTCGAACTCATCGGCCCTCAGATGACGGCGGAAGAGATCGCGCGCAAGATCGGGGCCAACTTTACGGAAGTTGTGCTCACGGCGCTCTCTAAGAGGGTCGCGCGGGTCTATATCGAATAAATCCCTCCTTGCACAAGATCGCACGCGCTCCTACAATGATACAGCTATGGCGCTCATAACGCTGCTCAGCGATTTTGGCTCGGCGTCGGGGTATCCGTCCGCGATGAAGGGCGTGATTCTCTCGCTCTGCCCCTCCGCCCAGATCGTTGATATCAGCCACGACGTGGAGCGTCATCACATTCGGGCTGGGGCGTTTCTGCTCTGGATGGTCGCGCCCTATTTCCCAGAAAAGACTGTGCACTGCGCAGTAGTGGACCCTGGGGTAGGGACAACGCGCCGCCCCTTAGCAATAGAATCGGGAGGGCAGCTCTTCGTCGGCCCAGACAATGGGCTGCTCATCCCTGCAGCCGAGCGCCTTGGGGAACCGAAAGTCTATCATATCCAGAACGAGAAGTACTTTCGAGCGAAGGTCTCACGGACATTTCACGGGAGGGATATCTTCGCCCCGGTCGCAGCTCATATAGCGCTAGGACTCCCTCTCCACGAGCTTGGCCCGCAGATCACAGATTTTATCAAGCTCTCGTTTGGAGAGGGCGTGCGCCGCGGGCGGGTCCTTGAGGGCGAGATCATCTATATTGACGCCTTCGGCAACGTGATCACGAATATCTCTGGGAAGCTGCTTGAGGGGATCACTCCCGGCACGATGCTCGTGGTTGAGGTCTCCCGAAAAGTCGCTTCTGCGCGCGCTGTCCAAACCTACGCCGAGGGCGAACAGGGCGAACTGATTGTCACCGTGGGCAGCCATGGCCAAGTCGAGATCGCTATGAATCTTGGGAGTGCCGCCGCACGATTGCGCGCCCATGTGGGTGAGACAGTGCTCATTACCCCAAAGGTATGACCATAGACACAGAGAGAATCTTTCAAGAGCACCCCTTCGCCCGCACGATCTTAGAGAGATTGCATGAAGCGGGCTTTGAAGCCGTCATGGTCGGAGGAGTCGTGCGTGACGCCCTGCGCGCGCAGTTCGACAGCGACTATGAGTTCATACCCGAGGAAGTAGACATCGCTACGGCAGCTCCTCCCGATGAGATCAAAAAGATCTTTCGAGACTTTCGCATCTTGGAGGTGGGCGAAGCGTTTGGCGTCGTGCTCGTGCTCGCCCCCGACGGGCGCTCCTACGAAGTTGCGACATTTCGCACGGAGGGCGAGTACGACGGACGTTGGCCCGCAACAGTGAAGCTTGTGCGCTCCCTCGACGAAGACCTCCAGCGCCGCGATCTGACCGTAAACGGCCTGGCGGCTACTCTTGATGGGACCGTCATTGACCGCGTGGGTGGGGTCGAAGACCTCAAGGCGAAAGTCATTCGGACTATTGGTGATCCCAACAAGCGCTTCTCTGAAGATTATTTGAGAATCTTGCGGGCGATCCGCTTCGCGTGTGTGCTTGACGGGACGATCCTCCCCGAAGTCAGCGAGGCCATGCGCCGCCATCGTGAGGGGTTAAAGAAGATCTCGGCTGAGCGCATCCGCGATGAGCTGCTGCGAATTCTTGCGACACCCCGCGCGGCGCGAGGGATAGAGCTTCTTGACGAGCACGGCATCTTAGAGCTTATCTTACCGGAGCTTGCCCAGTGCAAGGGGGTGCCCCAGCCCGAAAAGTACCATCCTGAGGGCGACGTCTACACCCACACGCTCCTAGCTCTTCGATGCGCTGACAAGATCCTGCGCGATCCACTAGTGAAGTTCGCTCTCTTAGTCCACGACGTGGGCAAGCCCATTGCACTACAGAGAAATAACTATGAGCACGCCGGGGGCCACGAGGTGATCGGCGAGCAGATGGCAGAAAGGATCTGTCGTCGGCTGCGTTTCAGCACCGAGGAGATCAGACTGATAAAATTCTTGGTGCGGGAGCACCTGCGCATCGGAAAATTCCCTGAGATGAGCCCTGGCAGGCGCGCGACGCTCCTGAAGACGCACGAGAACCCCAGCGCCCCCTTCGAACGCCCCGCGGAGCGCTTCCCATTCTTTGCTAAGCTCTTAAAGCTTATGATCTGTGACTGTGAGGCCAGCGCGCATAGATCATCAGGGTGGCTCCCGGTCGCCCAAGAGTTTCCTCCGCTACTCGTGCGCTTGAGGGATCTTGCGGAGCGCGAGCGCGCGCGCAAGCTCCTCGATGGCCATGACTTAATTGAGATGGGGCTTGGCCCTGGCCCGCGCATCAGAGAGATCCTCGATGCTGTTTATGAGCAGATCTTCTCCGGGAGGATCACGACGCGCGAGGAAGCGCTCGCCTTGGCCCACAAGCTCCTCCAAAAGTGAGCGACATCACTTGAAGCCCCCTGCCCATGTGATATAATGAACATGCCAGAAGAAGGGGGACCGGGTCAGTCCTTCTCAGCAACACAGTCCCCCATTCCTCTCACCACCCTAAGGAGGACTACCCGGTCCCCGCTTCTGGTTGCGTTTGACGCCCATTGCCAAAGAGTGTGTTGAGCAGGTGAACCAACCCCATGCCGATCGCCGTCCCAAGGGCGACTCCCTCCATGCTCCCTTCAAACTTGGGTTGGGTATAGCCACAGTTGGGACAGAGCAAATACGTCTTCCCCCCGCTCTCGTCAATCTTGACCGTGTTGAGTTCATTCTTGCAGATGGGGCAATTCGTGGGGTTGAGGACGGACTCAGGCAGGCGGCTCACCCCCTTGCGCATGAGGGCTAGTTCCGCCTCCTTGGCGTTAATATATACCCATGCCGGCACTTTGATCGTCTTATAGGCCTCTGGGTCCTTGACCATCATAGTTCCGTCACCAAGGTTACCTTTGTCTGATATGTAGAATTATAACCATTGTGTTATTCTAGCTATGGTATCACAGTATCCACAGTCGCATTATACACTTTTTCCACCAAGTTGTCAAGTCCCCCTCTCCCTTGGGGCTAAAAGAAGAATCTATAGTACTTTTCAGCGAGCGATCGCTTGAATCTTCTCCCTCAGCCCCTCGTAGAAGCTCACAAATGAGAGCGCTTGCTCCAAGTCTATCCAAGCAACGGACTCTATCTCATCGGGGGCTGGGCAAAAATGCTCGTGTTCAAGCTGCACTTCGTAGAAGAACGTGTGCCAATGATAATTGGTCTTCCGCCCCAAGCGCGATTCTGTCCCCAAGAATCGAATGATCTTGCACGGAACTCCCGTCTCTTCATGCGTTTCGCGCAGAGCTGCCTCTTCAGGGGTCTCCCCATACCCGACAAAACCCCCCGGGAGAGCCCACTGCCCCGCGTTATACCCCCGCTTGGGTTTGACCATCAAGAGCTTCCCCTCTTTGAGAATAATGGCTTTTGCTGTTAAGCGGGGCAGGGTGGCGCTCACCGCTAATCTCACCAGAGGCAGAGCCTCATCCAGCCCAGGAATCTTCTCTTTATGCCACCAATCTTCGGGGTGTATGCTCAGATGAGGCTTGCAGTAGTGCACTCTCTCCCCTTGGATCTGCAGCGTGTGCACGATCTCAAAATCGCAGGGGATCTCCCTCCGTGATGTTGGGAAGCGCAGCCGCCCCCCCTCGGCGATCAAGAAGACCTGGCCATCTCGCTCCAGATAATAATGCTCCATACGAGAGGGGCGAACGCTCGCTCGCCCCTCCATTACTATAACTCTGCTCTCCTCTTTCTGCAAGGAGCTCAGAAGAGCGTCCAGCGCAGGACCAGCCCCACAAAGACCAGCGCGACCATGGACATCAGCTTAATTAAGATGTTGAGCGACGGGCCAGAGGTATCTTTGAACGGATCACCCACGGTATCGCCGACGACCGCCGCTTTGTGGGCTGGCGACCCCTTGCCCCCATAGTGTCCCTCTTCTATGTATTTCTTGGCGTTATCCCACGCGCCGCCAGCGTTGGCCATCAAAATAGCCAACACGAACCCCGACACCAACGCCCCTACCAAGACGCCCATCACCGCGGAGACACCAAAGAGAATCCCTATAGCTATCGGGGAGATGATCGCGAGCATGGCCGGCATGATCATCTCGCGATGAGCGGTCTTGGTCGCGATCTCGACGGCTTGCGAATAGTCAGCCTTGGCCTTACCCTCCAGGAGCCCCGCGATCTCCTTGAATTGACGTCGCACTTCCTCGACAATCGCTCCAGCGGCCCGCCCCACTGAGCTCATCGTCAACGCGCAAAAGAGAAAGGGCAACATCGCACCCACAAAGAGCCCCAACAACACGTAAGGATTAGAGAGCGAGAATACCCGATCGAGCTGAGCCACATCAATTGGGCGCCCCGTCAGGATCGCGGTGGCCTTGCCCCCAAGATCACTCAGCTGAAGAGCGATCTGGTCGTGATAGTTACTGATGAGCGCCATCGCCGTGAGCGCCGCAGAACCGATAGCGAAGCCTTTGCCCACAGCAGCGTTGGTGTTCCCTAACGCGTCGAGAGCGTCGGTGCGCTTGCGCACTTCGGGCTTTTGATGCGACATCTCCGCAATGCCCCCGGCGTTGTCTGCGACCGGGCCGTAGGCATCGCTAGCCAGAGTAATCCCCAGAGTCGAGAGCATCCCCACGGCGGCCATGCCGATCCCATAGAGCCCCATCTTCATGGGATCAAGCCCGGCCATCGCCCCACTGGCGGTGGACGCTGCCCAGTACCCAGCAATAATAGCAATCCCAATAGCGAGCACGGGAATAGCTGTCGAGCGCATCCCTGTGGCCAGCCCACTGATAATCACCGTAGCCGGGCTGGTCTGCGCGGTCACCGAGATCTGCTGAGTGGGCTTATACTGAGAGGACGTATAGTACTCCGCGGAGAACCCGATCACGATCCCCGCAGCCAGCCCCAAGACGAGCGCAACATACAAGCCCCAATAGCTCCACGAGCCAAAGAGCAGCACCGTGATCAGCAAGGCTACCAGAGCGATGAGTACGGCGCTCGCATAGACGCCTCTGCGCAGCGCCCGCAAGAGCTCCCCTTGGGAAGCCTCCTCGCGCGCTTGCACTAAGAAGCTCCCCAAGACCGAACAGATGATCCCCACAGCAGCGATGAGCAACGGGTAGGCGACGCTCTGCATGATGAGCTCTTTGCCGACAAATGCTGAGATCCCCAGAGCCATCGCCGCGATGATCGCGCCCACGTACGATTCGTATAAGTCAGCGCCCATGCCCGCGACGTCGCCGACGTTATCTCCGACTTGATCGGCGATCACAGCGGGGTTGCGCGGATCATCTTCAGGGATGCCCGCCTCGACCTTGCCTGAAAGATCCGCCCCCACGTCGGCAGATTTGGTGAAGATCCCTCCCCCCACACGGGCAAAGAGCGCCACCGAACTGGCTCCCATCGCCGACGTTAATAACACTTGGGCGATCTCTTGGAGCCCCACCCCAATATTGTAGAGAATAACGAACCACAGGGTGATATAGAGCAATCCCAGGCCGACGACAGAAAACCCCATGACGCTGCCGGCCTCGAAGGCAACGCGCAAGGCCCTATTGAGGCTCTGCTTGGCAGCGGTCGTCGTGCGCCCATTGCTCGCCGTGGCAATCTTCATCCCCAGATAGCCCGCTAGCCCACTGAACGCCCCAGCGGTCAAAAATGCCCACGGCGCCCAGGGGCTGAGCAGTCCGCCAAAGCTCATCAGCAAGAGAATGACAAAGAGCGCCAGCAAAAAGATAGAGACGACAAGATACTGCCTTCTCAAGAAGGCTTCTGCGCCCTCCCGTATGTATGAGGAGAGCTGGTGGATTCGCTCTTCGCCCTCGTCGAAGCCCCGCAGGCGCACGACTAAATACCCTACATATCCCAACGCCAGCACGGCGACTACACCCGCTGTGTATACAAAATCCATACGGCGAATCAAACCCCCTTCACAACGCTTATGATGCCAAAGTATACGTGAAAGGAGTAGCTCGATGCAAGCCCATTCTCATTTGCGTTTTTACGCAAAGTTTGCTATGCTACGTGGGGAAAGAGGAGGTTCTCCCAATGCGAGCAAGAGCATTTTTCGTTGTAGGCGTGCTGACCGGCATCGGGCTACTGATAGGATGCAACCCCGCCACCGAGCCTCTCCCCCCAGGAGCTGCCCGGGAGTTCGTCTTGGTGCTGAAAGAGATGCGCTTTATAGGGGAAAGCCCCCTGGCTATTGCCGGGGTGGAGAACCCCGATATCGTCGTGCAAGTGGGGGATCGCGTCAAGATCACCCTCAAGAACAAAGAGACCCAACTGATCCTGCACGACTTTGCCATCAGCAATCATGATGTCAAACTCTTGCAGTATCTGCGCCCCGATCAGTCAGCTACGGTAGAATTCACAGCCCCCAAAGTTGGGGAGTTCCTCTATTATGACCCGCTCAACCCCACAACGATGAAAGGGCGGTTCATCGTGATCGGGCGCTGACTTGCATTCTCTCCCAAAGTTCTCTAAACTCAGGCGCACCACAGTGAAGGAGTGATTACGATGAGAGCCACCTGGGAGATCGAGCTGAAGAAGCGTCCCTGGGACGACGAAGACGACGAGGACGAAGACGACTGGGACGACGAAGATTGGGATGACGAGGACTGGGACGAGGACGAAGACGAGTAACCTCACCCTAATCCTCTCCATTTACGGAGAGGGAACGAGTGAGGTATTTGCGGATCTCTTCCTCGCCGAGCTGGAGGGCCTCGTCTAAGCCCTGGGGGTTGGAACCGCCGCCCGCAGCAAAGCGCGCATTCCCGCCACCTCCGCCCTTGATCAGTGGGCCGAGAGATTTGATAATCTGCCCAGCATGGAGGGTCTTTGTCAAGGCTTCGCTTACTTTACAGACGAGCGAGACCTTGTCACCCTCGACCCCGCCCAGCAGTGCCACCCCAGGGGCAATCTCCGGTTCGATGAGATCTGCGAGCGTCTTTAAGTCCTCTCCAGAGAGATCGAGCCGAGCACAGACGACTGACACGTGATGGACTTTCTGGCGGCGCTGGAGCAGCTTCTCTTTTTCGCCAAGCAGAAGCTGACGCTTGAGCGCGTCGCGCTCGCGCCTCAGGGCCTCGCGCTCCGCTAACAGAGCCTCGAGCTTCGTCGTCAGATCTCTTTCAGATGTCTCGAGCATCTGGGCGAGCTTGTGCTCAAGCTCCTCACGCTCTTTGAGATACTGCAAGAGATTTTCGCCCACAGCCACGCGCACTCGCCGGACCCCAGCCGCAACCCCCTGCTCACTAATGATCTTAAACAGCCCGATTTGGCCTGTTCTCTGCACGTGCGTGCCACCGCACAGCTCGACACTGAACGGCCTCTCTTCTCCAGGTAGAGGGGCTATGGTGATGACGCGCACGCGCTCTTTACCCGCGTAATCTTCGGTGAAGAGCGCCATGGCACCTTTGGACTTGGCCATATCGAGGGGCTCTTCGGTGATCGTCACCGGGAGATCCGCGAGGATCGCTCTATTGGCCAGCTCTTCGATCTGGGCGATCTCTTGAGGGGTGAGCGGTGCCAAGTGCTTAAAGTCGAAGCGCAGCTCGTCGGGAGCGACGAGCGACCCCGCTTGAATTCCCTGAGAGTACCCCAAGACCCTGCGCAGCGACGCGTGTAAGACGTGCGTCGCCGTGTGATTGCGCATAGTGCGGGCACGGCGCTCCGCATCCACTTTGAGCAGACACCGATCCCCCTGATGAAACTCTCCTTCAGTAATCTGCACCCGATGGAGATAGACGCCGCGCTCATCTTTTTGGACGTCAAGGACGATTGCTTTGCCAGGGCGCGAGAGGTTTTCGATCCACCCCGTGTCGGCGACTTGTCCACCGGCCTCGGCGTAGAAGGGCGTCTCGGCAAAGACAAAGAATTGCCCATCGGCTATCAGTTCCGATTCATGCTCAAGCTTCTGATACCCGACAAACTGAGTGAGGGGAAGAGATCCAGAGAGAGCTTCTGAAGTTTTCTCGGTGAGCTCTCTTCGGGAGCGCTTCCGTTGCTTCTCCATCTCGCGCGCAAAGCCCGCGCGATCTACGCTCATCCCGTGCTCGCGCGCAATATCTTCGAGCATCTCTACAGGGAACCCATACGTATCGTGCAAGAAGAACGCCTCCGGGCCAGGGATGACCCTCTCCCCTCGGCGCTTCAGCTCCGAGATGATCTTCTCCGCTCGCTCAAGACCCTGATCGAGCGTGCGCTCGAAGCGCTCCTCTTCGTGAGCGACGGCCTTGAGAATAAGATCCCGCTGGGCTTTGAGCTCCGTATAGTGATCGCCCATCGTCTCGATGACAAGTTCTGCGACCTTGGGCAAGAAGGGGGTAGACAACCCAAGCTTCTTACCAAATCTGATCGCTCGGCGCATGATCATCCGTAGGACATAGCCCTGCTGCACGTTACTGGGCAAGACCCCGTCAGCAATTAAGAACACAAAAGCTCGCCCGTGATCAGCGATCACCCGATAGGGAACATATCGCTCGCGCATCTGCGCGACGCTGTGCCCAGCTAGCGCGCGCAAGCCCTCAAAGATCGGCTGAAAGAGATCCGTGTCATAGGTGCTGGGAGCGTTCTGTAAGACTGCGACGATGCGCTCCAAGCCCATCCCCGTGTCAACCCCTGGCTTGGGCAATGCAACCCGTTGCCCTGACTCGTCCTGCTCAAATTGCATAAATACTAAATTCCAGACCTCAAACCAACGATTGCAGTCGTTGTCCAAGCTGGGGGAGCAGTCAGGGCGCTTGCAGTCACAGAACTCCCGCCCACGATCCCAGATGAGCTCGGTGTTGGGGCCGCAGGGGCCGGTCTCGCCCATCATCCAGAAGTTCGTCTTCTCCCCCATTCTGTGGATGCGCTCCTTGGGAGCGTGCGCGATCTCTTGCCAGAGCGCAAAGGACTCTTCGTCGTCTTTGTAGATTGTGAAGTGAAAGCGCTCCGGATCGAGCCCGTAGACTTTCGTTAAAAGTTCCCACGCATAGAATATAGCTTCACGCTTGAAGTAGTCCCCGAACGAAAAATTCCCCAGCATCTCGAAGAACGTATGATGTCGTGGTGAGGGGCCGACGTTTTCGAGATCGTTGTGCTTGCCGGAGACGCGCATGCACTTCTGCACGGTTGCAGCGCGCGTGTAGGGGCGTTTCTCTAGCCCCAAGAATACTTTCTTGAACTGGACCATCCCCGCGTTGGTGAAGAGCAGCGTGGGGTCCTCAGGAACGAGTGACGAGCTAGGCTCGATAGCATGGCCTTGATCGCGAAAATAGTCTAAGAATATCTGACGCACTTCACGAGCAGTCCAGTGCTTCTTCATAGGGATCGGGTCCTAGTGTACTGTCGCGGGCGCGACCGTGCAAGCCTAGACTTAACTAGGGCTCGTATGCCCTTCAACAAGAGCGATCTCGCTCTCGGTCAAGCAAGAAATTTACCATAGAGTGTCAATGAGCCCGGCGTTCCTAATAGCCTTATCCCGTGTGATAACTGCTACCTTCCCGCCCCTCCAAACGCCTGTTGGCTTCCAGAAACCATACCAGGGTATGAGTATTGAGGACGTAGATCATAGTGTCTCTTCTCGTTCCCGATACTTAGCCTCTTGAATCTCTTTGTAAGTGGATTCGCTTTGGCCTTTAAGGAGCCCATATAGTGAATAAAGCGGCTCCACTCTGGACAGCGGTTTGGGCCAAGTGGGCCTTCAAGATTTTTAATTCGAGCTCAAGGCTCTTGACTCGCGAGTCCAGCAGAGGAGCTTCAACTCCTTTTTTTCATATTTTATTTATTTCACCTCCAACTCCTGCTTGCCCTCAACCATTGATTATACAGCCTTTCAGCTCCTCAATCTAGGCTTGGCACTTGTAAAATGTGTAAAAATTTCATAAACTTACTGCAGTGATCTAAATGATTTGGGATTGGATAGCAACAAATGCACCGGCTCTTCAAGTAATCCTTACCTTTGTATTGGTTTTAGTAACATGGAGATACGTTCAAGCTACCGTAAATCTATGGAGAGAGTCAAGATTAAGCAACACACTTTCTCAACTGCAATATCTTCCTCAAGTTATTGTTACAACAGAAAATCCGACCCGCTGGGGGTATAGCCTCGTTTTCATAAACGAAGGCCGCATAAGCGCTCTTGTGCAATTTGATTTATTCATTGACTACGCCGGCGGAGATGTTTTTGAGAAGTCAAATAAACCCATTAAGCACTTTGAGTTTGTCATCCCTCCTGGAGGAAGAAAGAAGATCCCCATAGATACTTTTCATGATCTTAAAAGGCGAGGATTAGGTCAATATACACCTCATATATTACGAGTAGAAGGAATTGCTTCAGTAAAGGCAGCTGAAGAGTTTGGTGAGCCTATTAGGCAAGAAATAAAAGAGAGATTCTACTGCATAATGGAAAACAGAAAGGACAAAGTCCCACCGGAAAAGCCCCTTGTTGGTAACGAGCTTCTCGACCCTCAAAAGTGGGAATGGGAATGGCTCATTTTTAATTTATCCGATAAATATACCGAGAATAATGAGGTCGAGCCGTGGCCGGAAGATCAATTGCCAGAAGAATACAAGCCAACCAATAACAATACTACAACTTACATGCGAAAAGTGCTACAAAAAAGATTTGGCATTCTATTTAAATCCAACGATGCGGATAAGAATACTAACTGATCTCGAAACTTAATAAAATTTTTCAGTTGCTTCAAAGAGCAAAGTGCAAACTCACAGGCTCTCAGCTATAATACTCCCATAACTCTTTCTAGGGAGGCTCACGCTATGGAATCGCGATCTTTCGATTTTCTCAAACGGCTGTTGGCAACCGTCAGTCCCTCGGGCTATGAGGACGAAGCTGCCCACGTCTGGGCCGAGGAAGCCAGAACGTTCGCCGACGAAGTTCGATCTGACACCCAGGGCAACGTCATCGCGGTCGTCAACAAAGGCGGCAAGCCCCGAGTGATGCTCGCCGGGCACATGGACGAGATCGGCTTTATGATCACGCACATTGACGACCAGGGCTTTCTTTACTTTGGGCAGATCGGCGGCTGGGATCCTCAGATCGTCCAGGGCCAGCGCGTCTGGATTCGAACACAGTCGGGCAAAATCCCCGGCGTCATCGGCAAAAAGCCCGTTCACTTAATTAAAGAAGAAGACCGCAATAGAGTGACCAAGATCGAAGAGCTGTGGATCGAC
>DAIPXV010000003.1:0-43798 GCA_036783095.1 Candidatus Bipolaricaulota bacterium
TATCACACCTACAGCCGCCAAGGGCCTCGTATTGCTTATCGGAGCTGCCCGCGCTGTGGCTACTCCCGGCTGCGTTAGTTGAGGCTCGGCTTGAGCTTCACCTCCGGTGGTTTGCGCTCTGGCTCATCTTGGGGATCGAGCTTGATGATCAGCGAGAGACTGAGTCTGCTGCCCGCGGCCTGGAGCTTGGTGCGCAGCTCTTTATTATGAGCTAAGAGCTGAATTAAATCGTTTGCCAAGAGCTCTGCCGCTGCGTGAATATACGAGAGCTCGTGACCGTTTCCCAGATCTTGCCATTCTTCGATAGTGCCCACCAAGCGGGCTTCTGCTTCGGCCATAGGTGCCAGCCTCCTTTTGTGCTTGGGACTCATCTTACGCACGGATGGGCCAGAAGACTATAATGGGGATTACATTCGTGAGAGCCGAGTGGGGTCTTTCGTGCAGCCTCCGCCCTTAAGTGTTATAATTGCGCTGGGCAGAGGAGCAGAGGGCCGCCTCACCACCAGGCTTCGCCTGGACCATTTGTCTTGCCGCCGAAGGCGGCAAGACAAATGGTCCAGACGAAGTCTGGTGGTGGGGAGGAAAGTCCGGACTCCACAGGGCAGGCCGCTCGTCAAGGTGCGGCGCGCAGCTGCACCAAGGCGAGAAAGAGCGATCTTTGGAAAGTGCCACAGAGAAGAGACCGCCGAAGGCCCAAGCTCCGCTTGACCTTCATCTTCGCCGGCGAAGCCGGCGAAGGTGTACGGTCCAGGCGAAGCCTGGGCCAGGCAAGGGTGAAACGGTGGGGTAAGAGCCCACCGCCCCGCTCGCGAGAGTCGGGGGCACGGCAAACCCCGGCCGGAGCAAGACCAAGTAAGGGCGCGCTGAAGAGTGGCCCGCTCGATGCGCCCGGGTAGGTCGCCCAGAGAGATGGCCCTCACCGGCTCACTCGAGTCGGCACAGAATCCGGCTTATGCTCCTCTGCACCCTCACCCCCGTCCCCTCTCCCCTCCGAGGGAGAGGGGAGCACAGGGGTGAGGGGCTCCTCTTTGCCAAGACTTACACCGTTGGGTACAATAAACCATCGGCGATGGAGTCCGCCGTCAACCGTCCGAGCACATCGGACTGATGACTCCTACCCAAATCTTTTCAGTCTTTGGATAGGAGGTCGGTTGGTGTGCAGGAGCTGTACGTTGGGACGGTGCTGGCGGGCCTGATCTTTCTCTCGAGTGTTCTTTCCGTTGAGCTGGGGATCTCCGCAGCTATTATTGAGATCGCGCTCGGCGTGCTCGCTGGGAACTTCTTGGGTGTCACGGCTCTCCCTTGGGTGACGTATATTGCGGGCTTGGGTGGCATTCTCTTGACGTTCCTCGCCGGGGCTGAAGTGGACCTGGACGTGATGCGTGCTAAGTTCAAAGAGAGTCTGCTCATTGGAGGAGTCTCGTTTCTCGCGCCCTTCCTTGGAGCAATGTTCGTCTGTCACTATCTGTTAAGCTGGGACTGGAAGGCCGCGCAGATCGCTGGGGTGGCCCTCTCGACGACGTCGCTCGCTGTCGTCTACGCCGTGCTCGTCGAGACCGGGCTCACCCATACGCCCGTGGGCAAGCTCATCATGGCCGCGACGTTCGTAACCGACTTTGGCACGGCAGCTGCCCTCGCTGTCGTGCTCGTAGAGTTCAATCTGAACACTCTGTGGTTCGCTCTCATCTCGAGTGCGATTATTCTGGTAACGCCGCGCATCGCCCCAAGGCTCTTCGCCCGCTATGGGGACCGAGTCATCGAACCCGAAATAAAGTTTCTCTTCTTGCTCTTATTGATCTTGATGTACTTTGCGAAGCTCGGCACAAGCCATGCGATCCTGCCGGCGTTCGTGTTAGGGCTAGTGATGTCTCGCATATTTCAGAAGAACTTGGCGTTACAGCGCAAGCTGCGCGTGGTGGGATTCGCTTTTATTACACCGATCTTCTTCCTCAACGGGGGGATGAAGATCTCGCTCTCGCTGTTGTGGTCTGGGGCGGCGCTCTTTCTCATTCTGTTAGCCGTCAAGCAGATCACCAAGATCGTGGGCGTCTATCCTCTAGCGAAGCGATATATCCCCAACGAAGCGATGTACACGACTTTGTTGATGAGCACGGGGCTGACGATGGGGACGCTCTCGTCGGTTGCCGGGTTGGAAGCGGGGTTCATTGATCAGATGCAGTTTTCGGTCTTGGTCGCGGTCGTCGTCGCGAGCGCCATCGTGCCCACGTTCATCGCCCAGAGATTCTTCCATCCGCATCATGTGTTGAGGGAGCTGCAGCAGCCTAAGAAAGGGGCACCCGCGCTTGTGGAGGAGACGGTCTCAGAAGAGTGAGTGAACACTCAGGAGGTGCTATGTTCCGGAAGATTCTTATCGCCAACGACGGCTCAGAGAACGCGTTTCGAGCGTTGGAAGTCGCTGTTGATCTGGCGCGGCGCTACGGGGCCGAGCTCCATCAGCTCTCGGTAGAAGAGCACTTGCCCCACTACGCAGCGTCGCTCGGTGAAGTCATTGAAGCCGAACGGGAGGAGCTGGACTATTTTGATGAGGTCGCCGAGAAGTCCAAGGAGGTCGCATCTCGTGCAGGGGTACGGCTTGAATGTCATATCGTGGCCGGCCATGAAGTCGAGACGATCGTGCGCTTTGCTGAGGAGCATCAGTTTGATCTCTTGGTGATCGGGCACAAGGGGCACTCGAGGGTCTGGCGCTTTCACATGGGATCAACCGCCGCGAAGATCGCGGAGCACGCGCGCACCACTCTGTTGATCGTTCAATAGGGCTCCGAATCTCAGCAGATTCTCGGAAGCTGCTCCCCGCTGAGCATGTCTAAGATTCTCTGAGCGCCGATACGGCTCGTGAGGGTCACAAGACCTCTGGGTTCTGCGAAGACCTGCCCAATAAGCGTCGCCTCAGACGTAAAAGTTCTCAGAATCTCTAAAGCGCGCTCCGCATCCTGCGGCGCGACAAATACTATAAAGCGCCCTTCATTGGCGACGTAGAGGGGATCGAGTCCCAAGATTTCGCACGCTCCCTGCACGTCCTCCCGAACGGGAACGGCGCTCTCGTCTATCGTGATGTGTACTTGGGCTGTCTGGGCGATCTCGTTGAGGGCGCTGGCCAGCCCGCCGCGCGTCAAGTCTCTCAGACAGTGCATCTCGATCCCAGCTTCGATCAGCTTCAGCACAACTTCGGCGAGTGGGGCGCAGTCGCTTTCGATGGTGCTCTCGAAAGAGAGCCCCTCGCGCACGGCCATGATCGCGATCCCGTGGCGCCCCACGTCCCCGTTCAGTAAGATCAGATCTCCGGGGCGGACGCTCTTGGGAGAGATTGCTCGATCGTGCTCGATGATCCCGATCCCCGCTGTATTAATAAAGACTCCGTCGCCCTTGCCCTTGTCAACGACTTTTGTATCCCCGGTGACGATCTGCACGTGGGCTTTATGGGCGGCTTCACGCATAGATTGAACGATCTTCCAGAGAGTCTCCATGGGGAGTCCCTCTTCCAAGATAAAGCCCGCGCTTAAGAAGAGCGGGCGAGCGCCGCACATAGCTAAATCATTGACAGTGCCGTAGACAGCGAGTTTCCCGATATCGCCGCCGGGGAAGAAGAGCGGCCGCACGACGTACGAATCCGTGGTGAACGCAAGCTTCGCTCCGTTGAGAGTGAGGGCTGCGCCATCATGGCGCTCGTCGAGATAATCGTTCGCGAACGCTGCGCCGAAGATCTTTTCGATAAGCTGGTGCATCAATTTGCCGCCGCCCCCGTGCGCAAGCAGAATCTGTGGGTACTGCGAGATAGGAATGGGGCAGCTCAGGGTGAATTCATCTTGTCTTGCCATGTCCGTGCTCCCTCCTGTGCTGTGGTGAGCTGCCAAAAACGGAACCCTGTATGTGTAACCAAGAGCACTTTCCCTAGGCGTTTTGCTTGAGTGTTCCAAGCGGGGTGATGTAAGAAACGCCGGATGAAACTTGCGGCTTCATAAGGGCCTACGGCGAGACAGACTATGCTATAGTGTGCATGGCATAGCTCACGGCGATAGAACCCTAAATCACGCGTGAAGAAAGTCACGCGAGGCAAGCGATGGAGGAGCGAAATGATCTCTTCATCGTTCATTCCAGGTCGTCCTAGGTCTATCCCTATTTGGCGCACGCGGATACGCCATCCTTGCAGCAAGTGGCGTTGACTCTCTGAGATGTTTTCATCAAGAAGATTCATTACTGAGCCGCTCCAAGCTGGGAGGCATGGAGAGCGAGGGCTTCTTGGGCTAGGCGCACGGCTTCAGCTATGGCCTGCTTTGTCAACGCGCCATGCCATTCTTCAATAATAGCCTCCCAGGACATACCCGAGGCTAGTTGTTCAAGCACATCAGCGACGAGAATGCGTGTACCGCGAAAGACAGGCTGCCCGTGACATATTGCAGGGTCAACGACAATATAACGACCTAAAGCCTTGCTTGTCATAGGGCATCACCTGTCGTGATTGTACGCCCTTCTCATAGTGTGCTCAACTGCTCCCCCCGGTAGCGATAATACGCGGCGCAGGCGCCCTCGGAAGAGACCATCGGCGCTCCCAGGGGATGCTCTGGAGTGCAGCGCGTCCCGAATGCCGGGCACTCGTGAGGTTTCTTCACCCCTTGCAGCACTAACCCCGCGATGCACTCCGAGGACTCTTCAACAGAGCGATCAGTGAGTCCGAACTTCAGCTCAGCGTCAAATTCTCTGTATTTCTCTGTCAGCCCAAGCCCACTTTGAGGGATCTCCCCAATGCCGCGCCATTTTCTGGGGACAACACAAAAAACTTCACGGATGAGCTCTTGGGCTTTGGTGTTCCCCTCGCGGCGCACCGAGCGGGTATACTGATTCTCAACTTCATGGCGCCCTTCTTCTAATTGTTTGACGCACATGTAGACGCCCTGCAGAATATCTAACGGCTCAAAGCCCGTGACGACGATAGGGACTTTATATTTTTTGGCGATGGGCTCGTATTCAGTATAGCCCATCACGGTGCAGACGTGCCCGGCGGCCAAAAAGCCCTGGACGCGATTCTTCGGGGAGGAGAGAATCGCTTCTATGGCTGGGGGAACGAGGACGTGCGAGACGAGCAGCGAGAAATTTTTTATCTTTTGGTGATAAGCTTGATAGACGGCCATGGCGTTAGCAGGAGCGGTTGTCTCGAAGCCCACAGCGAAGAAGACCACTTCTCTGTCGGGGTTCTCTTTTGCGAGCTTCAGCGCGTCCAATGGGGAGTAGACGATGCGCACGTCGCCGCCTTGGGCTTTAACTGAAAGCAAATCTTTTTCGCTGCCGGGGACGCGCAGCATATCCCCGAAAGAGCAAAAAATAACTTCCGGGCGCGAGGCGATCTCGATCGCTTTATCTATGAGCTCGACGGGGGTGACGCAAACGGGGCAGCCCGGCCCATGCACGAGAGTTATCTCGTTGGGCAGCAGCTCGTCTATCCCAAACTTGATGATCGCGTGGGTCTGGCCGCCGCAGACCTCCATGATCGTCCAAGGTCTTGTCACGGTCTGGGCGATCCGGCGCGCATAGTGCTGAGCGAGCTGAGCATCGCGATATTCGTCAATGAATTTCATTTGACTTTGGAGACCGGCTGGTCTGGGTGAGCAGGGTTTGGGATTAAGCGTCGGTTGACGCAGTCCACCACAAGGTCAAGCTTCTCCAAGGCCGTCTGCCCGATGATCACTTCGTCACCGAGCACGAGCGCCTCTTCCAAAGTGTCCCGGCCTAGCAATTCGATGATCAACGGTTCAGTGATCCCAACGGCTTCCTGACGCCCGTCGGCGTACTCTGCTACACGCTGGCCTCTCAGAGCTAAGCCGAGACGCTCTACAACGTGAGGGGGAATGACGGAGCGCACCGCGCCGGTGTCTACAAGAGCGTCGGCTTCGTAGGAGCGGACCTGCTCGGGTTTGAGCATCCCGCGCCGCACGAGGGCTTCGTCTATAGCATTAGTCAGTTTGACTTTCACTCGGACTTCGCCCATAGCACTGTAATTGTAGTGCTTAATGGGCTTGCTGTCCAGCGCCCTTGCTCCTGAATCTTCTTCCTCACCCCTGTCCCCTCTCTCCCCTTGTGAGGGAGAAGAAAAAAGTCTAATAGAGCGTATATTGGAACCCTAGGCTCAGTCCCCAACTGGGCTCCTCAAAGCCCGTCCCCCAGCTCGTCTCCACCCGTGCGAGCGTGCTGAGAGCCGCAGAGACGCGCAGATTGAGGGTGACCATGATCGCATGGAGCTGGGTCATTTCAGTGGGGCTCTGCCGCCCGGAGAAGCTATAGAGAGCCGTGAGCGCTGCGGTGGGGGAGAGCATACGGTTGTAGCTCGCTGAAGCTGTCAGGCGCGCATGCCCAGTGAAGGGGAGATCCGCTTGCCAGAGGGCATTGGCGAGGAAGCCGCTGTCGGCGTCGAGGGCACGAGCTAGATTTGAAGCTATCTGAATAACCGCGCTGTTGGTCCCCGTGGGATCGAAGACTTCGTAGCCTGCGGAGGCCGTGATGTCGAAGCCGCAGAAGCGCCGGCTCTCATCGCTGAGCACGCTCTGGAGCACGAGCACGCCGCGCACTCCCAAGGTCGTCCCCAGAGCTTTTTCGATCTCTTCGAGGACGGCTGGTAAGCCCAGCTCGGCACGCCGCCCGATGATCTGAGCAATTTGATTGAGCTGATCTTGCGAGAGCGGCTGCGAGATGATCTTCTCTTGCTGGAGGGCTTCGGAGACCTTGACGGCCTTGGCTAAGGGTGTGACGTCGCGGAAGCGTCCCCAGCCCGCGCCACCCAACAGTGTGACGGCAAGGTCAGCTTGTCCCGGCACCCCTGTCGAGGCTAATCCCCCAAAGAGAAAGAGATTCTCATCTAAGTAGCGGCGCAGCTCGGCTGTGCTCGCTACAGAGATGTCAAACCGAATAGCTTGGCCAAGCTCCAGGCGCGCTGTCCCCTCCAAGCGATAGCCCCACTCCGGCTCGGCGAGCCACGAGACCCCTTGCACGGCTAGATGCCCCACGCTGACGTTGCTGCGGTTATCGAGATATCTATCATTAAAGTAACGATAGTCCCCGCTGAGACTGATGGCGAAGAGCTCATTGCGCGGGGGAGTGTAGTCACAGATGTTGACGCCTTGGGCCAAGGCTAACCCACCGGAAACGACAAAAGACACGACAAGAACGCTGAGAACTGTCCTCATAGACAGCACTCCTTTCTTTTTTTCTTTAGTCATAGATGCCTTAATCTTATCGCAAATGGCGCGCGAAAGTCAAAAACGCGCTGATCAAGATCGCGCTCCTCCTGTCGCCGATCATTGTTGTTGTCTGTTCAGAAGAGTATAGTGTAGTCGGAGAACTCTATGCTGTGGGAACTCATCCGGGCAGGGCTGATCGCCCTGCAAGACTATATCGCGCTGCACGTTGTGACGTGTCTGATTCCGGCGTTTCTGCTTGCTGGCGCGATGGTCACATTCGTCTCCAAGGAGACGATCATCTATTATTTGGGCGCGACGGCGCACAGGCTCAAAGCGTTTGCGCTCGCTGCCGGAGGGAGTTTTTTCGTGGCGGCCTGCTCGTGCACCGTGATCCCCGTCAGCAGCGGATTGTATTATGCTGGAGCGGCTATCGGCGCGGCATTCATAGTGCTCTGGGTTGCCCCGGCAGCGAATATCCTAGCGCTCACCTACACCGGAGCGATCTTAGGCGGCACGATGGTGCTCGCGCGTATCATTGCTGCACTCGTGATGGCGTTCGTTGTCGGCTGGGTGATGACGATAGTCTTTCGCCGCGAAGAGCAGGTGCGTTTGCAGCCCGTCGCTACGCCCAGCAACCCCGGACAAGCGACGGCGCCGACGCACTTGATGGAGCGCGCCGACGTGATCTTATTAGTATTATTAGTGATCTCGCTCTTGGCGCCCAATTATTTGGTGCAGAAAGGGCCATATTGGGCCAAGGTGCTCGTCTGGGGGATCGCGACGATTATTGTGTTTAGCTATGCGTTCTGGGCCAAGTCAAAAGAAGAGCTCAGGCGATGGATGGGGGAGACCTGGTGGTTTGTTCGTTTGATCTTCCCGTTGTTATTAGTGGGAGTCTTTGTGGTCGGCGTCATCGGAAGGCTTTTGCCCCAGGAGTGGGTTCGTGCAGCGCTAGGTGGATCGAGCGTGAGTGCATCGTTTCTAGCGACCATACTTGGGAGCGTCAGCTACTTTGCAACGATGACCGAGGCGCCGTTTGTAGATACGTTGATGAAGCTGGGGATGGGGCCGGGGCCGGCGTTAGCGCTGCTCTTGACTGGGCCGGGTTTGAGCCTCCCTAATTGGCTGGCGATCGCGCGGGTCTTCGGGATAAAAAAAGCGATCGTCTACGTCGTGACGATCATCATCTTGGGGACGTTGGTCGGCTGGTTTGCGGGGAATTTTATCTTCTGAGCTCTCACGAGAGGAGGTTCAGGCAATGAAGATCGAGATTTTAGGGAGCGGCTGCCCCAAGTGCTTCGAGACGGAGCGCCGGGTGCAGAAAGTCGTGCAAGAGTTGGGGCTGCAAGCCGAAGTCACTCACGTCTACGATATGATGGAGATCGCGCGGCGTCGCGTGATCTTCACCCCAGCGGTAGCGATTGATGGGGAGGTGAAGATCAGTGGGCACGTGCCCACTGAAGACGAGCTGAAGGCGATTCTCAAGCCGTAGAGAGTCCCCTCACTTTGAGTTGAAGCCTTGAAGCAAGAGGGACAAATAGATTAAGATATACAGCATACAAGGGGGTGAGCGATGAGCGGGTTTGGATTGGCCATTGCTGTCTTGATCGGAATGATATTGGCCGTGCTCTACGTCGTCATCCAGATAATCCGTGTCATACAAGGGGCCCCCGTAGGTTCGTCTGCACGAGGGCGTGACGGCGTATTTATAGCTTTATCTGTGCTCGGCACGGCCATAGCGGGGTATTTAGCGTACGTGGAGACGCAAGAGGTGGCGGCCTTCTGTGGCCCCGTGGGTGATTGCAACACCGTGCAAAGCAGCCCCTATGCCAAGCTCTTTGGTGTGCTTCCCATCGGCGTTCTCGGCGTCATCGGGTATATTGCTATTCTTGGAGTGTGGCTTTGGGGGCGTTGGGGGGTAGGGCGGTTGTCAGCGTATGCGCCGCTGTTCGTCTTGGCCATGACGCTCTTTGGCGTGCTCTTTTCGATCTATCTGACGTATCTGGAGCCGTTTGTAATTGGGGCCGTCTGCATTTGGTGTGTCAGCTCAGCGATTATCATGACCCTGCTGATGCTGCTGAGCCTCCGTCCGGCTCTGCAGGTCATTGGGAATGGCGTGCGCGATGCTGCTCAAGGGGTTTCTCAAGATTGAGACGTTCTTCCCCCCGTGTCATCCTGGGGAGATTGAGACCGTCACCGCTGTCGCGGAATTGAGCGATGACATCAGCCCCGTCTTCCCCTATCTCAATGCTGTCCTCAAGGGCACGATCTACGACCAGACCCATCAGACGCTCAACTTTAAATTGGGCGGGCGCGGGGTCACGCTCCACCCCACGCAAGTGATCGTCACGCGCTTAGAGAGCAAAGAAGAAGCTGAAAGAGTTCTCGAGCGCCTCAAAGATTTGATTAACAGAACGTATGAGCGCCGAGGGGAGATCGAGCCCAGCACCAAGAGCCGCGCCAAGCTGTCAGTATTAGATATCTATAAGCTTTTGCCCAAGACCAACTGTCGGGAGTGCGGCGAGCCGACGTGCATGGCGTTTGCCACCAAGCTCGTCAATGAATCTGTCAAGATTGAGCAGTGTCGGCCGCTCTTCAGCGTGGAGTATCAAGGGGATCGCGAGAGACTTTTGCGGATGCTGGATGAAGCGGGCTATGCTCTCTGAACTACGGTGAGTCCGGTGCGTTGGGCCTTGGGGTCTTGAGTTCCTCCAGCTCGCCCATCTCGCGAAGATATTGAAAGACTTTTTGGGCTTCGGCTTCGTCGAGCTTGCTGATGGCAAACCCCACGTGCACGATCACATAATCGCCGACTTGGGCTTCGGGAACATAGGCGAGATTAACTTCTTTGACGATGCCCCCGAAGCTCACCTTCCCCGTGCGCAAGATCGGGTCTTCGCTCTCATTGATGCTGATGATCTTCCCTGGAACAGCAAGGCACATGACACTCACCCCTTGAAGTGTGACGCTGCGACGATCTGCCCTAGCGCGATCCCACCGTCGTTGGGCGGGATTCTCTGGTGCCAATAGACGCGAAAGCCCTCCTCGCGAAGACGGGCGATCGCCCGCTCCGTTAGATATTTATTTTGAAAGCACCCACCAGTCAGCACCACTCTCTCTTCTCCCACACGCCGCGCCACGGCGACGATCATCTCTACTAAAGTATTATGGAACTTCGCGGCTATCTTACCAACTGAAACGCTCCCGCGCACGTCGCTGATGAGGGCGCGAAGCATCGGCCCCCAGTCGAGCGTCTCTTCCAAGAGAGAAAACTCATAGCGCTCATCTGTCTCGATCCCGTGCAGCGCGAACTCTAATTCCATGGCGGCTTGGCCCTCAAAGCGGCTGATCTGTCTCAGCCCAACTATAGAAGCGACAGCGTCGAAGAGCCGACCGGCGCTCGATGTTACGGGGCTGTTAAGGTTCCTCTGGAGCATCGTGCGCAAGATCTCAAGCTCTCTTTCGGAGAAGGCCCGCACTGGTTCAAGCTCTTTCATAGCGAAGAGCCTATCTCCGTAGAGCTCATAGAGCGCGCCGAGGGCGGATCGTCTTGGCTCTTTGATGGCTTGTTCTCCTCCGGGGAGCCGAAACGTCCGTAGATGGGCAACTCGCCTGAAATTCTCTCGCGTTGATAGGAGGAACTCACCGCCCCAGATCGTCCCGTCGAGCCCATAGCCTGTGCCGTCCCATGAGACTCCCAACGCCGGGCCGTCCAGCTCGTTCTCGGCCATGCAGGAGAGCACGTGAGCCCAGTGATGCTGCACCCCTACAGTTCTGAGTTTTGAGTTCTCGGTTCTCAGGTGTTGAGCTTGTGCGTACTTAGTCGAGAGATAGTCGGGGTGCAGATCGTGGGCGATCACTGACGGCTGGGCTTCGTAGAGCCGCTCGAAGTCCGCGATGACTCTCTGAAATGCTCTGAACGCTTCGGGGGTCTCTAAGTCTCCGATGTGTTGGCTGATGAAGACGTTTGCGCCGACCAAGAGCGCGATAGTGTTTTTGAGATGAGCGCCGACGGATAAAATAGTCTTGACCTCACCCCCAGATCCTTTCCCCTCACCCCTTTGGCTCCCCTCTCCCTCCGAGGGGAGAGGGGATGGGGATAAGGGTGAAGAGAGCCCAGAAGTGAGGGGGGTCCGGGAGTGGCCAGGGGAGAGGTCTATGGAGACAGGCAATGGGGCGAAGCCACGGGCGCGGCGCAGCACCAGCTCTCGACCCCCAACGATACGGACGATCGAGTCGTCCACGTGGCGCGCGATGGGGCGATTGTGCACTAAGAAGAGATCAGCGATTGCATTGAGCTTTTCGAGGGCTTCATATTCGTCGGTGCAGATGGGCTCATCGGAGAGATTCCCACTGGTGGCGACAATGGGGAAGCCCAGCTCGGCCATCAACAAGTGATGGAGCGGGGTGTAGGGGAGCATGATGCCTAGATAGGGGTTGCGCGGGGCAACGGAGGGGGCCAGGCTTCGCTTGGACCGTACACCGTGCCGCCGCAGGCGGCACGCGAACAGTCCAGACGAAGTCTGGCGGCGCAGCAGCACGATCGGCGCCTCCGGCGACGTGAGCACTCGCTCCTCAAGCTCTGAGACTTCGCAGTGTGCCTTGACGAGCTCCAGCGACGGGTACATCAGGGCGAAGGGCTTCTCCTCGCGACGCTTGCGTCTTCTGAGTTCTTGCACGGCTTGGTCGTTACGGGCATCGCAGACCAAATGAAACCCGCCCAGACCCTTCACCGCGACGATCTGACCACTACGGATAGCTTGGGCGGCTTGTCGCAGGGCGTCGTCGTGAGTGGCGAGTAAGGCGCCCTGGCGGTCCCAGAGTTCTAGATGAGGTCCGCACCGCGGGCAGGCGTTGGGTTGGGCGTGGAAGCGCCGATCTTTCGGGTTCTCGTACTCGGCTTGGCACTCTGGGCACATCACAAAATTCTTCATTGTCGTATTGGGACGATCATAGGGCAGGGCTTCAATAATAGAAAATCGTGGGCCGCAGTTGGTGCAGTTGGTAAACGGATAGCGATAGCGTCGGTCGTGGGGATCGAAGATCTCTCTCAGACAGTCGGGGCAGGTCGCGATATCGGGGAGAATGAATGCTGACTTTTGGCCCGACTCGTCGCTGTGACGGATCTCAAAGACTGTGTAGCCGACGGGGTCGAGCCACGAGTGTTCTAAGCTCTGGATGAACGCGCGGGGGGGCCGCTCGCGCGGGAGCCGACGCAAGAACTCTTCGAGCTGCTCTGTGGCCCCCTCGACCTCGATGAAGACCCCTTGGGCAGAATTGAGCACCCAGCCACTCAAGTGCAGTTCTGTCGCCAGGCGATAGACGAAGGGCCGGAAACCCACCCCCTGCACCGCCCCGTGGATCACGATCTTCAAGCGCGCCGCACCAGATTGCTCACTCATGGCCGCTCAAGTATATGCCTTGCACTCACAGGGTAGCAACCTTGGCTACGCAATCCGCGTGCCCTTGAGCTACTGGTCGAGCAATGCCACGACCTGCCGCGGGAACGACACCGTGCTTCCTGTGGCCCTTCCGTGCGTTCCAAGATTCAATATGGAGAGGGGAGCCACTTGATCGAGAGATGCGTAAGCTGCTTAAACTCCGAATCACCAGTGACTATAGTGCCTTGCCTGCGCTCGGCTAGAGCCGCTACAAAAGCGTCAGCATACGAGATCGAAAAGCTCGCTTTGATCCGCGCGGCCTGAAGGATCAGCTCTCGATCCGGCACGACCTCCTCAATAGGCAGTTGTTCAACTATTAAGAGTGCTTCCTCGGCTTCGGCCTCCCCCTTCTCTCGATACGTAATATAGTAGACTTCCCCCAAGTTCACGGTGCATAGTAAGATTTCGGCGCTTTCATCAGCAAGCACGTCTTGAACGATCTGGGCTCCCGGTTCATCTTGCAGATAAGCTAAGAGGGCAAAGCTATCGAGCACGTATCTCTTCGCGCTCACGTTCCTTGCGCCTCTCTTCGAGCAGTGCTTTAGTCAGCGACCTCCCGCCTTTGAGCAGGCCACGGGCCTCTTTGACCGGGTCTTTCAAGGTCGGAATAATAACGATCTTGCCGTTCATCTCAGTGATCAGCACCTCGCTGTGGGGATGAATCCCGTATTTCTTCCTCAAGGGGCTGGGTATAACAATCTGCCCCTTTGGGGAAACTTTTACTATAGACATACTAACACCTCCCTTCAAAGTTGTACCAAAGCATTGTAACAGCTGTGAGTCGTGCTTGCAAAACCTTGTTACCCCTCAAGCGTTTGAATCACGGAAGCCACGGAGCAGCACAGAACGCACGGAAGACGGCCTTCCGTGCTCTCCGTGGCCCTCCCCGTGCGTTACGTGATTCTCTCTCTACTTCTTGGCGCTCAGCTCCTTGACCAGCTTCTCTAGCTGCTCGATGCGCCGCTGAAGCTCGTCTAGCTGAGCCGCTTTCTGCCTCAGCTCTGCGATCTCTCTGTTCAATTGCTCGATCTGCTTGTCCTTCTCCAAGCTCAGCTGATAGAGCGCCTGAATGGAGATGAGCGCGATGCCGTCGGCATCTACGGTGCTGATCGTCCTGTCGCTCTCCCCCAGCCCGAAGGCCGCATAGAAATCTTGGGCCATCGGCCCGATATGGCGGATCGCCGCGTCTTGCGCCTTGTAGTTCCATGCGGTGATGGGGATGAGGCTGAGCTTGTGCAGGATCGCTCGGCCATCGAGTGTTCGGAAGTTCTCCTTGAGCGCGCGGTCGCTGGTGCAAGAGAAGGTCCCGCTGCCGGCTGGCAAATTGCAGCCTGTGGAGAGATCGGCACTGGTGCGGAAGCGGAAGCGGAAGCCGCCCGAGGCGCGCACGGCGAACTCAGTAGTTATAGCCGACCCTCCTGTTTGAGATTTTCGCGCATTTAATAGCGTCTGAGAAAAAATGTCAAACTGCGGGGAGCATGGAGTATAGAGGCCCTACCGCCTCTCCACTTTGCGAATCATCCTAAATCTATAAATCCCTTTGTAATATTTCGCTTCGATGAGAATATTTTGATTTTAGCTAGCTTTTTCGCTGATCTTGGTCATAGCATGATCTGGGGAAGTTCGCCTAAAATGCAGCAGCTATGAAGATTGCGATCTCCGGCAAGGGCGGCGTGGGTAAGACGACGCTCTGTGCGCTCCTCGCGAGAGAAGCGGCCTCGCAAGGGAAGCGGGTCTTCGCCGTAGACGCTGATCCCAACCCCACGTTAGCGTTGGCCCTGGGCTTCCCCGGGGAGATCACGCCCTTAGTAGAACTGCAAGACCTGATGGAAGAGCGCCTGGGCTCATTAGAGGGCTTTCTGCGCCTCAATCCCAAAGTGGACGATATTCCCGAACGCTTTGCGTATGAGAAAGACGGTATCAAGCTCTTAGTGATGGGGCCAATCCGTCAGGGCGGAGGCGGCTGCGCCTGCCCGCAGAACACTTTTCTCAAGAGCCTCCTGCAGCATCTTGTGCTTGAGCGCGACGAGCTGATTCTCTTGGACTTTGAGGCGGGGCTGGAACCCCTAGGACGGGCGACGGCCCAAGGAGTAGACGCACTGCTCATCGTCGTCGAGCCCGACGGGGGGAGCATCATCACCGCCAAGCGCATCCGCACATTAGCTCAGCAGATTGGGGTTAAGAGAATCTTCGCGGTAGCCAACAAGATCCGAGAGCCTGGGGAGCTGCGCGCTATTGAAGAAAACTTAGAGTTTTCTGTGATCGGTGCGCTGCCCTACAGCGAGGCGCTCCGCGTCGCCGGTCCTACTGCATCCACCGATAGAGAGATCCGCCATCAAGTGCAAACGATCCTCGAGAGCGTTCAGCAGCCCTCTTTGATCTGAGGAGGGCTCAAAAAGGAGGCGCGATGGAGCGGCTCTTTTGCGACCCGCGGCGGTGTGTGGGCTGTCGGGCGTGTGAGATCGCGTGCGCGGTCGAGCACACGCCCTCAAAAGATCTGTTTCGTTCGGTGTTGAACGGGGAGTTAGGGCCGCCGCGGCGGCGCGTCCAGACCGTCGGGGCCGAGCCCTATCGAGTCGCTATCGGGGGCGTAGCACTGTCGCTGAGCTGTCATCACTGCGATCCGGCTCCCTGCGTGGACGCGTGCATCACCGGGGCGATGCACAAAGAGGACGGCCAAACTCTCTGCGATACAGAGAAATGCGTCGGCTGCTGGATGTGCGTGATGAGCTGTCCCTACGGGGCGATCACGCCCAGGGTGAAAGCCCTCAAGTGCGATCTCTGTCCCGATCGCAGGGGGCGCACGGGGCGCTCGCGCTATGCGTGCGTCGAAGCTTGCCCCACTGAGGCGCTCTTTGCCGGGACGTTCGAAGAGTTCCAAAGAGTGCTCGCAGAGCCGATCAGGGCTGTCTGGGAGGGAGCGCAATGACGGAACGATTTGTCATCATCGGGGCGTCGGCGGCGGGCAGCAGCGCCGCGGAGACTCTGCGGCGCCATGCGCCCAAGGCGCAGATCACCGTCGTCTCTGACGAGAAGATCACGTACTCCAAGCCGCTGCTTTCGTATTATCTAGCGGGTCACCTTGGGGAGGAACAGCTCTTCTTCAGAGCCCCAGATTTCTATGAGCGTTACGGTATTCAGAGAATCCACGCGCGGGCGGTCGGGCTGCGCCCGGAGAAGAATATGGTCGAGCTCTCGAATGGGCAGGAGCTTCAGTACGATAAGCTCTTACTTGCGACTGGGGCCGCGCCGCGCTTCCCCAAGGTCGAAGGGATTCGGCGCGATGGGGTCTTCGGGCTGCGCAAGCTCGAGGACGCTCAAGGGATCTTAGCTCGTCTGCCCAGCACAAAGCGCGCGGTCGTGCTCGGCGGGGGCCTTGTGGGGTTGAAGGCCGCGGCAGCCCTGAAAGAGCGCGGCTTATCTGTCACGGTCTTAGTAGACTCGCCCCACGTGCTCTCCCAGATGCTCGACGAAAGCTCAGCGCGCATCTTCGAGAAGATCTTTGAGCAGAACGGTGTCAGTATTTACACCAAAGCCAAGCCCGTCGCCGTGCTGGGCACAAAGCACATCGAGGGCGTGCAGCTCGCCTCCGGAGAAGTCTTCGAGTGCGATGTCGTGGTCGTGGGCAAGGGTGTTGATCCCAGCTTGGAGCTTGTTGAGGGCACGCCGATCCGCAAAGACTACGGAGTCTTAGTAGACGATTATTTGCGCACGAGCGTCGAGAATATCTACGCTGCGGGGGACGTCGCGCAAGCGCGCGATGTGCTCCGTGGTGAGCCGTGGATCAATGCGCTCTGGCCCTGCGCCGTCGAGCAGGGGCGTGTTGCTGCTCTGAATATGCTGGGCAAAGCGATGAGCTATCGCGGCTCGATGCGCATGAATTCTGTGCAGTTCTTCGGGGTGCCCGTGATCTCTGCAGGGCTGGCGGTGCTCACGCCCGGCCCGTTAGGTGGCCGCCCCGGCGAACACGACGAGACGTTAGAGTCCAGACCCGCCCCGGGGATCTATCGAAAGATTTTCCTCAAGGACGAGACGATCGTGGGGTTTGTGCTTGTAGGGGAGGTGCCCATCGAGGCCGCAGGGGTGCTGCGCATTCTGATGGAGCGGCGCATCAACGTCGCTCCCATTAAAGAAGAGCTCCTGGAGCTGGGGCCGGATTTGGGGCGGGTGCTGCCCTTGATCGTCGAACATAAAGAGCGCTTTGTCGAGCGCGAATTCCAAGAATTAGTACAGACCGTGGGGGTGTAAGCTATGTCTAAAATCATCGCGTCCGCAGCGATCCGTGGCGCGCACAAATACGTCGCTGAAGCGGAGCAGAAGCTCGCTGAAGCCATAGAGACTTATAAGCCTGAAAAGAAGGTCGGCTTCCCGAACACGGCGTATCATCTGCCGTTGATCTTGGCGCTGTTGGGCTTAAAGGTCGAGACGCTCAAAGACTGCCAAGAGGCGCTGAAACACGCCAAAGAGCTCTTGCCGCCGCTGCCCGATGAGCAGCTCTGGCTTCCCTATCTGGGAGACGCTCTCGATGCGGGGATCGCTACTCTGATCGCTGAAGAGATCATCGAAGCTTTGAGATATTTAGATCCCAGCTACAAGCCCGAACCCCCGTGGCTGGGCTTCACTGATGACACAATTTTGCGAACTCAAGGGATCAAGCTCGTAGATGGCCGGATGCCGGGATTTGCCGCGTGTGTGGGGGCGCTGCCGACCAATAGAGACGCCGTCGAGCTCGCTCGCGCCCTGCAAGAGAGAAATATCTTGGTCTTCATCGCTGGGGACTCCAACGGGCGCTCGATGGCTGAACAATTAGCCGACGAGGGCATTGATATGAGCTGGGACACGTTCTTGGTCCCCTACGGCAAGCCCATAAGCGCAGCGGTGTTCGCTTTGAACTTTGCGGCCCGCGCAGCCATGACCTTCGGTGGGATCAAGCCCGGCAGCTTCGACGCGGCCCGAAAGATTCTTTTGTATAACAAAGAGCGCGTCTTTGCGTTCGTGTTGGCGCTTGGGGCCGATCCTGGGGTCAACGGCACCGGCCAGCTCCTCACAGACGAAAAGTACGCGACGGCCGCTGGGGCGATCAACTTCGGCTTCCCGGTCATCGCTGATGTCCCCATCCCCCAAATTCTGCCCCGCGGCATCTGCACCTATGAGCACGTGGTCTCTGGGGTCCCCCTCGATAAGATCGTGCACAAAGCTGTGGAAGTGCGCGGGCTGAAGCTGAAGATCAGCAAGATCCCCATCCCCGTGCCCTACGGGGCGGGTTTTGAGGGCGAGCGCGTGCGCAAGGAGAATCTCTATGTTGAGTTCGGCGGGAAATACAGCACGGCGTTTGAGCTCTTGCGCGCCCGCCCCATGGACGAAGTCGAAGACGGCAAGATCGAGCTGATCGGGCCCGACATAGACCAAGCCCAAGAGGGCGGGGCCATGCCCCTGGGGGTGATCGTAGACGTTGCCGGGCGGAACTTGAAGACGGACTTCGAGCCCGTCCTCGAGCGCCGAATCCATCACTTCATCAGCTGCATCAACGGGGTGATGCACATCGGGCAGCGCGATATCCCCTGGGTGCGCATCTCCAAAGAAGCGTATGAGAAGGGCTTTCGCCTGAGGCACTACGGCGAGGTCTTGGTGGCGAAGTTTAAAGAAGATTTCGGAGCTCTTGTGGACAAAGTCCAAGTGAAGATCGTCACCGATCAAGCTCAGGTCGAGGCTCTGCTCAAAGAGGCGCGCGAGATCTATCGTGCTCGCGATGAGCGCGTCATGGGCATGAAAGACGAAGACGTAGATACGTTCTATAGCTGCATCTTGTGTCAAAGCTACGCGCCCAATCACGTCTGCATAGTCACTCCGCAGCGCTTGGGCTTGTGCGGTGCGTATACGTGGCTCGATTGCGGAGCGTCGTACGAGATGGACCCGCACGGCCCCAACAAGCCCGTGCCCAAAGGCGTCTGCCTCGACCCTGTCTTGGGCGAATGGCAGGGGGTCAACGAGTATGTCCGCGTCGCCTCCAATGGAAACTTAGAAAGAGTCTCGATGTACTCTATTATGCAAAACCCGCAGACGTCGTGCGGGTGCTTCGAGTGCATTGTCGCGGTCTTGCCTGAAACGAACGGAGTGATGGTCGTCAGCCGCGAATATCAGGGAGAGACGCCCATTGGGATGACGTTCTCGACGATGGCTGGGGAAGTGGGCGGTGGGCTGCAGACGCCGGGCTTCTTGGGCGTGGGCAAGCTCTATCTGACGAGCGAGAAATTTATCAGTGCCGAAGGCGGCATCAAGCGCTTAGTCTGGATGCCCAGCGAACTCAAAGAAGAGATCAAAGAGCGCTTACAGAAGCGCTTGGAGGAGATCGGGATGCCCGAGCTCTTCGACAAGATCGCCACCGAAAAAGACGCGACGACTTCCGACGAGCTCTTGGAGTTCTTACAGAGGGTCGGGCACCCGGCGCTGGAGATGGAGCCGATCGTGCAATAGGAGCTGAGCATCTATGGCCAAACTCACAGGAATAGAGATCTACAAACACCTGCCCAAGACCAACTGCGGCGACTGCAACTTTCCCACGTGCATGGCGTTTGCGATGCAGGTTGCCGCAAAGAAAGTTGGGTTGGAACAATGTCCGCACGTCTCGGCGGAGGCCAAAGCGGCGCTCTCGGAGGCGCAAGCCCCGCCCATGCGCACCGTGACTTTTGGCGCGGGGGATCGCGCCTTCAAGCTTGGCGGTGAGACCGTTTTGTTCCGGCACGAAGAGAAGTTCCATCATCCGACGGTGATCGCTATTCGAGTGCGCGACGATCTCCCCGAGGGCGAGATCGTCCAGCGCGTCGAGAAGATCAATCAGTTGCAGTTTGTGCGCGTGGGCCAGCTCATCGGGGTCAACGCTATTGCCGTTGAGCACGTGGCTGGGGATGCTCAGCGCTTCTCCCAAGCAGTGAAGCTTGCGGCGGAGAAGTCGCCCTTGGCGCTCGTCTTGTCGAGCTCAGATCTACAGGCGCTCAAGGCGGCTCTCGCGATCTGTGCCGATCGGCGTCCGCTGCTCTGTGCTGCGACACAAGAGAACTTTAAAGAATTCGCGGCGCTGGCCAAAGAGTTTAAGTGTCCGCTCGCGGTGCACGGAAAGACATTAGAAGAGCTTGCGGAGCTGACGCAGCAGATCAAATCACTCGGCGTCGAAGATCTCGTGCTTCACCCAGAGATTGGGGGACTCGCCGATGGCTTAGCAAAACTGACGCAGCTCCGTCGGCTCGCGCTGGAAAAGAACTTTCGAGCTGTGGGCTACCCCGTGATGGTCTCCGTGAGGGGGAGCGATCCGTTCCTGGAGACGGCTCTTGTCTCGACGTTCGTCTGTAAATACGCGAGTCTCGTAGTGATAGATGGCGCGGAGCGCTGGCAGCTCTTGCCCATTCTTACCGTGAGACAGAATATCTTCACCGATCCGCAAGTGCCCAACGCGGTGGAGGCGAAACTCTATAAAGTCGGCGAGCCCGGCCCCAACTCCCCTGTGCTCGTCACCACGAACTTCGCGCTCACGTACTTTACGGTTGAGGGCGAGGTCGAGAACAGCCGCGTCCCGGCGTATATTGCTGTGGTGGACACCGGGGGCTTGGGCGTGCTCAACGCCTATGCCGATGACAAGCTCACGGCGGAAGCGATTGTCAAAGCCGTGAAGAGCTACGGCGTTATGGACCAAGTCGCGCATAAGAAGCTCGTCATTCCGGGTTTGGTAGCGGTGCTCAAGGGCGAGATCGAAGATTTAGGGGGCTGGGAGGTCCTAGTCGGTCCAGAGGAGGCCGCGGGGATTCCTGCGTATTTGCGAAACGAATGGAAGTCATGAAGACCTAACCCCCTGGCCCCCTTCCCGAAACGGGGAGGGGTTGAAAGAATGGCCAAAGTAACGTTTCGTCCCGATGAGGTGAGCGTCGAAGTGGAGCGCGGCGTGACGCTGTTGGCCGCGGCGAAGGCCGCTGGCGTGGAGGTAGCCAGCATCTGCGGCGGCGATGGCATCTGCGGCCGCTGTCGCGTCATCGTCAAGGACGGCAATATCGAAGCGGCGCCCACGACGCTTCTCACCCGTGAGGAGATCCAGAAGGGCTACGTGCTGGCGTGTCAGACCAAAGTCTTCGGTGACGTCGCGGTCGAAGTTCCTCCGGAGACCCGCACCGAAGAGGGCCAGATCTTAATAGACATAGACGCGCAGCGCTTCCGCGCCCTCTACCAAGAAGAGAAGATCTCTTTCAGACACGAGCCCCTCGTGCAGAAGCTCTCTCTGGAGCTCTCTCCGCCCACGCTCCACGATAATTTGGCTGATCAGCAGCGACTCTATCGGGAGATCCGACGGCACAAAAACTACCCGATCATGCAGATGGGGCTGAAGATCCTGCGGACGCTCCCCAAGCTCGTGCGCCAGCACCATTGGAGAGTAACGGCGACACTGGGGCTGCGCGGCGGGGTCGTCGAGGTCTTACAGCTTGAGGGCGGCGATACCTCCCAGCGCGCTTATGGGATCGCCGTAGATGTCGGGACGTCCACCGTCGTGGCCCACTTGGTGGACTTGAACACGGGCCGGACGGTAGACGCCGAGGCGATGTATAACTCTCAGAGGGCTTATGGCGAAGAAGTCACCCGAAGAATTCTCTACGCCGAGCGCGGCGGCTTGGAACAGCTACAGAAGACCATCGTCAACGATATTAATAACTTAATCACAGCGCTGGTGGAGCGCAATAAGATCGCGCTCCATGACTGTTTAGCAGTTGCCTGCGCGGGCAATACGACGATGATGCACTTATTGTTGGGGCTTGATCCTAGTTCTATCAGGCGCGATCCCTATGTCTCGTGCTCGACGGCGCCGCCGCCGGTGCGCGCTGCCGAAGTTGGGATTCAGATCAATCCCCGGGGATTGCTCTATTGTGTTCCGGCTATTGGCGGCTGGGTCGGCGGCGATGTCACCGCGGGGATCTTAGCGACGGGGCTCTATGAGTCTGAAAAGACCGTGATGCTCATAGACGTGGGCACCAACGGGGAGATCGTCATCGGGCGGCGCGAGGATGACAGCTATTGGCTGGTGACGTGCTCAGCGTCGGCGGGGCCGGCGTTTGAGGGCTCAGGGGTCAAGTGCGGTATGAAAGCAAGCCGAGGTGCTATTGAGCGCGTCCAGATCTCTCCCGATGGGAACGTCCTCTATAAGACGGTGGGCAACGTCCGGCCTAAGGGGATCTGTGGCTCAGGGCTGATAGACTTAGTGGCAGGACTTTTAGAAGCTGGGTTTATCGATCGTTCGGGAAGGCTTATTCCCGAATCTAGCCCGCGCATTCGAGAATGCGACGGGCTCTTGGAATTCGTGGTCGTCCCAGCGCAGCGCTCCGCCATTGGGAAAGATATAGTCATCACCCAAGCAGATATTGAGAACCTTCTGCGGGCCAAGGCCGCGATCTACGCGGGAACGTTGATCTTGCTCAAATCGCTCACCCTTGATGTTACTGATATAGATAGAGTCTTTCTCGCGGGGGGCTTTGGGAACTATCTCGACCGAGAGAAAGCTATAATGATTGGGCTCATCCCCGATTTGCCGCTGGAGAGGATCCGCTTTGTGGGCAATACGTCTATCATTGGGGCCAAGATGGCGCTGCTGTCGCGGGAGGCTTGGGCAAAGTGTGAACAGATTGCGCAGAGCGCGACGTATTACGATCTCATCAGCTTCCCGCACTATTACGAAGAATTTCTCGCCGCGAAGTTTTTACCCCATACGGAGCTTGAGAGATTTCCGTCGGTGCGGGAACGATTGCGAGCAAAGGAAGTGCTATGGCATTCACGATAGCCGTCGCCGGCAAGGGCGGCGTGGGCAAGACGACCGTTGCGGGTCTGATCGTGCGAGAGCTCGTCGAGAGAGGAGACGGGCCGGTGCTCGCTATTGACGCCGACCCCAATACGAACTTCCATCAAGTCTTGGGACTGACCGTCGAGCGCACGATCGGGGAGCTGCGTGAGGAGACGCTGCAGCGCATTAAAGACCTCCCGCCAGGAGTCACGAAAGATCAGTACTTAGAGTACGGGCTACAGCAGTGTCTTGTGGAGAGCAACGGGATTGATCTCTTAGCGATGGGCCGCGGCGAGGGCCCCTTCTGCTACTGCGCCGTCAATCACGTCTTGAGACGATATATAGACATTCTCAGCAAGAACTATAAGTACGTGGTGCTGGACAACGAGGCGGGGCTAGAGCATCTCTCGCGGCGCACCACCCAAGACGTGGACGTTCTCTTAGTTATTAGCGACGCTACGCCGGTGGCCCTACAGGCGGCAGCGCGCATCAATAGACTCGCAGATGAGCTCCAATTGCGCATTCACAATAGATTTTTAGTGCTTAATCACGTGAGCGATGGGGCGCAATCAGAGCGCGTGATGGACAAGATCGCCCAAGTGGGGCTCAGCTTCGTGGGAGAAATTCCCAAGGATGAAGCGCTCTTGCGTCTCAGTTTTGAGGGCAAGCCCCTGAGCGAGCTCTCTTCGGCTTCCCCAGCTAGGGTTGCGGTGAAGGAGATTGTAGGGAAGATTTTGCGGGATGGAGGAGGATCGTAAGATGCCCGTCACACTTCCTGATGTCAAGAAGACCTGGCCGAACGCGATCAATACCGTGACATTGGGCGCAACCAAAGACGAAGGTGGCACCCGCACGAAGAAGGTCACGGTAGGCGGGGCAACAGGGCTGCCGTTCCATCACTTTGAAGGCGCCATGCCCTACCCTCCGGCGATCGCTATGGAAGTCTGGGACGTCGCTCCTCAAGATTGGCCGGATGTGCTCGCGGAGCACTTTCGCGATGTCTGGCACGATCCGGGGCTGTGGGCCAAAAAGTGCGTCGAGCAGTACGGCGCGGACTTGATCTGTCTGAGACTTGCCGGCTGCGACCCCGTGAAAGAGAATCGTGGTCCTCAAGAGGCAGCCCAAGCCGTTAAGAGAGTCTTAGAGTCTGTGGGCGTGCCGCTGATCGTCTGGGGCACGGGCAACGACGACAAAGATAACGAGATCTTTCCCGCGGTCGCTGAAGCTGCTGCGGGCGAGAATTGTCTGTTGGGCACGATCACCGAAGACAACTATAAGACGTTAGTAGCGCTCTGCACCGCGTATAAACATAAAGTGATCGCCGAGTCGCCCTGCGATGTCAACATCGCTAAGCAAGTCAATATCTTGGCGACGGATATGGGCTTCAAGCCCGAGGATATTGTGATCTACCCCACGAGCGCGGCGCTTGGCTATGGGCTAGAGTACGTCTACTCGGTGATGGAGCGGGCGCGACTCGCAGCCTTGCGCGGCGACAAGATGCTCTCGCAGCCCATGATCTGCGATATCGGGATCGAAGTCTGGAGCGTCAAGGAAGCGAAAGCGAGCGAGCACGAGCTTCCCGAATGGGGCGACCAAAGCCAGCGCGGCCCGCTGTGGGAGGCCACGACGGCCTATGTCTATCTTTTGGCAGGCGCGGATATCTTGGTGCTGCGCCATCCCAAGGCCGTCGCCAGCGTGCGCGAAGCAATGAAACAATTGATGGGGGATGGTCTGAGATGATCTTGATAGGGGAGCGCATCAACGGTTCTTTCAAAGACATCGGGCAGGCGATCAAAGAGAGGAACAAAGCCCCTATCCAAGAGTGGGCGAGAAAGCAGACGGAAGCTGGGGCAGACTATCTGGACGTGAACTTGGGCGCGGTCTCCAAGAGCGCCGACGACTTCCGCTGGCTCATCCAGACGGTCTGTGAGGCCGTCCCAACTCCGATCTCCGTTGACTACAATAAGCTTGATCTTATGAAAGCTGGCTTGGAAGCATACAGGGAGTTTGGGGGCGGGCGCCCGGTGATCATCAACAGCACGACTGCCGAAGATAGCAAGCTCATTCCCCTTGTGGAGTTAGCGGTGCAGTACAACGCGGGGCTGATCGGGGTCGTGATGGACGAGCGTGGCAGCCCGCAAGACGTCGACCGAAGGGTTGAGCTTGGGGCGAAGATCTTTGCTGTGGCCAGTGAGGCAGGCTTGACACCAGATCGCATCTATCTGGACCCGATCGTCATGCCCCTGAAGTTTATGCAAGAGCAAGCGAAGAACGTCTTGGAAGCGATCCGACAGTTCGCGATGATCTCCGATCCGCCGCCGCACATCTCGATTGGGCTGAGCAATATCTGTTCCAAAGCGCAAGAAAAATCGCTCATCAACCGGACTTTTTTAGTGATGGCCATGGCTATGGGATGTGATGCGGCGATTTGCAACGTCTGCGACCAAGAGCTGATGAACGCCGTGGCTACAGCCGAGCTGATTCTTAACAAAGAGATCTACAGCGACAGCTATTTGAAGGCATATCGGAAGAGAGGGTGACAACGCCGTGAAGGCAGCGCCAGAAGGTATGTGTTCAGGTCAAGTGCAGTGTGATCTTCAAGGCTTGCTCGATGTGCTTCATCGTCTCCGGTTGAAGCTCTCCCAGCCTCTTAAGCAAGCGGCTCTTGGCAATAGCGCGCACTTGACCCGTGAGCACCACCGAGTCCTGGGCAAGCCCACCCTCTGGAGCGTGGATTCGCACATCGCCTTCGGTGGGATCAAGGCGGACAAGATAGACCTCACCTCGCCGTGGCAAGAGCGGCGTAGGGGAGGTTCTCTTCTGCTTCACTGGCGTTTTAACCCCTCTCTCAACTGGAGGGCTTCCCAGTCGGAACGCTCGAACTCGTGGGCGAGTCGGAGTTGTTCTTCGATATATTGCTCATCGCGAGCCATCTCGGCGAACTGGGCGTCGATCTGGGCCTCCTCCAGATCCTTTAGGAATCGCTCCAGTGCCTCAACAATGAGGCGATTGCGGCTGCGGGCTACACCGCGTCTCACCAACATGTCGGCTTGCTCTACAAGAGCCTTAGGGAGATCTATTGTTAGTCGGGTGCGCCCTTCAGATGCCATAATTGAATCACCATGCCCAAATCATTGTAAGAAATGCTTTGAGTAAGTGCAAGCAAAGGAGGAGCTATGAGAGAGCGCAGTGTAGATCGTGCGACGCAAGAGATGCTCCAGCGCGCCAAGCAAGAGCGCCTGGAGACGGCGTGGGATCGCTGGGAGGCGCAACAGCCCCAGTGCGGTTTTGGACAGTTGGGCATCTGCTGCCGCATCTGTAATATGGGGCCCTGTCGCATTGACCCCTTCGGGAGAGGGCCACAGCGCGGCGTCTGCGGCGCCGATGCCGATACCATCGTAGCGAGAAACCTCGCGCGCATGATCGCAGCGGGAGCAGCCGCTCACTCCGATCACGGGCGCGATGTCGCCCATACGCTGCTCTTAGCCGCCGAGGGCAAGGGCGGCTACCAGATCAAAGACCCAATAAAACTCAGAAAGATCGCGGCCGAGTTCGGTATTGGGCCAGACACCAAGAGCGACGCCGAAGTTGCCAAGGCTCTCGCGGAGAAAGCCCTAGCGGAGTTCGGCCAGCAAGAGGGCGAACTGACGTTTGCCAAGCGTGCCCCCAAAGCGAGACAAGATCTGTGGCGCAAACTGAACATTATGCCCAGGGGCATAGACCGCGAGATCGTCGAGATCATGCATCGAACGACCATGGGCGTAGACAATGACTATAGAAATATTCTGCTCCATGGGATGCGCGCGGCGCTGGCCGATGGCTGGGGCGGCTCCATGATCGCTACCGAGCTCCAAGATATTCTCTTTAGGACCCCTGCGCCCCTCAAAGCCAAAGTGAACCTGGGCGTCCTCAAGCGCGACGAGGTGAACGTCGTCGTCCATGGCCATGAGCCCACGCTTTCAGAGATGCTCGTCGCCGCCAGCCGCGATCCCCAGCTCCAACAGCTCGCCCACCAGAAGGGCGCCAAGGGGATCAACCTCGCGGGCATCTGCTGCACAGCCAATGAAATTCTTATGCGCCACGGCATCCCCATCGCCGGGAACTTCTTGCAGCAAGAATTAGCACTAGCCACGGGGGTCGTGGATGCTATGATCGTGGACGTGCAGTGCATCATGCCCGCGCTCAGCAGCCTCTCTCAGTGCTTCCATACGAAGCTCATCACGACTTCTCCCAAAGCGAAATTCCCTGGCGTGGAACACATCGAGTTTCACGAGGAGCACGCCTACGAGATCGCCAAAGAGATTATAAAGCGTGCTATCGAGAACTTCCCCAATCGGGACCATCAGCGAGTGAGCATCCCGGCGCACAAGATGGACCTCGTTGCAGGCTTCACCACCGAGTCCGTCTTTCGATTCTTGGGCGGGCGGTATCGCGCGAGCTTCAGGCCCCTCAACGATGCAATCATTGACGGGCGGCTGCGCGGCGCAGCAGCTATCGTTGGGTGCAACAACCCCAATATCACTCACGACTGGGCTCATATCGAGATGACTAAAGAATTGCTCAAGCACGACGTCTTGGTCGTGACCACAGGCTGCGCGGCGATCGCCGACGCCAAGTGCGGGTTCTTGCGACCCGAAGCGGCGTTCGAGTACGCTGGGCCGGGGCTGAGGGAGATCTGCGAGGCTGTGGGCATCCCGCCGGTGCTGCACCTTGGGTCGTGTGTTGATAACTCGCGCATCTTGACGACGCTCATCGAGATTGTAGGTGAGGGCGGCCTGGGGGATGATTTCTCCAAGCTCCCGGTGGCAGGCGCTGCCCCCGAATGGATGAGCGAGAAAGCGATCGCCATTGGGTTCTACGTCGTCGCTTCTGGGGTGTTCACGGTCTTCGGCACGCCGCATCCTATCTATGGGAGCCGCAACGTCACCAAATTCTTGACCGAGGAGATCGAGAAGCTTGTCGGCGGGAAGTTCGCGTTCGAGCCCGAGCCGATCAAGGCTGCGCATTTAATGATTGAGCACATTGACCGCAAGCGCGCGGAGCTGAAGCTCCGAGAGCCCATGTACACGCCGGTCTATGCGTAACCCAGCATGGGAGCAGAGCCTAGAGCCCCAAATCGCGCAAGCGCGCGATGAGCTATGCCGGCGCGATCCCCGAGAGATCGCGGAGCGCTCTGGGGCAGTCTATTACGAGATTCAAGAGGGCCAGGGGCGCCTCCAGCTGTGCTTCTTCGGCCGACCCTACACGATCACCTGGCCGAGCTTGGAAGTCTTTGATCCCAAGGGGCAACGTTGCTCCAATCCTGTCCAAGCGGCGCTCCTGCAGTATTTGGTCTTAGCTGACGGCACGCCCTTGGCAAATCACTGGGTCTCGCTGAGGGAACTGCCCAACGGGGCGTTCTATGAGCGGGCTTTTCAGAGCTATTCGGGGAATTTAGTGGCGCGTCATTTCAAGAGTGATCTTGAGGGCTTCCGTCGCGCGGCGCAGAAGCTAGGCGGCGAGCCCCTAGCCTTGGGCGACGCTGCGTTCCGCTTCTGGGCCTTGCCCAGAATTCCATTAGCTCTTGTCTATTGGTCTGGAGGGGAGGAGTTTCCCTCGAGCGCCCAAGTCTTATTCGACGCTTCCGCGGGGCATTATCATCATCTGGAGATGTTGGCGCACCTGGGCGCGATGCTCTGTGACCGGGTGATCGCGGTGCACTGCGGAGATTTTTCGGTAAAATGACAAGCATCTCAGAGAGAAGAGCCAAGGAGGCACCGATGACGATCCGTTTTGCTAGCGGCAAAGAGATCCCTGTGGAGATGCACAAGGTTCGCATCGTGCAGCAGATCCATCTGCGCTCGGTGGACGAGCGGCTGCGCGCCCTCGAAGAAGCCGGGTATAATACGTTCCTCCTGCGGACCCGCGACATCTTTCTCGATATGCTCACCGACAGCGGTGTCAACGCCATGAGTGATAATCAGCTCGCGGGGATGATGGTCGCCGACGATGCCTACGCCGGCGGCGAGAGCTACTATCGCTTGGTTGATGCCGTGCGCGATGTCCTTGGCTATAGCTACGTACTCCCCGTCCATCAAGGTCGCGCGGCGGAGCATCTCATTGACAAAGTCTTTCTGAAGCCAGGCCAAGTTGTTCCCACGAACTATCACTTCACGACCACGCGCGCCCATATCGAAATTCTTGGTGGCACGATGCTGGAAATCTACGCCGACGAGGCTCTCAACACCCAGAGCACCCATCCGTTCAAGGGCAACATTGACATCAAGAAATTGCAAGACGTTATTAAAAAACACGGCCCGGAGAAGATCGCCTACGTGCGCATGGAGGCCACGACCAATCTCTTAGGGGGCCAGCCATTCTCGCTAGAGAACATGCGAGCCGTTCGGGAGATCTGTGACAAACATAAGCTCTTATTAGTCCTCGACGGGAGCCTTGTGAGCGAGAACGCGTATCTGATCCAGCAGCGCGAGCCGGGCTACGCCCACAAGAGCGTCGCGGAGATCATCAAAGAGATGTGTGCTCTTGCAGATATTTACTATATGAGCGCGCGGAAGAATACGAGCGTGCGCGGCGGCATGATCGCTACCAACAACGAGAAATTCTATGTGCAGTTGCGGGATTGGTTGCCGGTCTACGAGGGCTTTCTCACCTACGGGGGCATGTCGGTGAAGGAGGTCGAGGCGATGGCCATCGGGCTGCGGGAGATGACGGCTCCCGAAGTAGCGGGCTGCGCCGTCGAACAAGTGAAGTACTTTGCAAACAGGCTTTTGGAGAACGGCGTGCCCGTCGTCACGCCCCCAGGCGGGCTGGCCTGTCACTTAGACGCCAGGCGCTTCTTGCCCCATATCCCGCAGACTCAGTATCCGGCTGGGGCGCTTGCGGCAGCTATCTATTTGTCTTCTGGGATCAGAACGATGGAACGCGGCACGATCTCCACGGACCGCGACAAAGACGGCAAAGAGATCCTCGCGGACTTGGAGCTCACGCGCATTGCTGTGCCCCGACGGGTCTATACGGTTTCGCATATTGAATACGCCGTCGACCGTATTACTTGGCTCTACAAGCATCGCGATCTTGTGAAGGGCCTAAAATTTGTGGAGGAGCCGCCGGTGCTGCGGTTCTTCTTCGGGAAGCTTTCGGCGCTGGACAGCTGGGGCAAGACGCTCAGCAGTGCGTTCAAGAAGGAGCTTGGAGACTACTGAGGAGGCGCGCATGGATATTAAATCCGTCTGTCCCTACTGCGGCGTCGGCTGTGGTATCATCTTGCAGTCAGAGAATAATACGCTCATCGGGCTTAAACCCGACAAAGATCACCCCGTCAATAAGGGCACGCTCTGCCCCAAGGGCGCTACAGCCCATGAGTTCGTCCATCATCCAGAGAGATTGACGCAGCCCTTGCTTCGTAAGAACGGCAAGCTCACGCCGGTGAGCTGGGACGAAGCGTATAGTTTCATCGTGCGCGAGCTGCGGCGCATTAAGGAACGCTTCGGCCCCGATGCTCTCGCCGTGATCAGCTCTTCCCGCGCTACGGTCGAGGAGAACTATCTTGCTCAGAAGTTCGCGCGCGCCGTGCTCGGCACCAACAATATAGATCAGTGCTTTCGGATCTGTCACTCAGCGACGGTAGCGGGTCTGGCGCTCTCGCTGGGTAGCGGGGCCATGACGAACTCCATTGCGGAGTTTGCCGAGCCCGGTCCTAAAGTGTTATTGCTCGTGGGCAGCAATACCCCGCACGCCCATCCCATCATCTGGACAGTTTGGATGAAGCGCGCCATCAAGAACGGCACCAAGCTCATCGTCATAGACCCGCGTGTCACCGAGCCGGCCAAGCTCGCTATGGTGCACTTATCGATCAAGCCCGGCACAGAAGTAGCACTCTTCAACGCTATGGCCCAGCACATCATCGCTCAAAAGCTCCATGACCAAAAGTTCATCGAGGAGCGCTGCGAGAACTTTGAGCAGTTCCGGAGCGTGGTGCAGAAGTATACTCCCGAATCAGTCGAACAGCTCTGCGGCGTGCCGGCCCACAAGATCAAAGAAGCTGCGGAGCTCTATGCTCGCGAGAAGCCCGCGAGCATCGCCTACGGGTTAGGGGTGACCGAACATCGCACAGGGGTAGACAACGTCCGGGCGCTGTGCAATCTCGCGCTGATCACGGGAAACTTTGGGAAAGAGTCGTCGGGGATCAACGCGCTGCGCGGGCAGAACAACGTCCAAGGGGCTACAGATATGTGTCGGCCGGAGACGCTGCCGGGGTATCAGAGTTGGAAGGATCTCAGCGTTATTGAGAAGTTTGAGCGGGCGTGGGGAGTGAAGCTTCCCGTGCCAAAAGAAGACTCTTTTCTCTTCTGCTCGCGCATGTGGGAGCGAGCTCTAGCCGGGGAGCTGAAAGCGTTTTATATCATAGGCTCCGACCCGGCGCTCACCGAGGGGAACATAAAGAAAGTCGAGCGGGCACTGCAGATGGCCGAGCTCGTCGTGGTGCAAGATCTCTTCCCCAGCCGCACGGCGCAGTTTGCGCACGTGGTGCTCCCTGCGGCGAGCTTCGCCGAGAAAGATGGGACGTTTGTCAATTCTGAGCGTCGAGTCCAAAGAATTCGCAAAGCCATCGAGCCCATCGGGGAGAGCAAGCCCGATTGGCAGATTCTCTGTGAACTCTCTCAGCGCTTAGGCTATGCGATGAGCTATCAGAGCCCCGAAGAGATCTTCGAAGAGATCAGAAGACTTGTGCCCATCTACGCGGGGATCAGCTATCGGCGCTTAGAAGAGCAGTATGGGCTGCAATGGCCCTGCCCCACTGAAGATCATCCGGGGACGAAATTCTTACATAAAGAGAAGTTCACGCGCGGGCGGGCCCAGCTCGTCGGGATCGAGCACTTCCCGGCAGCGGAGCTGCCCGACTCTGAATATCCGTTCTTGCTGACGACGGGGCGTACTTTCATGCAGTACAACTGTGGGACGATGACGCGCAGGACGAAAGCGGGCCGGGCTGAGCCGGAGAACTTCGTGCAGCTGAGTGCGCAAGACGCCCAGAGGCTTGGGATCAAATCAGGTGATCGAGTACGGGTGCGCACGCGCCGCGGAGAGCTGATCGTCAAGGCTCAGATCGCTGAGATCACCGAAGGAGTCGTGTGGATGCCCTTTCACTATGCGGAGAGCCCCACAAATCTCTTAACGAATGACGCGGTAGACCCCATCTGCGGGATCACGGAGCTGAAGGTCTGCGCCGCTCAGGTGGAGCGGGTCTAGAGAGCTGCTCGGTATCTTTCAGCGAGCTCGCGAAGTTGGGCTAACTTCGCCGCAGCGCCCGCTTCCGTGAAGAGCTTGGTGCCCAAGCCGCACGGCGGCGTGATCAAGTCGCCTCGCTGAAAATCTTTAATGTCTTCGGCTCTCTGAATCCCCCACGCGATACGCTTGCCCTTGCGGTCTTTATAATATTTTGTGATGTCATATTTGGACGCATCGAAGCTGATGATGTCTATATCAGCGTCAAACAGCTGATCCCACTGCATGTTGCCGCAGACGTGTACGCCCCTGATCACGGAAAAGCTCTCAAAGATCGGGGCCCACAGGCGCTCGTAATCGAAGCCCACATAGCCCAGCGCGGGCTCGTCCAAGAATAAAATAATCTCTTGCGCGCGTAGGTCTTTTATGATGCTCTCGATGTGAGTATAGATTCTGAGGAGTGCGTCATTCTCTTCGTAGCCTGAAGCGATGAGGGTTGCCGGGCCGATGCATTGGACTTTCACGGTCTCAAACTCATAGGTCTTGAATTTTTCTAGACAGCTCAGGTGGCCCGGGTTTTGGATGTAGTGCAACATCGCGTCGCCCAGGGCTGTGAGCTCCGGAAGGAACGGGATATCGTGCTGGAGGCTGTAAGCGATGGCTTGGTCTACATCACGGAATGGCAGTGAGCCGATCTGCGTGGTGCAGCATCGGCGAGCTACATACAGTGGGCTTTGTCGGTGATCATCTTTGTTGCTGCTGTCTATCATAGTGTGTGGTGACGAACTCTTTTATAATACAGTATAAAAAGAGATCAGAGCAAGAGCGAGGTGAGCTATGGCCACGATCATTGACGGCAAGCAGGTCGCCCAGCAGATCCGCGAGGAGCTCAAGCGCGAAGTCGCTCAACTCAAACAGAAATACGGCGTCACTCCGGGCTTGGCGGCTGTCTTAGTGGGAGAGAATCCTGCCTCCAAAGTCTACGTCAGCATGAAAGCCAAGGCGTGCGAGGAGACGGGCATCTACTCTCAGAAGATTCACTTGCCCGCAGATACTCCGCAAGAGAAGCTGATCGAGCTCATTCATAGTCTCAATCAGGACAATCGTATTCACGGGATTCTTGTGCAGTTGCCCTTGCCCGATCATCTTGACCAGCACACGGTACTCCACGAAGTCAGCCCCACGAAAGACGTGGACGGCTTTCATCCCATCAATTTGGGAAAGCTGCTCTCCGCCAAATTCTGGGAGGAGCTGCCCACGTTTGTCCCCTGTACCCCCGCAGGGTGTATCAAGCTCATCGAGTCTACAGGAACCCAGATCGAGGGCAAGAACGCTGTAGTAGTCGGTCGCAGTGTGATCGTGGGAAAGCCTGTGGCGATGCTCTTGCTCGCTAAACAAGCGACTGTCACAATCGCCCACTCGCGCACAAAGAATCTCAAAGAGATCTGCCGCCAAGCAGATATCTTGGTCGTCGCTGCGGGCCGGCCCAAGCTCATTACGGCGGATATGATCAAGCCGGGAGCTGTTGTCATTGACGTTGGGGTCAACCGCGTGGGCGAGAAGCAGTTAGTGGGCGATGTGGACTTTGAAGCGGCTAAGGAAGTCGCGGGGTTCATCACCCCAGTCCCTGGCGGCGTCGGCCCCATGACTATTGCGATGTTATTGAAAAACACGGTCGAGTCCGCCAAACGAACCCTGCGCGCATGAGCCCGAAAGAGCGCATCTTCGTCCTAGTTCTTATAGTATTCATCGTGCTCCATCTCGATCTGTGGGGCTGGGGACGGATCGAGCCCATGCTTTTTGGCTGGATCCCTTATCATATCTGGTATCATGGGCTGCTCACTCTCTTTGTGACCCTCTGTATGGTCTGGCTCGTCGTGTGGGTCTGGCCGAGGGATAGTTCAAAGTTCTGAGTGAAAAGTTATGAGTTCAATGAGTTAAGCTATGACTGAGATCACAGCGGACGTCCTCGCTATTGCTGGGATATATCTTCTCGTTCTCTTAGTCATCGGGTGGTGGAGCTACAGAAAAACTCTGCCCACGCCGGAGGATTTTTTCATGGCTGGGCGGGCCTTCGGCCCCGTCGTGCTCATCTTCGCTATCTACGCGACGAATATGACAGCGTTCTATATGTTGGGCACGCCGGGCAACGCCTATCGCCAAGGGATCGGTACTTATGGGTATATCGCGTTCGCGTCAGCTCTCGTCATCCCAGCGATGTTCTATCTCATTGGGTATCGCGCGTGGAGGGTCGGCAAGCGCTATGGCTATATGACGCCATCAGAGCTGTTAGGAGCGCGCTATGAGAGCCCTGCGGTAGCGCTTGTGCTCTTTGTGCTCTTCGTCTTTTATACTGTCCCCTATATTGTGACTTCGGTGATTGGCGCGGGGCTGGCCCTCGAATCTCTCGCGAAGATCCCGTATCTCTGGGGAGCGGTGAGCGTCTTGCTCATCACCATGCTCTACACAGTTTTTGGAGGGATGCGCGGCACGGCCTGGACGAGCGTCTTTCAGGGATTGGTCTTCATCGTTGTGGGGCTGCTCGCCTTCGTGCTGATTGCCAATGCGTTAGGGGGTTTTACGGCGATCACACAGAAAGTCTACACGGAGCGCCCAGAGCTGCTTCAGAGAGCGGGGAATTTCGATCCCAAAGATTGGTTCAGCTTTCTCTTCATTGCCCCCTTAGCAGTGATCGCCTTTCCCCATGTCTTTATGCGAATACTCACAGGCAGGAGCGAGCGCACTCTCCAAGCGCTGACGGTCGTCTATCCCATGCTCTTTCTGCTGACGTGGCCTCCTGTCATTTATATTGGGCTGTGGGGGAGCGTAGTCATTCCGGGATTGGACGCGAGAAGCTCCGATGCGATCTTGCCCATGATGATCGCGCGGTTCCTCCCGCCGGCGATGCTTGGGCTTGGTTTGGCCGCGATCTGGGCGGCTATTATGTCTACTCTCGATGCGATGATGCTCACTCTCAGCACGATGCTCACCCGCGATCTGCTCGGACGGTTCTTCCCTGGCTATGTTCAAGAGAAGGGGCGCGAAGTCGTCTTCGGCAGACTTTTCATAATAGTAATCGCTCTTTTGGCTCTTGCTGGAGCGGTGATCCGTCCCGGCACGATCTATGACATCGCGAAGTTCGCTTTCACGGGGTATTCCCTCACTGTGCCGGCGATGCTCGCCGGCTTCTACTGGAAGCGCAGCACTGCCTGGGGGGTATTAGCGTCTCTCGTCATACCCAATCTGCTCTTACCCTTCTATTACTTCACGCCGTATCTCTCGTGGAGCACGTTTGGTTTTCTGCCAGTTGTGCCGCTTCTTGTGCTCGCTATCGTGCTCTTGATTGGGGTCTCACTCCTCACGCCTCCTCCATCTCAACAAACAGTGAATCGTTTCTTCACCATTCACGATTAGAATCACCGCAAAGATCGTTTGACCGAGCTCAAGGAATCATCTGACTCTTATCATAGCTCCCTCTCCCCGATAAATCTATAATACACTATATAGAAAATCGACCGTCGCGGATGGGCCCGCAAGGAAGTGGGTGGTCATGAGCACTGAGCTCGCAGCTGTCCAGATTGAGCACGATCGCTGTAGTGGCTGCGGAATCTGTGTTTGGGCTTGTCCTTACGGTGCCCTGGCCCTGCGGGCCGGTAAAGCAACATATGACAGCGATCGTTGTCATATGTGTGGCTTGTGCGCGAGCGCTTGCCCAACCGAGGCACTTACTTCCCCGCTCTATCCCTCAGAGATGCTCCTTCAGTATCTTGCAGCAGAGAAGCGCCATGCCCGTGTGGCCGTGCTCGGCTGTTGGGGAAGCGGTCTGACTATTGACGAAGTCTCAGCGGCGCTCGGGGTTTCTCCCTCAGAGGCGATCTTTTTGGGATTACCCTGCGTTGGCCGTGTTGATACGACACTCTTTCTGGAAATCCTGCAGCTGGGGTTCGAGCGCTTACTGTTGATCCCCTGTGCGCAGGAACGGTGCCGCTTCCAGCGGGGGAACATGGTCGCCGCAAATCGGCTGTACCTCTTGCGCCGGATGCTGAGGCAAGCCCGTTGGAACTCTACCGTTCTGTCCATTCACTGGCCCCCGCGGAGCGTAGCTCGCGTTGAGCCTGGGCGGTGCACTGCTTGTCTGACCTGTGTGCGGGAGTGTCCCTATGGTGCCGCCCTCTTGACGATGGCAGGCATTGCGGAGATCGACGCAAGCCGCTGCTGGGGATGTGGGATCTGTGTGGCCGACTGCCCTGCTCAGGCCATCAAACTGGACACCTTGCCATCCGAGAGCTATCAGCGAGGAGCTGGGAGAGATGCGGCCACCTTGCCCCTGCAGGCCAAGATTATACTCTTTGCTTGCTCTTACTGTGCTCTGTCGGGGCTCGATCTTACAGGCAGTGCGCAGCTATCGCGATTGCCCCAGGTCCAGGTGGAACGCCTCCCATGCACGGGCCGCTTAGAGGCTGTGGACGTGTTGCGGGCTTTTGAGATGGGCGCGGAAGGAGTATTAGTAGCTGGCTGTCCAGAAAGGTTCTGCCGGTTCATCACAGGGAGTCAGCGAGCGGCGAGCCGGGTGCAGCATATTCGTGGGCTCTTAGAGCAGATAGGCATTGCTCCTGAGAGGGTGGAGATGGTGCGGCTGGCCTTACCCTTGGGCGAGCAGCTCATTCAGGCAGTTCAAGAGTTCACAGCGCATCTTCGAGAGATGGGTTCCCTCTGGCTAGGAGAGTCTCATGATCGTCGCTGATCAGAAGCCCATCGAAGAGATCTTACAAATGCTGGAGCCCTACAGAAAAGTGCTCTTTCTGGGGTGTCAGTCGTGCGTCGCGGTGTGCATGGCTGGAGGGGAGAAAGAAGTTAAGGTGCTCGCTGCGGCGGTGCGCCTGGCGCGCAAGTCTCAGGGCCGCCCCATTGAGATCGCCGAAGGGGTCGTGAAGCGCCAGTGCGACGACGAGTTCAACGAGCTATGGCGAGAGACTATCGAGCAGCAAGAAGCAGTGCTCTCCCTGGGGTGTGGGGTCGGCGTGAATAAGCTTTCTGAGAGATTCGATCTGCCCATCTTGCCCGCGCTCAATACGAAATTCTTCGGAGGGATTGAACGGCAAGGGGTCTGGAGCGAGTTCTGTGCCGGCTGCGGCAACTGTATCTTACACTTGACGGGGGGCATCTGCCCCATCGCCCGGTGTGCAAAGAATCTCTTCAATGGCCCCTGTGGAGGTGTGCGCGCCGACGGGACGTGCGAAGTCTCTCGTGACGGCCCGCGCCCCTGCGCGTGGGTGCTGATCTATGAGCGTCTGGGGAGGCTCAATCAGCGGCAGAATATGGAGAATCTCTTTGGAGCAAAAGATTGGTCTTCGGACCGCCACGGGGGACCACGACGGCGCATCCGCGAAGATATGGTGCTATGAGCGACAGCAACCTCAAGCGGGCTCTGGAGTCCAAAAAATTTGTGGTGACCGCGGAGTGCGGCCCGCCCAAGAGCGCCGATAGAACCGTCATAGAGAAGAAAGCGCAACTCCTCAAAGACTGGGTGGACGCGGCCAACGTCACCGACAATCAGACAGCCGTGACGCGCATGAGCAGCTTGGCTGCGTGTGCAATCTTAAAATCTTTCGGGCTTGACCCAGTCTTTCAGATCACCTGTCGGGATCGCAACCGCATCGCCCTGCAGAGCGATATCTTGGGGGCGTATGCTCTGGGGATTCGCAACGTGCTCTGTCTGACTGGGGATCATCAATCGTTTGGGAATCACCCTCAGGCGAAGGGCGTCTTCGATCTGGATTCGGTACACTTAATCGAGACGGTGAGGAAGATGCGCGACGAGGGGAAGTTTCTCTCCGGGGATGAGCTGACCGGCGAGCGCCCTGCGATGTTCATCGGGGCTGTCGAGAATCCGTTTGCGCCGCCTTATGAGTTTCGAGCGTTGCGATTGAAAAAGAAGGTCGAAGCTGGGGCGCAGTTCATCCAGACACAGATCGTTTATAATATTCAAAGATTTCGGGAGTTCATGGCGCGCGTGGGCGATCTTGGGCTCCTCGAGAGAGTCTATATCTTAGCGGGAGTGAGCCCGATCAAGACGCCCGGCGCGGCCAAATATATGCGCGATAACGTGCCGGGTTTAGATGTTCCCAATGAGATCGTCGAGCGGATGGAGGCCGCCGGCAAGGGGATTGAAGAGAAGAAAGCCAGAGCCGAAGCATGGCGCCAAGAGGGGATCAAGATCTGCGTGGAGCTGATTCAACAGCTCAAGGAGATCCCTGGAGTCTCAGGGGTGCATATTATGGCGATCGAGTGGGAGGAAGCCGTGCCGCAGATCGTGCAGAAATCGGGATTGAAAGGCTAACTAAAGGAGGCGATGCCTATGGCCTACGATCCGACGAAGCTTGCGGACTGGCAGATCGCGGAACTCGCTGAGGAGAAGATGCCTACTCCAGAGGAGTGGCGTGATCGTTTGGGTCTGAGAAAGGACGAAGTGCTCCCCTACGGGCGGGTCTGCAAGCTCGATTTCGCGAAGATCATCGAGCGCCTGAAAAATAAGCCCGACGGCAAATATATCGAAGTGACGGCGATCACCCCGACGCCGCTGGGCGAGGGCAAGACGACTACGACGTTGGGGATCATTGAAGGGTTGGGCAAACGCGGCGCCAACGTGGGCGGCTGTATTCGCCAACCCTCCGGCGGCCCGTCTATGAACATCAAGGGCACGGCCGCCGGCGGCGGCAACGCGCTGCTCATCCCTATGACTGAGTTCTCTTTGGGGCTAACGGGCGATATTAACGACATTGTTAACGCTCATAACTTGGCGATGGTCGCCCTCACCGCGCGGCTCCAGCACGAGCGCAATTATGACGACGAGCAGCTCAAGAAGATCGGGCTGCGCAGATTAGATATAGACCCCACGAACGTCCAGATGGGCTGGGTCATAGATTTCTGCGCCCAAGCCCTCAGGCACATCGTCATTGGGTTGGGGGGGCGCATGGACGGCTATGCGATGGAATCGCGCTTCGATATTGCCGTCAGCTCGGAGCTCATGGCGATCCTAGCGATCGTGCGCGATCTGGCTGATTTGCGCGAGCGCCTCGGACAGATCACGGTCGCCTTCGATAAGAAGGGCAACCCCATCACGACCAAGGACTTGGAAGTGGATGGGGCGATGGCCGCCTGGATGCGCAATACAATCAATCCTACGCTCTGCTGCACGATAGAGTATCAGCCCGTCTTGGTGCACGCCGGGCCGTTTGCGAATATCGCCGTGGGGCAATCGTCTATTATCGGGGATCGACTTGGGTTGAAGCTCTTTGACTATCACGTGACGGAATCGGGCTTTGGGGCCGATATTGGCTTTGAAAAGTTCTGGAACGTCAAGTGTCGTCTCAGCGGGCTGAAGCCCCACGTCTCGGTCTTGGTCGCGACGATAAGAGCCCTGAAGATGCACGGTGGAGGCCCGAAAGTCGTTCCCGGTCGGCCCATTCCTCAAGAGTACACCAAAGAGAACGTCAAACTCGTCGAGCAGGGGTTACCCAATCTTTTGCACCATCTCAAGATCATTCAGACTTCTGGTATTGTGCCCGTGGTCTGTATCAATGTCTTCCCCACGGATACCAAGGATGAGATCAAAGCCGTCAAGAGGGCTGTGGAGGCGGCTGGGGCGCGGTGCGCGGTCTCGGAGCATTGGCTCAAGGGCGGCGACGGCGCGTTAGAGCTCGTGGACGCGATCATTGATGCAGCTCAGGAGCCCTCTCAGTTTGAATTTCTCTACCCGTTGGAGATGAAGCTACGCGAGCGGGTCGAGAGGATCGCAAAAGTTGTCTACGGAGCTGACGGGGTGAGCTGGACCCCCGAAGCCGAAGCCAAAGCGAAGAAGATCGAGTCCGATCCCAAGTACCGCGACTACCAGACGATGATGGTGAAGACGCATCTCTCGCTCTCTCATAACCCTGATCTGAAAGGCGTGCCCAAGGGCTGGGTGCTTCCCGTTCGCGATATTCTGATCTATTCCGGGGCGAAGTTCTTGTGCCCCATGACCGGGACGATCTCGCTGATGCCGGGGACCTCGTCTGATCCGGCGTTCCGCAGGATAGATATAGATGTCAAGACGGGGAAGGTGACAGGGCTCTTTTAAGCGGCTCTTACAAGGGACGGACGTAGGAACTCCCCCTCCTACGTCTGTTTTTTTTACATGAGCGAAATCATTCCCAGCCCTGCGCCGCATCATGGCGCCACTCCCTCTACGCTCTTTAAAATAAAGCATAATTCAGAAACGGAGTGATCAGCTATGGAGAAGACTGCCCAGACCATTGCGGCGTTGTTGCAAGAAGAGCGGACATTTCCCCCGCCAGAGGAGTTCAAGAAGAGGGCCAACATCAACGACCCCAAGATCTATGAGATAGCAGCCAGGGACCCTGAGGCCTTCTGGGCCAGGGCTGCCGAAGAGCTCGATTGGTTCAAGAAATGGGAGAAAGTCTTGGAGTGGAACCCGCCGTGGGCCAAGTGGTTTGTCGGCGGCAAACTCAACGCTTCGTATAACTGTATAGATCGCCATCTGAAGACTTGGCGGCGCAATAAAGCCGCGATAATTTTCGAAGGCGAGCCCGGCGACGAGCGCGTCCTGACCTATCAAGATCTCCATCGCGAGGTCTCCAAGTTCGCCAACGTGTTGAAGAAGCTGGGGATCAAGAAGGGGGATCGTGTAGCGATCTATCTCCCCATGATCCCCGAGCTGCCCATCGCGATGCTGGCCTGCGCCCGCATCGGCGCGGTGCACTCGGTAGTCTTCGGGGGCTTTTCGGCGGAAGCCCTTCGGGACAGAATTAACGATGCCCAAGCGAAATTGCTCATTACGGCAGATGGCGGCTGGCGCCGTGGCCATGTCGTGCCCCTCAAACAAAATGCCGATGAGGCCCTCAAGAATGCCCCATCCGTCGAGAACGTCATCGTCGTCCGGCGTATCTTGGGCAGTGACGTGCTGAAGACACCCCTGACCGGCGGGTACTATCGTCGTGAATTTTGGTGGCACGAGCTGATGCGCGATGCCCCGGTAGACTGCCCGCCCGAACCGATGGACTCCGAAGATATGCTCTTCATTCTCTACACATCGGGGACGACGGGCAAACCCAAGGGCGTCGTGCATACGACTGGGGGGTATTTAGTTGGCACGGCCCTTACCCACAAGTGGATTTTTGACATCAAGGACGAGGACGTCTTCTGGTGCACCGCGGACATCGGGTGGGTGACCGGGCACAGCTATATCGTCTACGGTCCGCTGGCCAACGGCACGACGACTGTTATGTTCGAGGGCGTGCCCGATTACCCCGATCGAGATCGCTTCTGGGCCATCGTCGAAAAGTACAGGGTGAATATTCTGTACACGGCTCCCACGGCGATCCGGACGTTTATGCGCTGGGGCGAAGAATATCCCAACAAGCACGATCTCTCATCGCTGAGGCTCTTGGGCTCGGTGGGGGAGCCGATCAATCCCGAAGCCTGGATGTGGTACTATAGAGTGATTGGCAAGGAGCGCTGCCCCATTGTGGACACGTGGTGGCAGACCGAGACCGGGCATATTCTCATCACGCCCTTGCCGGGGATCTCGACGCTCAAGCCTGGGTCGGCCAATAGGCCATTCCCTGGGATCGAAGCGGCGGTGCTCGACGAATCGGGCAACCCCGTTCCTCAAGGCAAGGGCGCTGGATACTTAGTCATCACCAAGCCCTGGCCGGGAATGCTCCGCACCCTCTATGGTGACCCTGAACGCTACAAGCAAGCCTACTGGAGCAGGTTCCCCGGGGTCTATCTCACTGGCGACGGCTGCAAGATTGATAAAGACGGGGACTTTTGGCTGTTGGGGCGCATTGACGATGTACTCAACGTCTCCGGGCACAGAATCAGCACGATGGAGGTCGAGAGCGCTCTCGTGGACCATCCGGCGGTGGCCGAAGCAGCAGCCATTGGCAAGAGCCATGAGGTGAAGGGCCAGGCGGTCTCGGCGTTCGTGACCCTGCGAGCCGGATATAAGCCTTCTTCTTCACTGGCCGACGAACTGAAGCAGCATGTCGCGAAGAAGATCGGGCCCATCGCTCGACCGGATGATATCTTCTTCACGGCGGAGTTGCCCAAGACGCGTTCCGGGAAGATCATGCGGCGGTTGCTGCGAGATATCGCGGAGGGTCGGGCTCTGGGTGACACGACGACGCTTGCTGACCCCACGGTGATCGCGCAGCTGAAGAGCCAGTACGAGTCGAGTGAAGGGTAAGCGCACATGGCCTCCTCCTTCCCGTCCCTCCCTCGTCGTCCCGACGGGGGAGGGATGGGCTCACACTTTTCATAAAAAGAGAGAGTGAATCCTATGAAAAATACAGTTTCACAAGTCATCGCGAAAGAAGAGCGCCTGCCCAACCGGTGGCTCTTTGTGATCGCGGCGGTCTTGATGCAGTTGGGGTTGGGGAACGTCTACGCCTGGAGCATCTTTCGCAACCCACTGATGAGCTTGCACGGCTGGTCTATTCAAGAGGCGACTATGCCCTTCACGCTCTGTGTCGTCTTCTTTGCCGTGGGGATGATCATTGCCGGGCGATGGCAGGATCGTGTCGGGCCAAGAATTGTCGCGATGACCGGGGGAGTGCTGCTGGGGGCGGGCTTTTTGCTAGCGAGCCAGTTCGGTCAGACGCTGCTGGGGCTTTATATTACTTATGGGGTCTTGGTGGGGTTAGGCGTGGGGTTTGCCTATGTGACGCCCATCGCGACGTGCGTCAAATGGTTCCCCGATATGCGTGGGTTCATCACGGGCTTGGCAGTGTTAGGATTCGGTGCAGGTTCACTGATCGTTGCACCGGTGGGGACGGCGCTGATCTCCCAGGTTGGCGTCTATGGGACATTTGCGATCTTCGGGGTGGCATTTGGGCTCTTGGTCGTCTTGACCGGGGCTCTGTTGCGCAATCCCCCGGTGGGATGGAAACCCGCGGGCTGGACGCCCCCGGCGACAGGAGTAGGCTCGCAAGCGCAGCGGGACTATCCCCCCTCGGAGATGGCGAAAACTTTTCAGTTCTATCTGCTCTGGGTCGTCTTTCTCTTCTGGGCGGGCGTGGGGCTGATGGTGATCTCCCAAGCGGTCCCGATGGGCCAGGAGCTTGCGAATCTCAGCCCGACGGTCGCTGCAGGGGCGTTGGGCCTGATGTCCATCCTCAACGGTCTTGGGCGACCGGCATTCGGGTTTATCTCTGATAAACTTGGGCGCAAGGGCGCAACGATCCTCGCGCAAGTCGTCTTCATTCTCACGCTGCTTTTTATCCTACCCAACGCGCGGGACTTTGCCCTCTATACGTTGGGGATCAGTCTCATTGGCTTGGCATATGGAGGGAGCCTCTCGGTCATGCCGGCGTTCACGGCGGACTATTATGGGACAAAGCACTTGGGGGTCAACTACGGGTGGGTCTTTTCGGCGTGGGGAGCGGCGGGGGTCTTAGGGCCGATCATCGGAGCGCAAGTGCGTGCAGCGACGGGAGCCTGGGGCGGGGCGTTTGTTGTGCTGGCCGTCCTGAGCGCGGCCGCGGCTGCTCTGATCGTGATCGCCAAGCCACCGAAGTAAATTTGCACGGACGCCCTCCCATCGGGAAAATACAAGAGGGAGGTGAGGCCGTGCACCACCGAAGAGCGCTCAGCTGCCTGGTGGCCTTCATTATGCTTGTGGGAGGCTGCCAGCCCGTGTTCAGTCCCATTGTCGGGCAGTCGCATCAGAGCTCCTGCAAAGCAGTCCGCGAGGCACTCTCTGCTGATGCCGACGTCGAGCTTCAGGTTGAGGGGCGTACTCTCACGATACTCCATCGCGACGCACTGACCAACTGCTGCTTGACAACAGCGATGGAGGTCGTTCTCAAAGTTAACAATATTGATGTCTTTGAGCGGGAGCAACCGGGGGAAGCCTGTCGGTGTCTCTGCCCGCGCGATCTCTCCGTGACGATTTACTATCTCAGTCCGGGGCTGTACACCGTGCGGCTCTACCGCGATGATGAGCCAGAACCGTTCTGGGAGGGAGTGGTGCAGATCAAATGAGCAAGAAAAAGCGCAGTGCGCCGGAGAACCCTAAAAAAGCTCTCTCTGTGTGGTGGGGGCTTGTTGGGTTGGGTGTCATCGTTCTCGTT
>DAIPXV010000004.1:0-38676 GCA_036783095.1 Candidatus Bipolaricaulota bacterium
TTGATGGGCTTACCTCCCAGAGCTCCTTTGGACCACTTGACCTTGAGCTGCTCCAGGGGAATGGGAATAGAGAAGCTGAGGTAGGGCTGCACTACCCAATAGCCGCGGGCAAATTCCCCAGTGGCCCGGACGAGCTGGCTCAGCGCCTCATCAAAATTAGCATGTTCCCCATGAAATCGCTCTATATTAAGGAAAGCCCCGCCAATGCCTACCAACGAACCGATGGAGATCCGCCCTAAAGCTGGGACGCTCTGAGCGAGTTCTGCAACTATTCCTCCATAGAGAAAAGCAAAACTGACGTTCGCCTGATCGCTGTGATCGAATGTTGGGAGCGCGAACGCCGCTTGACCTCCTACCCCTAGCTGTAGAGCGCTATTGTTCACCCTGAAGTTCGTGCGTATCCCAAACGAGAGAAAGTGCTCGCTGATCCGGGGATAGTTATGCTGCTGCAAGAGGACATTTAAGCCCGACAGAGGGAGAGAGAGCCATCCCATGGCAGTATCTACAGTACCGGTCAGTTGAGCCTGAGCCGTGCTGGGGAGAATGCCGATGAGCAAGACGGCCGTTAAGGCGATCCAGGAAGCCTTCATGAAGAATCACCTCACTTGCTTCATTATAAATCGCATGGGAAGAGACGTCAACTGAGATTATACGGGTTGCGGGGCAGGAGGCGGGGACGGGAGCACCAACGAGTCCTTCAGCAACGCATCGAGCTGCTCGCCCTCAAGAACTTCGACCTCTAAGAGGCGCTTGGCGAGCTTGTGCAGCGCCGCAAGATTGCGCTGGAGCAGCTCTTTCGCCCGCCGATAGCACGACTCAATAATATTCTTGATCTCTTCGTCTACAAGGGCTGACATCTTCTCGCTGTGCTCGCGGTTGAGCACCAAGTCGACCCCTAAGAAGACGTTGCCGTTCTCCTGCCCAAGATTGATGGGGCCGACCCGCTCGCTCATGCCGTAGCTGACCACCATGCGCTTGGCGATCTCTGTAGCTTTCTTCAGATCGTCATAAGCGCCCGTCGAGATCTCGCCGAAGACGATCTCTTCAGCAGCTCGCCCGCCCAGAATCCCCGTCATGCGATCGAGCAGCTCTTCTTTGGTGAAGAGATATTTATCGTTGAGGGGGAGCTGGAGCGTGTACCCCAACGCCTCGCCGCGGGGGACTATAGAGATTCTGTGGACAGGGTCAGCTTTGGGCAGGAGCTTCCCCAACAGGGCGTGGCCCGCTTCGTGATACGCGATCTTCACTTTCTCTTCTTCGCTGAGCAAGCGCCCTTTGCGCTCAATTCCCGCGATGACTCTATCAATGGCGTCCTCGAAGTCCTTCATATCTATAAACTCTTTGTTGCGTCTGGCGGCCAGGAGCGCCGCTTCGTTACAGAGATTCTCTAGATCAGCCCCGACAAACCCCGGAGTGCGCCGCGCGAGCACCTTCAGATCGACATCAGGGGCGAGCTTCTTGTTGCGCACATGGACTTTCAAGATCGCTTCGCGACCCTTGGAGTCCGGTGGCGGCACCGTGATCTTCCGATCGAACCGCCCTGGGCGTAACAGCGCTGGGTCTAAGATATCTGGGCGGTTGGTCGCAGCCAAGATAATCACGTGCTCGTTCTTGTCGAAGCCGTCCATCTCCGAGAGCAGCTGATTGAGCGTTTGTTCCCTCTCGTCGTGGCCGCCGCCGATCCCTGCGCCGCGCTTGCGCCCCACTGCGTCGATCTCGTCAATGAAGATGATCACGCCGCGCTTGCCCTTGCCTTCTTCTTTGGCTCTTCGGAAGAGATCGCGCACGCGGGCCGCACCAACCCCAACGAACATCTCCACGAAGTCTGACCCAGAGATCGAGAAGAAGGGCACGTCGGCCTCCCCAGCGATCGCACGGGCTAAGAGCGTCTTGCCCGTCCCCGGCGGGCCGACGAGCAGAACCCCCTTGGGGATCTGCGCCCCAATGCGCGTGAACTTCTGCGGGTCCTTGAGATAATCCACGATCTCTTGCACTTCTTCCTTGACCTCGTCAATGCCAGCGACGTCGTCGAACGTGACGCGGGAGTACTCCTTCGTGACTAATTTCGCTTGGCTGCGCCCAAAGTTGAGAGCACTTGAGCCCTCCCCTTGCATCCGGCGCATCATCCCATACCACAACACCAAGATGAAGAAGAGCGGCAGAAGCGAGACTAACACGGAGAAGATCCACGAGGAATCCCCTGAGCTTTCGAAGCTGACCGCGACATTGCCCTTGATGAGCGCCTCTAGGAGGGAGTCGGTGAGGACGGCTTCGGTGCGGAAGCGTTCAGCCTTTCCCAAGATCTGCCGCATCAGGGCACTGATCTCTTCAGCCTTCTGTTTACGGGTTTGGGTGAGGGCATTGAGGGAACGCTCAAGGTCGCTGGCTCGAATGGCCAAGCCCACAAGCTGGCGTCGCAACCAGACTTCGTCTGGACTGTACACCCTGCTGCCTTCGGCGTCGAAGCCTAGGCTGGAGAGCGCTTGGAGCCAGGCGCTCCTCCGCTCTCCCACCCTGAGCAAATTATGGACCTTCGTAATGCGTTGCTGATGCTGTTGTATCTGGGCATCGAGTTCGGCCAGCTGCGGGTTGTCTGCCAGGGCGCTGGATGTGCGCACACGTCCCCCAATAGTCGCCAAAGATGACCCTCTATTAGTAATAGTTACTGCAGTGACCTGCCCCGCCTGCACTAATTGGAGAAATTCTGAGTACTGAATCTGCTTCTCCGCAGAGTCAGGGCTCGCAAAGAACGATTGCAAAAGAATGACCGAGAAGATCAGCACGACAATCACCAATGCGATATTACGAAGATTACGCATCCGTCTCTGTTGCTCCTCATCTCCGGGAAAGTTCAACCTACATCCTCCTCGTCACAATACGCTCAGCTTTATTCTAGCACGTTAGAGGGGAATGTTCAATGCCCTCCTTCTACTTCTAATTCTTAGGGGGAGAGCACAACCGTAAAGGAGAGCTCGTCGCGGGCCGAGCCGGCCGTCGCTTGGACGGTGAATCGGGCGGGAGCTAGGGAAGCTTCGGAGAGGGGCTTGACGGTGAGCTCGACGGTCTTGCTCTGGGTGGGCTCAAGCGTGAACGAGCTTTCTCGGAGTCCAAACTGCCATCCCAGCGGTGCGACTGTGACAGCTAAAGAGACGCGAGCCGGAATGTTCCCATGATTTGTGACCACGAGCGAGAGAGTCTTCTCTTCGTTGGGATGAACGATAAGATCGCTGGAGGGCAGGGCGAGCTTGAGGCGCTCCCGCGCCCGCACGACGATCTGGGCTCGCCCTAGGGCCCAGAACTCATCGCTCTGGGCACGAAGAGCGAGCCAATACCCTCGTGCTGGAGTACCCGGCGGAATCTGTACAGTAAGAAAGATCTCATGCTGGGCGTGAGGCCCTATCGTGACAGCCTCAAACCCATTGAGAATATTCCACCCCGGAGGGGCTTCAGCGCGAAGCTCATAGGCGCGCTCTTGGTCGCTGAGATTGTGAAGCACAAAGACGATCGTCGCGAAATCGTCGGGGTCGCCCTGGATCTTCGTCTTTGCGGGGGAGACTCTGATCGGACCAGCGCGCTCTTCGTATTGGAAAGAAAATCTCTCCCAGGCCCACAGAGCACCGAGAATAATAATGACGACAAGAAGAGCGACGCCTAGAGGAAGACCTCTCCCCGACCTAACCCCAACCTCTTCCCCTTGAGGGGAGGGGGCGTGGGAGAGGTCCGAAAAGTTAGACCCCTTCATGGCCGCACGGGGACGACCTTCGTGACCGAGTTCTGCAGATTGTCGTTATCCGTCACCGTGAGCTTCACCGCAAAGTCCCCAGCGCGAGTGAAGATATATTCGACGATCTTGCCCGTGGCGTCCACCGTGCCATCGCCGTCGAAGTCCCACTCGTATCTGATTATCTGACCGTCGCTATCGGACGACGCCGAAGCGTCGAAGGTGACTTTCTCGCCGACTTTAGGTTGCGCTGGCGTGAACATGAAGTCGGCTACGGGGGCAAAGAGCACGGGGCGTGGCACTTCATACGCACCAAAGTCTATCGTGACCGTCTGACCCGTCTGCACCGTGACCGTTCGAGTGAGCGGTGTCGTCGGCTCATATCGCTTGGGGAGCGTCGTGCGGTCGAGCGTGACAGTGTAGCTGCCCGGCGGCACCTGGAGCACATATTGACCGTCTGAGCCAGAGCGCGCCTCAAGAGTCTGGGCGCCGACTGCAAAGACCCTGACGTTGGGTAAGCCCGGCTCAGTGGGATCGGGCTGACCGTTGCGGTTCTTGTCGTCAAAGATTCTCCCGCGGATGATCGCGACCGAGTGCATCGGGATCTCCAGAGTGACGACTTGGCCGACGGCAACGGTCACGCTGATGGGGATGGGCACGGTAGGCACCAAACCCAACGGGGCACGAGCGATCTCGACCTTGTAAGAGCCTGGATCAACTGGTGGGAATCTGAAGTACCCTTGGGCGTCGGTGCGAGCTAAGTGATTGTCTAGGCGTAGCAGGGCGTCGGCGACGCCGGGCTCGCCCGGATCGCGAGTGCCGTTATTATTGAGATCAATAAACAGAGTGCCCTCGACCCGACCCTTGATGATCACCGACTCGAAGGGCATGGCAAACTTCGTGCTCACTTCGATCGTGAAGCTGAGCGACGTCGGCTCGGTAAACGAAAACGAGAACGACGCCCCGACTGGACCGCCTAAGAGAGCCACGCTGAACGACCCAAAGTAGCTCGAAAAGAACGGATAAAGTAGATTACTGTTCAGCCCGAGCAACAGAAACGCTGAGACGCGAGGGGTCGTAAACGCCAAGCGTCCGATGACCGTCACCTGATGATCGATTGGGGTATTGGTATTGGGGTCAACCTGAAAGGTCCCCTTCCCACTAATGTTCAGAGAGAGCCCCTCGATGCCCAGCAAGGGCCGAGTGATGAGCGAGCTTGTGAACTCGAACGTATCAAGATCGTTCGCGGGATTAAGATTGTCTCGGAAGAGATTGCTCTGGAACGTGAGCACGTAGCTGATGGGGCTTGATATATCCGCGATCGTCAAAGATTTGATATCTTCGTTGGTGCTCAGGGGCGGGAAGGGAGGATCGTTGCTCCGTCTGGAGATGAATTTGACATCGAAGAAGATGCTGGGCCATCCAGGGAGAGGGCTTCGGATGATGAGCCGCCCTTGGGAGGTGATCGAAGTGATCTCTTGTATAAAAAGATCGCTGAACAGATCATTGCGTTTCCCGGAGAGTAGAGCACTGAACGCTAGCGCCCCAACGCTGCCATTCCCAAAGAGCGACCAGATCTGAGTATTGTCTGTAACTGCAGGGAAGCCGGTCAGGCTGGGGAAGTCCGGCTCAACTCGTAAGAAATCCCCGCCAAGGGTGATCCCAAAGAAATTTGGGGCAACACGAAGATAGAACGTTCGCCTTATATCGCAAGCCCCTGCTTTTCGAAGGAAATCTCGAACTACAGCGAGAGCGGCTTCCGCAGTTATGGAAGAGCTATAAAAGCCCGCAGCGTTGATGTCATCACCAGGACACGGAAAGGTAGGAGGAGGAATGCTATCTTCGTTCAGCTTCACTAGAGAGAACCGCCACGTAGGCCACAGGAGCTTCAATCCAATCGCATGGTTAATGAAGGTGAAGGTTCCTTTACCAGGGATATCAATTGTCTGTACATCTCTTATTGCTAGTACCGAGAAGAAATTCGTGAAACCAATCTCAATCCCACGACGCGGCATCGCAATGTACTGTAAGGGAAGCGTCGGCAGATCTCCTAAGTGCACGAAGAACGTCCCGCGCTGCGACGTGAAGAGAAATTCCTTCACGCTCACGGGCAGGATGGGAAGAATCTGCGAACGGATCTGATCAGAGATCTTCAGGGAGATACTGAAGCGTTGCTCTTCCGGCAGCGTCGCATACGTTAAGAACGAGATGAGCGGCGTGAGGGTGCTGCTGGCGAAATCAATATTGGCTCCCAGGGAGAGCTCCGCTGGGGCTTGCAGATGGAGCGCCGTGGGGACTTTGGAAGCTTCTGGAGGCAGAATGATGAGCGTCGTCGCGCCGCTCCCTTGCACCCCTTCGCTGCGCAGCGAGACCGCCGTGAGCGTCACGGCCTCAAACCCCGCGGGGACGTCTGGGGGGACTTTTACAGTGACCAAGACCGATCGCGTCTCGCCGGGGAGCAACTCGACGATCCCCGGCTCAACTTTGGTGGGAAATCCCCGTGGCGTGAAGGCTTCGAGCCGAAATGCGTCTATGACGTTGCCGCGGTTGGTGACGCCGAACGAGAGAATAACTTCTGTGCCGGGATCAACTTCTTTCGCATCAGGCGCGCGCACCACGACACCCGCAACACGCTCAACGGTAACCGTTGCTTGGGCCGTAGCACGGATGGCTGGGTCGCTCTGCGAAGTCGCTTCTAATGTGATCGAATACGTCCCGGCAGGCGTCTCTTGAGAGATAATCAGAGTCACGAAGACTGGCTCTTGGGCGCCGGGGGCCAGCGTCAGCGGCGGCAACGCGCCAAGAGTCTGAAACCCCGCAGGGGCGCTCACCGAGAAGAGATACGTATCTGTTGCCGTCCCACGGTTGATCGCCAAAAACGTGAGCGTGACGATCTCGCCGGGGGCAGCCGAGCGCGGCGGGGGCGCGGTTAACTCTATGGGTTGTCCTTGAGCGAAGGCTGTCACAAAGAGTACAAACACTGTTAATATCGCCGCGCCCACCCTTTGCAGTAGCATTGACCTAGCCTCCTACATTCATTTTTTCTGTTTCACCCCTCACCCCTGTGCCCCCCTCTCCCTCGAAAGGGGAGAGGGGACGGGGGTGAGGGTGAACTCCACTAAATCTGAAATCGCACTTGCCCAGCGACCAAAAAGTCGCCACCGAAGTCAATGATCACGAGCGCCAAATACGTCCCCGACGGTAGCTTCTCCGTGACGGGGATCTCTAAGCGCTGCTTGCCTCCAGGAAGCACCGCCATATCTTCGGCTTTCTTCTGGACGACGACCTCGCCCTTGGAGTTCACAAGGCGCAGTTGGGTCTTGGCGACCTGGAACGTCGTCCCAGTGTTCTCGTACTCAACGAGAATTCGCAAGGGCTTGTCGCGCTCCGGCAGAAGGGCTTGGACGTTGGTGATCCGCCCGCGATTGATGGCGTTCGTTGGGTCGGTATGACGAATTTTGACGATAAACTGTTCGGCAGTGCCGATAGTGACGGGGATAGACGGCTGTTGTCCCGCAGGCGGAGGCGGTTGCGCCCCGGAAGATGGCGCCGGACTTGTGATTGCGAGCGCTGCCCAGTGCGGCCCTTTCTCTGAAGACGGAATCTCGATCTTAAACGTAATGAGCTGTTTCTGCTTGGGCGGGAGGGCAAACTTTGCAGGCGCGAACGTGAGGAACTTCGCGAGGGATCGCGGATGCGTCCCAGGGTTGAGCAAGACCAGCCCGCCCTCACTAGTGCGATCATAATCTTTGAGCTCGACGGTAAATTCGCGAGCCTGATCGCTGTTGTTGATGACCTCAAAGCCTCCAGTAAAGCTTCCCCCTGGGGGCAAATTCACATCCACGCTGAGGGTCGAAATCCCGATCTGCCCGTGAACTACAAAGAAAGAGCTCAGTGCCGCGAGGACCAAGCTCCATCTGAGAATATTTTTGCCCGGCTTTGTAGCAATCTCCCACAGATGTCTATAGAGCTTCTTGTTCATAGCTGCTCCTTCAGATATCTTCCTCAATAGAGTAATTCACGGTAAACTGATACGAGCCGATCTTGCCGTCGCCAAAGTCGTCGAGCATCACCCGCAGATCAACGTCCACTGTTACGCCGCCGGCGGGTGTTGGTGTACCCCTGGCTACGATGACTCCTGGAGCCCCAGCGGGGGTGAAGTTCCCCAAATAATCTTTGATCTCGACGGCGTTGCCCGTGGGATCGTCAGCACCAGGAGGGTAGCTCGTCACGGTGGCGATCGCTCGGACGCGCCAGTTCTTGGTCGAGACGACCTGGAGCGTCGTCTGACCAATAAATTCGACTCTTCCAAGCTCGACCGTTGCGGCGCTGGTGACGTTGGCCGTGAGCGCCCCGCCGGAGATGACCGTCACGGTCATGACGTCAGTGTACTCAACAGTGATGCGCACCGAGTCCACATACGATGTGCCCGTAGACCCCAATTTGGACAGGCGCACCCCGAAGCTCACAGCATTAATATCGCTGGCAGTCCACGTAGTGCCCCACAGATCGGTGGGGCTGCCCACAGTGCGAAAGGCGCTGGTGCTACAGTCGTTCTGTCCAGGGATGGCGAAAATATTTTGTATGCTGCCTACAGGGGAGCCGCCCTTGAGCAACTGCACGGTAACCCCGTCGCTCCCATCGATAGTGCCCGCGAATTTCACCTCAACGGTGATGCCATTGATGATTGCGGCGTCAGGGATGGTGAACCCAAAGTTAGTCAGGTCTAAAGACCCACCAGCAGCCCCAGTGCGCGAAGCGCAAACGCTATCTGGAGTTCCGATAGCGTCGGTCGGATTCGTCCACCCTACAGCCGAAGCTGCGCCCGCGTAGTTTGGCCCTTGAGAAACAGCTTGGACCAATAAACTCCCCAGGGTGAGCACGAACAGAACTAAGCTCAATGCTCGGCTGAGCTTCATTGTCGTCTCCTACGGTGTCGTGTCTGTCGTCGTAAAGAGAATAACGCCAATATAGAATCCGGGGAGTTGGCTCACATCCCACGAGCGAATGTCTAAGAAGAGCTCGCCCATAAAGTCTGCGCCGTCGAGGCCCGCAGTGTTCTCCCCAAAGCCGCGGCGGTTCTGGGGATCAGGCTCCGATAGCGAGGTCTTGTCCGTGCAGACGCCGAAGTCGTCGGCGAAGTCGCAATCAGTGAAAAAATCTTCAGGCCCAGCATCGAAGATGTTCGTGTCCACCGTCACGATCGAGGAGTTGAGCCGGTAGGGCGTCAGCGCGTCAATGTTGACGTGCCAATCGCCGATCTTGAACGGTTGCGGCCCTTCGATCTCTAAGGGCGTGATCTCGACCGTGATAGACGGGATAACAGATCGCAAAAAGAGTGGCTGAGGGATGACGAGCGTCACAGTGACATTCTGGCTCACGCTCGTCTGGGCCAAGCCCCCCCAGGGGAGCGCTGCTATCATTAGGGTAAGGGCTATGGCGACCTTTAGGTTCTTCATAGCTCCTCTGATTCTAGCAGTGCTGAGTGCGCTAGGGTGTTGTATCCGTCACCGTGTAAGTGATTGTACCAGTCACATATACAGGCAGTTGCGAAGACATTACGTCCCAGCCGGTGGGGCCAACGCCCATGTTTACGTAAATATTCCCATCAAAATCCGCACCGTCCGTCCCCGCGGTGTTGTACCCCGTCCCACGGCGAGTGTTGGGATCAACATCGCCCAGGGTGAGCGACGAATTTGGCGCACAAGTGCCGTAGTCGTCGGCATTAACACAATCAGCCGTGAAGTCGGAGGTATCGGCGTTCACGACGTAGGGCGCCGAGAACGACGTGAACTGCGAGTTCAGTCTATACTGTGTTACGGCATCAACGTTGCAGCCCCAGTCTCCGATATCAATGGGCTGGGGGGCCTCGATGTCGGCCTGCGTTATAACATAATAAATATCTCCCGGCTGATCCGGCGGAACACAATCAAGATAGAGCGATTGCCCGATCTCGATGGTCACGTTCTGTTGCGCGACAAGTCCCGACGACAGCGACAGTCCTAAAGCTCCGACAAGCAGCACGACGAAGACTCTTTTGGTCATGGTGCAGGCCTCCTTGCTAATTTTTTAAGTTCTTATGGTGTCGAATCCGAGACAGAGTAATTGATCGTCCCGCTGACGCTGCGCGAGGGCGGGATGGACTTGACATCCCAGTCGCTCACGTTGAGTCTGACATCTCCATTGAAGACTGCGCCCGAAGAGCCCGCAGTATTCCCCCCACTGCCGAGCGTGATCGGCCCGAAAGTGCCGCCCGGACCGCAGCTTGGGGTGCCACCACCAGAAGCTGTCGTACATGTCTCGGAGAAGTCATCTTTGCTCGCATTCACAACATCTGCCGTGGACGTCATGGTCATATCAGCGCTGAGGGTGAAAGCTGTGAGCGAATCTACATTGCAGCCCCAGGTGCCGATATCGAACGGCTGGGTCCCTTCGATATCGCTCTGAGTGACAGTGTAATTGATAGCTGCCGACGCTGAGCAGTCCAGATAGAGCGACTGGTTGACGTTGATGGTGACAGTCTGCGACGTCTGGGAGAGACCGCCGGCCCACCCCAACGACAGAACGAGCAGAATGACCGCGACAGGCTTGATGTAGCGCATAGTTGCCTCCTTTAACCGACGTTTTTGTTTTACACATTATAAGTGCGAAGGAGGATGTTGTCAAGAGGACGCGTGGGTATATGATGTAAGGGAATGCAATGTAATGTTTGTTACTACATCGCTTAATTCTTCCGCAATTCTAATGATATTCGATCTTAAAGTCCTCGTAGAACTTGAGGATGTAGACCGGATTGCCCGTGCGCGGGTCAGTGCCACTCCTGGTGAGCACCCCGCGGAAGGTCATGACCCTCCCTTGCAAGATGCAGCTCTCACCAGTGCTGGGGCTGCCCCCGACCATGTAGATGCGGAGATACACCGGACGAGAGAAGTCAATCCGCTGGGCGACCCCCCGCGGAATGATGAACTCCGCTTGGAGCTTGTGAGTGACACGCATCTCGAACCGGCCAAGAGCCGAGTTCTCCTGGAAGGCCAGAGCAGCAAACTGCGCTCCCCGACAGCCCGCATCGATCTCTTCAATGCGGATGTGTACACCAGGGATGACCTTGGGACAGCCCAAGAGGACTAGGGCCAGGAGAGGGACCAAGAACAGAGCACTTCTCTTCACAAGAAAATTCATCATCGCCCCCTATGACTTTCTATCCTTGATGTTGGCTTGATTATACTTCAGATTGCCCCGCCTGCGCAATATCTCTACTCCACGGTGACGCTCTTGGCCAAGTTTCTTGGCTGATCGACGTCGGTGCCCCGCAGGTCTGCAATGTGATACGCAAAGAGCTGCAGGGGCACAACGAAGAGCATCGGCGCGAGCCACCGAGAGCTTTGGGGCACTTCGATGAGAAAATCCGAGACGCCCTCGATCTCCTTCGTTCGGTGATCGGTCACGGTGATGACGATGCCGCGTCGCGCTTTCACTTCTTCGATATTCGAGAAGACTTTTTCGTAGACGCTCTCTTTGGTGACGAGCACAACCGTGGGCATCTCGGCGTCAATGAGCGCGATGGGGCCGTGTTTGAGTTCCCCAGCGGCGTAGCCCTCCGCGTGAATATAAGAAATCTCTTTGAGCTTGAGTGCCCCTTCAAGGGCAATGGGATAGAGCAGATCTCTTCCCAGAAAGAGAAAGTGCTCTTTCTCATAAAATATCTGAGCTAAGCGCGCGATCTCGCGCTCTTGTTGCAAGAGCTTTTCGATGAGGGCTGGGCCACGGACGAGGCTCTCGAGGGCTTTGTGGGTCTGCTCTGGGGAGAGCCAGCCCCGCGCTTGCCCCATAGAGAACCCGAAGAGATTGAGTGCTGCTAACTGGGCGAGAAACGCTTTGGTGGAAGCGACGCCGATCTCCGGGCCCGCGTGAGTGTAGAGCGTGGCGTCGGACTCCCGCGTCAGCGTTGCGCCGACGACGTTGACGACCCCAAGCACGGCCGCGCCGCGCTCGCGCGCCAGCCGCACCGCCCCAAGAGTATCTGCCGTCTCCCCGGACTGCGAGATCGCGATCACGAGAGTATTTTTGTCGAGATACGGCTTGCTGTAGCGAAACTCCGAAGCCAGCTCCACGGCGACGGGGACTTTGAAGAACTCGCGCCATAAGTATTTTGCTGTCAGAGCAGCGTAGTACGCCGTCCCCATCGCAACGAGATAGACCATCTGAGCTGTGTGAACTCTTTCAGAAAGCTCTTGAAGCTCTGGCAGCACGATCCTTCCCGTGGAGAGCTCATAGCGATTCTGGAGGGTGTTGGCGACAGCCTGGGGCTGCTCGTGAATCTCTTTAAGCATGAAGTGCTTGTAGCCCTGCTTCTGCGCGGTGACGATGTCCCACTCGATGTGGGTTGGGGCGCGCGTGATCGTGTGTCCGTCGAAGTCGAAGATCTCGACAGAGTCTCTCCGTAAGACGGCCAGCTCACCGTCGTTGAGGAAGATCACATCCCGGGTGAAGTGCAACAGTGCGGGGATATCCGAAGCGGCAAAGTTCTCGCCCGCTCCCAAGCCCACCACGAGCGGGCTGCCCGATCGGGCGACCACCACTTCCTCAGGAGAGTCCACGGCGACGATAGCGATCGCATATGCCCCTCGCAGCAGCTGGAGCGTCTGGCGCACCGCTTCTTTGAGATTTGTTCCGTCGTAGCGCTCCTCGATGAGATGGGCGATCACTTCGGAGTCGGTCTGCGAGCGGAAGACGTGCCCACGGCTTTGGAGCTCCTCTTTGAAGGGCAGATAGTTTTCTATAATCCCATTATGGATGACGGCAATCTTTTTGCGACAATCGCAGTGGGGGTGGGCATTGCTATCCGTTGGGGGCCCGTGGGTGGCCCAGCGGGTGTGGCCCAGCCCAATAGTAGCCGGAGAGATCTTGTGACCGAGATGCTCAGCTAATTCGCTCACCTTGCCGGCGCGCTTCTTTAGAGTGAGCTGCCCATTTTCAATGAGGGCAATTCCCGCCGAATCGTACCCACGATATTCGAGCTTGTACAGGGCTTCAAGGAGCACCTCTTGGGCGGGGCGGTGCCCCACATAGCCGACGATCCCACACATGTTTTTAGTATAATCATGGAGACTGAGGTTGACAAGACCAGGCTTCGCCTGGATCGTACACCGTGCCGCCGCAGGCGGCACGACGAACAGTCCAGATGAAGTCCGGCCAAGCGAAGTCTGCCCGAGTGTAATCTGCACCATTTTGTCACCCGTCCCTGGGCGTGTTATAATCAGCGTGCACAGTTAATAGAGAGAGGAGGTTGCGCAATGCGTGAAGTTGAGGTCAAGGCCCTGGTGATGGACCCCACGCAGAACATGCCGGTGCTGCTGCTGCGCGATCTGCAGTCGAGCAAGGTCGTGCCCGTGTGGATCGGGCAGCCTGAGGCAACGTCCATCGCGATGGTCCTGCAAAACCGAGAGTTTCCCCGTCCCCTGGCCCACGACTTGGTCAAAGCGATCTTAAAAGATCTCGGCGGAGACTTAGACATGGTGGTCATCGACAGCATTCAAGACTCGACGTACTTCGCCACGCTGCATATTCGGGATCACCTGGGCAAGACCCACGAGATCGATGCCCGGCCGTCGGATTCGATCGCGATCGCTCTGCGGTTGGGCAGCCCCATCTACGTCTCTGAGGAGGTCTTCCAGGTCGCGGCCGTGGAGATGCCTCCGCTCGAGGATGACCGGGAGAAGGACTTCCCCGAAGATCGCTTTCGCGCCTTTGTCGAGAGCGAGATGAGGCTCGCGGACTTTAAGAGATTCGTCTCCGAGGGCGGAATTTAAAAGATGCTGCGCAGCCTACGCGAGCTTGACGTCGCCGACAAACGCGTCTTAGTCCGTGTTGACTATAACGTTCCCCTCACAGAGGGGCGCGTCGCTGACGACACCCGCCTGCGCGAGAGCTTGCCCACGCTTGAGTATCTGCTGGCTCACCATGCAAAAATTATATTAATCTCGCACCTGGGCCGCCCCAAGGGCAAGGTCGTCCCTGAACTCCGACTCGATCCTATCGCCAGACGCCTCAGCGAGATTTTAGGACGCCCCGTCACCAAGCTCCACGAGTGCATCGGGCCAGCCGTGCACAACGCAACCTCCACGATGCACCCCGGAGATATTATTCTGTTAGAGAACGTGCGCTTCTACCCCCAAGAAGAAGCCAACGACGAAGCTTTTGCGCGGGAGCTCGCGCAGCTCGCCGACTGTTATGTGAACGACGCGTTCGGCACAGCGCATCGGGCGCACGCCAGCACCTACGGGGTGGCGAAGTTCTTGCCCTCGGCCGCAGGGCTGCTCTTAGAGCGCGAAGTCACCATGCTCAGCCGAGCTGTGGATAACCCACAGCGCCCGTTCCTCGCGATCGTGGGCGGGGCCAAGCTCACCGACAAGATCGGGGTTTTAAAAGATTTGATCGGGAGGGTAGACGCGTTCCTCATCGGGGGCTCAGTAGCGTTTACACTCTTGAAAGCCCAAGGGGCCCACGTGGGCAGCTCGCTTGTAGATGAGAAATTGCTCGACGAAGCGCGAACGGCTCTGCAAGCCGCCCGCGCCGCAGGCACCCAGATCGTCCTTCCCGTAGATGCCCAGGTCGTCCGGGATGGCGAGCGAGCCGTCGCCCCAGCTGACGCTATCCCTGAGGGCTGGCAGGGATGGGACATCGGCCCGCAGACGATAGAGCTCTTTACGAACCACATTCAATCCGCCAAGACGATCGTCTGGGCAGGGCCACTGGGGCGCTTTGAAGAGCCCTCGTATGAGCGGGGCACGCGCGAGGTCGCCCAAGCGATCGCGCAGTCTAAAGCATTTGCGATCATCGGCGGAGGGGACACGGCCGCGGCGCTGCACCGGTGGGGCCTTACTCAGGCTCAGAACATCTATTGTTCGACGGGCGGCGGGGCGACGCTGGAGTTCATAGCCGGCCGCAAGCTCCCCCCCATCGAGATCCTCAGAGCTTAAGCCCACGCGCTAGAGGGCAAGATCTCCGGTGGGACAAGATCGCGCTCCAGCGCATACTGGACGAGCTTGGGCCAGCCCCCCTTAAAGTGAAACGCTTGGAACCCGTCGTGGCGCATCTTCTCTGCTAAATGCGCGCTCTTGAGCCCCACCTCGCAGTAGAGCACATAGACTCTATCTTTGTCCCACGACGGGTACTCCTTCAAAGCCGTGAGAAAATCTCTATAGAGGGCGCCGGGGTAGTGCCAGGCGCGATACGACCGCGGCGACCGCAGATCAATGACGACCGCGCCCTCAGGGATCTCTTCGATCTCGAGAGCTGGGGCTTCCACAGCCCCCAGCTCCATGCGCCGCAGATCATACGTGCGCATGTTCTGGAGAGCTCGCTCCAGTACGCCCATATCGAGCTTTCCTTCTTCGGCCAGCACAGCCGTAAGCGAAGTCGCCGTCGCCGGATGCTTGGGCAAGATCGCGCAGTATTCCGCAACTGTTGCCGAGTACTCATACGTCCCGATCTGGCGCGCCCGCGCGATGATCTCGTCTTTGTTCAGCCCCACCAGAGGGCGCCAGACGGGCAGCTCAGACGCTTGAGAGATCACAGCTAGGTTCTGGAGGGTCTGCGAAGAGACTTGTCCAATAGACTCCCCTGTGACGATCCCAACGAGATGGAGCCGCTTGGCCAAGTTCTCCGCGGCCCGGTACATCAAGCGCTTCAGGATCACTTGCCAGAGCCGGGGCTCGACCCGCTCTTGCAGATGAGCCACGACAGGCTCGAAGTCCAGGGCGTAGAGCTTTGGGAAGCTCCCGTAGCTCCAGTGCTCAGCAAGTACTTTTGCGACCCGAAGCGCCCCATATTCATGAAGGCTGCCTCCCAACCGACAGAAGAGATACTCCAGCTCGACCCCGCGCTTGAGCATGAGCCAGCTCGCCACCGCCGAATCGAACCCCCCAGACAGCAAAGCGAGAGATCGTCCTGCCGTGCCCAGCGGTAGCCCTCCTGGCCCAGCAATCTTCTCTGTGAAGAAGTCCGCCCCAGCTGAGTGAACTTCAACAAAGATCGTCACCTGGGGGTGTTCTAGATCAACGCCGGCGGCATAGAGGGAGAGAGCTGCTCCCAGCTCCCGCTCGATATCGAGCGACGAGAAAGAGAAAGATTTCCCGGAGGCCAGGCGCCGCGCCCGCACGGCAAAGCGCCGCCCCGCCACCGTCTCCCTATAGAGCTCTGTCCCGACTTTGACAATATCGTCGAGGGTCGCCACTGAACGTCGCTCGACGACCGAGAGCGTCTGCACTCCAAAGACCCGGGAGAGCGTCTCGAGAGCCCTTGGGGAGTTGGTCTCCACGAGCAGCCGGCCCCTCTCTTTCTGTAGAGTGAAGGGCGCTCCCACAGCCTGGAGGGCATCTTGCACATTAGACGCCAGGCGCTCCAAGAAGCGCGCTCGGGTGCGGCGCTTCTTAATCGTGATCTCCCCGGAGAACCGAAGAAGTATTCGCACAAGAATGTATTGTACGATGCAGGGGTATTGACAAGCAACCCTGGGATCTTTATAATAATCTTACCCAGCCGGAGGCTGGGCAAGGTGAACGTCACGCGAAGTGTGCGGGCGTAGCTCAGGGGTAGAGTACCGGCTTCCCAAGCCGGGTGTCGCGGGTTCGAATCCCGTCGCCCGCTCCACCATGGGTACACGAACTCTCAAGATACCCTATCCTAAAGAGCTTCCCCAAGCGCTTGGCGAGACGCCAGAAGAGTTTGAGCGCGAGATACGATTTCTCGTAGCAGCCAAGCTCTATGAGCTCGGGCGTATCTCTTCGGGGCGGGCAGCAGAGCTCGCTGACATGGAGAGGGCCGAATTTCTCAATCAATTAGGGCGATACCGCATCTCGGTATTCAATTACTCTCTAGAAGAGCTGGAACGCGAAATTCAGGAGGCCCGTGCCCGAGCGGGACAGCGTGCGTGAGAGTCGTTTGCAACACCAGCCCTCTGATCTTGCTTGCGAAGATTCATCGGCTTGACCTTCTGCATAGGCTTTATGATGAAGTCCTCGTCCCCTCGAAAGTGCTGAAAGAGCTCGAGGCGAAACCCACCAAAGAGACGAAGCGGATTCAGGTTTTACTACAAGACCGAAAGTTCCATCTGAGCATGACATCGAAACGAGCTCTGTCAGAGGTGCCAAAAGATCTAGGAGCCGGCGAGCGGGAGGCAATTGCTTTAGCTGTGGAGTCGAAAGCCGATCTTATCATACTGGATGACAAGGAAGGACGGCGCGTGGCTCGATCCAAAGGCTTGAGGGTAACTGGGACGCTGGGGCTTTTGATCGAAGCTCGCGAGAGAGGGCTCATCCCTTCAATCCGCCGGGAATTGGACCGCTTAATTGAGTCTGGCATCTGGATTAATGAAGCGCTGTACCATCGGATCCTGCAGGAGTTCGGGGAGTAAATTCCCCTCCGATCACTTCCAAGGCTTTGGGCAATAGCTCGATCTGAATCTCCCCTGCGGGAAACTCTGTGGGCTCCCCATCCAGATGCCCTAATAATGAGCCCTCCGAGATGATCTCCACCCGGTCGGCTCGCTTGATCTGCACTTCTGGGAGAGTGATATGCTCCCCGCGCCGCGTCTTGGGGATCTCCCGGATACGGCGCAGCGGCGCCATGTCCGAGATCATATAGACGTCAAAGAGCCCATCGTCAATCTCCGCGTGGGGAACAAGCTGAAAATCCCCGCCGTGATAGCGCCCGTTGGACGCCCCGACCATCATGAGCCTTCCGGAGTGCCGCCAGCTTGGAGTTCTGATCTCCAGCTCGGAGCTGCGATAACAGAGCGCCTCATAAATAGCTGCATAGAGATAGATCCAGCGGGCTAGCAGCGGCCAGCGCCAGCTGCGAAAGACCCTCCAGGCGATCGCCCCATCGAGCCCCACCCCAAGCCCGTTGACAAAATATCTCTCCCCGACACGACCGATATCAACGCGCTTAGTTTGCCCTTCTTGAAGGATCTCGATAGCCCGCAGGGGATCTTTGGGAGGGATGCCAAGCATCTTGACAAAATCGTTCCCCGTGCCTGCGGGAATGATCCCAAGTTTCGCAGAGGAGCCCATCAAGCCGGTAGCGACCTCGTGAATGGTGCCGTCGCCGCCGACTGCAACAACTACAGAGAAATTGTTTGCTGCGCGTCGGGCGATCTCGATCGCTGCGCCGGGAGCTTCGGTGAAGACATGACGGAACGGGAGTCGCGAGCGCTTCAGAGCGCGCTCGATGGCCGGCCACAGGCGTCGACACCGTCCCCGCCCCGCCAAAAGATTGACGATCACGAAGCACTCGTCGGCCATGAGTTGAGTATAGCTGAAATCGGTTGACAAGCCAAATCCCTCGCGTTACAATTGATAAGATGCCGAGGTGGCGGAACGGCAGACGCGCTAGCTTCAGGAGCTAGTGGGTATAAACGCCCGTGAGGGTTCAAATCCCTCCCTCGGCACCAGACTTCGTCTGGACTGTGCAGCTTGCCCGGCCTGCGGCCGGGCAAGATTTTCGCATAAAGCTTAGGCCGCCGGAGGCGGCACGATGAATGACAAGCGAAGCTTGAACGAGAAGCCCGTGCATGAGCTGCTCGCCCTCATCGAGAAGGGCGAAATCGATCCCCGCGACGTCATCAGAGACGTATATCGCGCCATCGCTCAACGCGAAGATCAGATTAAAGCTTACATCTCGATTGCCCCGCAAGAGCACTTATTGCAAGGATGCGAGCGCCTCCGCGATAGACCCCTGCGCGGCCTGCCCATCGCCGTCAAAGATAACATCTCCACGGTAGATCTGAAGACGACCTGCGCGTCGCGATTCTTAGAAGACTTTCAACCGATCTTCGACGCCACCGTGATAGAAAGACTGAAAGACGCGGGGGCACAGATCTTAGGCAAGACCAACTTAGATGAATTCGCTATGGGGTCTTCGACAGAGAACAGCGCGTTCTTCCCCACGCGCAACCCGCACGATCTGGGGCGCGTCCCTGGGGGCTCTTCTGGGGGCTCGGCTGCGGCCGTCACCGCGGGTGAAGCGCTGTGGGCGCTGGGCTCCGATACTGGAGGCTCGATCCGTCAGCCCGCATCGTTCTGCGGGATCGTTGGGCTCAAGCCCACCTATGGGCTCGTGTCGCGCTACGGATTAGTCGCATTCGCGAGCTCTTTAGATCAGATTGGCCCAATGACCAGGGATGTGCACGACTGCGCGCTCTTATTGAATGTTATCGCGGGGCGCGATCCCAAAGACTCTACAAGCTTAGAGCGCCCTTGCGATGACTATACCCGCGAGTTGGGGCAAGATATTAGGGGCTTTCGCGTGGGAGTGCCCAAAGAATATATCGTTGATCTTGCGAGTCAAGCCAGAGCGTGCGTCGAGGCATGGGTCAAGATCTTCCGCGAGCTTGGCGCAGAGGTTCGAGAGATCTCCTTGCCTCATACAGAATATGCGATCCCGACGTACTATCTCATCTCGTCCTCGGAGGCGAGCGCGAACCTCGCTCGCTTTGACGGAGTGCGCTACACAAAGAGGGCGAGCGAGCTCTCGGTCGAGGCGATGTTCGCGGAGAGTCGTGCCCAGGGCTTCGGCCCGGAAGTCAAGCGCAGAATCATGATTGGGACGTATGCGCTGCGCGCGGGCTATTATGAAGCCTGGTACGGAAAGGCCCAGCGGGTGCGAACGCTCATCCGCCAGGATTTCGAGAGAGCCTTTCAAACAGTAGATATTATCATCTCCCCGACGTCGCCCACGCCGGCGTTCAAGCTGGGCGAGAGGACGAAAGACCCTTTGGCGATGTATCTTTCGGACATCTTCACCGTACCGGCCAGCCTTGCGGGGATTCCCGCGATTTCTATCCCCGGCGGGAAGGTGGAGGGTCTGCCCTTTGGCTTGCAGATCATTGGGGACAAATTCCAAGAGTCTAAGATCCTGCGCGCTGCGTACGCGTTTGAACAGAGCGCTATCTCACAAAATGCCAAAGGATAGCCACGAGCCCTAAAGCCAAGCAATAGATCGCAAAGGGCGTCAGGCGGCGCTCGCGCAGAAATCTCATTAAGAAGCGAATCGCGACGATCCCTGAGAGAAACGCTACTATCGTCCCAGCAAGATAGCTCCCCCACAGGGCACTGTGCGCTCCGGGGTCGGAGAGCGCTTCTGTGAGCTTCAACGCCGTCGCCCCTAAAATCGCGGGGATGAAGAGCAAGAACGAGAACTCAGCGGCGTCCTCACGGCGCAGCCCCACGAGCAACCCCATAGCGATCGTGCTGCCGCTGCGCGAGATCCCCGGAAGCACCGCAACCCCTTGCGCCAGCCCTATCCAGAGCGCGTCGCGCCACGTGAGTTGCTCCAGACTTCGTCTGGACTGTTCGCCTTCGCCAGCCGATGGCTGGCGAAGATGCGCGTCAAGCGAAGCTTGGTCCAGGCGAAGTTTTGTGAAGACCTCAGCGATGAAGAGCGCGCAAGCCGTGACGAGCAGCCCCAGCCCCACCGCCCAGCTCTGCACAAATGCTGCTTCAGCAGCGGGATCAAGAGCCGACCCCAAAACCCCCGTCGGGATAGACCCAATGAGGAGCATCCCCAAAAGTCTCAGATCTTCCCCTCCGCGCAAGGGCGCCAGCGCCAACCGAAGAATTCTCTGTCGAAAGACCCATACTACTGATAAGAGCGTGCCAAAGTGCACAAAGATATCGAAGACGATCCCCGGCTTGTGCACCCCAAAGAGCTGCTCCGCCAACGCCAAGTGCCCCGAACTGCTGATGGGCAGAAACTCCGTCAGCCCTTGTAACAGCCCTAATAAAAGAAATGGCAGCATGGCGCAGCGAGAGATTATAATCCAAACAACTAGCGCGACGCAATGGGGCGTGTTATAATCCAGACAAGAATGCTCTGGCTTATGCCAAGTGAATCTCTATGAGCACATATCTTTTTACTTCTGAATCTGTAGCCGAGGGCCACCCCGATAAGATGTGCGATCAGATCTCTGACGCGATTCTCGACGCTGTGCTCGCCCAAGACCCCTACGCTCGCGTTGCCTGCGAGACGTTCGCCACGAACGGCTTGGTCCTCATCGCCGGGGAGATCACCACCACCGCGCGAGTAGACTACGCCAAGATCGCCCGAGAGACTATCAGAAAGATCGGCTACGACAAGCCCGAGTACGGCTTCGACGCCGACCACTGCGGGGTGCTCGTCTCCATCCACGAGCAATCGCCCGACATCGCCCAAGCTGTCATCAAGAGCTCTTCACAAGATCCCTACGATGCTATCGGCGCAGGCGACCAAGGGATTATGTACGGCTACGCCTGCAAAGAGACCCCCGAACTGATGCCACTGCCCATTGTGCTCGCCCATCAGTTAGTACGAAAGCTTGCAGAACTACGCCGCAAAAAGATCTTGAGCTATTTGCGCCCCGACGGCAAGTCCCAAGTGACGATCGAGTACGACGAGAAGGGCCACCCAGTGCGAGCGCACACCGTGGTGCTCTCGGCCCAGCACGACGGCGACGTCTCACAAGAGCAGATCCGGCGCGATCTGACAGAATACGTCATCCGTCCCGTGATAGGGAAGTGGCTCGATGCAAAGACGGTGATTTTCGTCAACCCGTCGGGACGATTCGAAGTAGGTGGCCCCTGCGGTGACACGGGGATGACCGGCCGCAAGATCGAGGTGGACACCTACGGGGGCTATGGCAGCCACGGCGGCGGCGCCTTTTCCGGCAAAGACCCCACAAAAGTAGACCGATCCGCGAGCTACTACGCCCGATATGTTGCCAAAAATATCGTCGCTGCGGGATTAGCGACCGAGTGCGAAGTCCAGGTCGCGTATGCCATTGGGCAGGCGCGCCCGTTAGCCATTACTATCGACACGTTTGGTACGGGGGGGCTCCCCGACAGCAAGCTCGCTCGTCTGATCGAGCAAATCTTCGATTTTCGCCCCGCAGCGATCATCGAGCACTTGGATCTGCGCCGGCCCATCTACACACCCTTAGCTGCATATGGGCACGTGGGACGCACCGACCTAGATGTCCCCTGGGAGCGCACCGACAGGGTTGAAGAATTGCGGCGTGCCGCTGGGGCGTGACGCCCGTTACATTGCTGAGCAGGGGTCATATGCTATAATGCTCGTAGAGCGCATCATATGAAGGAGGCTTTATGAGTCGCCTAAGCATAAAAATTCTTCTTCTGAGTCTGGGGTTCCTCAGTCTGTTTGTCGCCACGCCCACTGCCCAGAATGCTATCACGACTCAACTTGTGATCATCATGGACGGCTCGGGGAGTATCTCCACCCAAGATTTCCTCACCATGCTCAACGGCATTGCCAACGCGATCTCCGATCCAGCGGTCGTGCCCCAAAACGGCACGGTGGAGTTTGGATTGGTGCAGTTTTCCGGTAATATAACAGACCCAACGACAAGAATACCAGGGGCTCGTATAGAAATCCCCATGACTGTCATCACAGCACAAAATATCAATGATATCGCATCGAGAGTGAAGGCGATCGTCAAGGGCGGCGGCTTCACCCCAATGGTCTCCGGAATCCGCCTTGCAGCGACAATGATCACGGGGGACAAAGCGCGCCCTGGGGCCCGCCAAGTTTTTAATGTCATCTCCGACGGCCAACCGAATATGCCCTCACCCCCTGAAGAAGCGAAACGACAGACACTCGAAGCTCGTGATCAGGCCGTCCAAGCCGGGCTCGATCAGCTCGATGCTGAGGGTATCGGCAGTGTGGAACAAGAGCCGGAGTTTAAACAATTTCTCTTAGATTTAGCCTGGCCCCAACCAGGCGTGATCGCCCCGCCGTTTCCTCCTAGAGGTAATAACGGCTTCGTGATTATCGTTAGGACGTTCGCAGATTTGGAAAACGCCCTCAAACAGAAGCTCGTCGCGACGCTCAATCAACCCCCTGTGGCCGACCCAGGCCCGACCCCCGACGGCGAACCCGATACCGAACCGTATAGGTGCAACACGGGGCAGACCATCACGCTGGATGGGTCCGGTTCACGAGATCCTGACGGCCAGATCGCAAAGTACGAGTGGGATTTCAACGGCGACGGCACACCCGACGCCACAGGACCGAAAGTCAGCTTCACCTGTCCGACGACGCCGGGAAGCGTTACTATCAAGCTTACGGTCACTGACAACGCTGGGACGACAAATACAGCCCAGCAGACTATTACTGTGACCCAAGCTCCGCCGCCCAATCAGCCGCCCACAGTAAGCTGTGGGACTGTCCCTGCAGAGGTGCTCGTCGGCCAGACGGTCCAACTCGATGGCTCTGGGTCCTCTGACCCTGAAGGTAAGACCTTGACGTATCAGTGGGCGTTCATCAGCAAGCCCGCTGATAGCCAAGCCGTGATCGCTGACCCCACAGCTGCTGTGACGTCCTTCAAGGCTGACAAAGAGGGCTCGTATGAAGTCAGACTGACCGTCAGAGACCCAGAGGGCGCCAGCGCCTCTTGCACCCTCTCCGTCACAGCCAAGAAGCTCACGCCGGGAGGGCGCGATGAGCTGGGCGCGATGAAGCGCGATATTATCGAACAAGGGCGCACGCTCAGCCTCTCTCAGCCCCTTGAAGATCTGCGCTTGGCCCTTAACTTACTTAACAGCTTTGGCGCGTCTGAGCAAGCACGCCAGCTCATCGCCCAAACCCAAGAGACCGTCAACGAGCTGCTCGTCTCGCTCGCCGATACGCGCTTCTTGATGGAGTCGTTGGCCGCGCGAGCTGAAGGGGTGGGCTTCCAAGTGGATGCCTTCGTCGAATCGAATCTCATCAGTACCGATCGCGCTAACCGCATCCATAAGAGTATAGACGCCCTGATCGCGTTCACCGAGAACTCTCGCGATACTCTCGACGAGATCGAGACGCTCATCAACGATGCACTCGATCTCTTAGCGCAAGCCGATGACGCCCTCTCGACGATGGGTGCGCTGGCTGTCGAGCCCAACCCCATCGAGGCGATGTCACCGTCAGAGCTGATCCGCAGCGCCCGCGATAAGCTTCTTCTCGCATTCGCGCAGTGGCGCGCCTTGATGAACGGTGCAATCGCACGGATTGATAAGGTCTCTTCGCAGATGCGCGCAGCGCTCAAGCTGGCGCAGCGGCGCAATCGCTTCCGGCTCGTCAAGCCCCAAGAGTTCATCGAGCTGCAAGCCCCAGCACACACCGTGCGCTTTATGCCAAGTGAGCTGCGCTGGAGCGCGCAGCACTGTCAGGGCTGCTCCTTGACAGTCACGGTGTACAGCCTAGATGGACGTCAGATGTTTACTCAAGAGAGCGCCGGGCCGACCCTGACGCTGCACTGGCCACGCACCCCAGCCAATGGGCTCTATTGGTACGTGCTCGTCATCACCGAACCCGATGGACACCAGACCCGACTCTTAAGCAAGTTCGTGCTGTTGCGGTAAATGGCCCTCACCCCAACCCCTCTCCCGTAGATGAGCTACGGGAGAGGGGCTTTTTTTTTTCACGGAATTTTCACCTGACGAGTACTGACTCTGCACCCTCCTTGGGCTATGCTAAGCTCAGCACAATATCTCAAGGGGGTATAGAGATGAAGACGCTCTCACGCTCGGAACAAATCGCTCTGGCTGGCTCGGCACTGCTGACGATATTCACCGCGCTGGCCTCGTTCTTCTCCGTGATCCACCTGACCCTGCGATAGGCTCAGAGCTCTAGCGATCGCGTGGCGATCCGATCTTGGATCCTCGCGATAACTTCCGAGAGGGGCTGAGGCCCAAGGTCTTGGCCCGTCCGCAATCGCAGAGCAACTTTCTCGCTCGCCGCCTCGCGCTCCCCAACGATCAACAGATACGGGACCTTCTGCGATTGATGATGGCGGATGCGATAATTGAGCGTATGGCTACTGCCGTCCAGCTCTGCGCGGATGTTCGCGTCCTTCAATCTCTTGAGGACTTTCTGAGCGTACTCGTGCTGGCGATCAGTGATGGGGAGGACGACCGCTTGCACGGGGGAGAGCCACACCGGAAACGCCCCCGCATAGTGCTCGATCAAAAAGCCGATCAAGCGCTCATGAGTGCTCAGCGGCGCCCGATGGATGCAGATAGGGGTCTCGTCTTGCCCCTGGGCGTTCTTGTACACTAACCCGAAGCGCCGGGGCACGGCAAAGTCTACTTGGTTCGTCGCCAACGTGAACTCTTTGCCGATAGCACTCCACACTTGCACATCGATCTTTGGGCCGTAGAACGCGGCCTCGCCGGGGACCTCGACGTACTGAATCCCCCCGTGCTGGAGCGCCCGGCGCACCATCTCTTCTGTCTGTTTCCACAGCTCGGGCTCGTTGACGTATTTCTTGCCCAGCTCTTTAGGATCGTGCGTGCTGAAGCGCATGAGATACTTCTCGATGCCAAAGAGCTTAAAGTACTCCAAGTACATGCGGCAGACCGCGAGAAATTCTTCTTCGAACTGATCGAGTGTACAATAGATATGGGCGTCGTTCATCTGCAGGCTGCGCACGCGCATCAGCCCGAAGAGCTCCCCCGATTTCTCGTAGCGATAGCATGTCCCGTACTCAGCTAATCGCAATGGGAGATCGCGATAGCTCCTGGGCTGCGCCGCGAAGATCTTATGATGATGGGGGCAGTTCATGGGCTTTAAATAATATTTGACGCCCTCCAGCTCCATGGGCGGATACATCGAATCTTGATAGTACGGGAGATGCCCGCTGCGCAGATACATAGACTCTTTGCAGATATGGGGCGTGCGCACTCGTAGATACCCGGCTTTGGCTTCGGTCTCTTTGGCTAATTTCTCGAGCTCTTCGATGATGATCGCGCCCTTGGGGAGCCAGAGGGGCAGCCCGGGGCCAACTTCTTCATCAAAGAAGAAAATCTCGAGCTCCCTGCCGAGCTTACGGTGATCGCGCTTCTTGGCCTCCTCGAGCATCTGGAGGTGCTTTTCTAAAGCTTCTGTGGTAGCAAACGCCGTGCCGTAGATGCGCTGGAGCATCTTCTTGGTCTCATCGCCACGCCAGTAGGCCCCTGCCACGTTCAAGAGCTTAAAGTGCTTCACTTGCCCGGTGCTCAGCATATGCGGGCCACGACAGAGATCAACAAAATCCCCATCGCGATAGAACGAGACCGTCTCGTCAGGGATCTCTTCCAAAAGCTCAAGCTTATACGGCTCGTCCTGGAGCATCTTGCGCGCTTCATCTTTGGAGACCTCGAAGCGCTCAAACCGATGGTTCTCCTTGACGATCTTCTTCATCTCCGCTTCGATCTTCTCCAAATCTTCTGGGGTAAACGAGCGCTCATAGTCGAAGTCGTAGTAAAAGCCATCTTCGATGGCCGGGCCAATAGCTAGTTTGACCCCAGGGAAGAGCCGGCGCACCGCCTGCGCCATGATGTGCGAGCAGCTATGACGATAGATCATTGCGCCCTCAGGAGAATCCAAGGGGATGAGTTCGACCTGAGCCGAGTCCGGCAGCACTCGATGAAAGTCGACGATCTCACCGTCAAGCTTGGCGCCGACGGTGGTCGCAAGAAGCTCCTTGTTCGTCGTGGCGAGCACATCCTTCAGAGCCGCTGGGCCAGGGTGCTCAACGATCCGTCCGTCGGGCAGCTTGACGATCATCGCTTCAACCTCCTTTAGCTGATAGTCTGATTTGTGTATTGTACAATATCACGAGCGAACACGCTACCAAGGAGGTCCCTATGCCCTACATCGCTCCCCAAGACCGCCGTCCCCTCGATCCGCTCATCGATCAGTTGGCTCAGCAGATCGTCGCCCAAGCCAAAGCGCAAAACTATGACGCGGCATTCGCTGGGCTGTTAAACTATACGTGCACCCGGCTAGCTCTCAAAGTCATCCGACTGCAGTTTGGGGGCTTGCGATATTGGCTCATTGCGATTGTGACGGGCGTCTTTCACAATATTGCCGATGAATTTTATCGTCGTTTGGGCACCCCCTACGAAGAGCAGCAGATCGCCAAGAACGGCGACCTCGATCTGTACCAGGAGCTCCACTGAATCTGATGAACTTCAGGTTTCTTCTTGATAAAACTCATTGACTGGGGCCGTGGCCATCACCGATACTGAGAGAGCTGAGTTGGGCCTCATCCGAAGCCATCGTCAATCTGGCCCGCCAGATTGCCGCGAACAAAGCCTCGACCCTCCTGTCACACGGCATGGGGCCCAACTCTTCGCTTTGTAGGGTTTCGCGCTGGGGGACAAAGCGCACTCACTCCCAAGACAAACGCCCTCTTTGATTCTGTCCCCAGACCTCGAAAGCCCTAGCAAACTTTCCTAGACTGTAATCGCCATTACGCCCGCTTGCAGCCGAATGCGAGCTGTGCTATGCTCAGTTTAGAGGCCAGCGGGCGGAGTGGGTAATTTGAATCACTGTCTCAGGGGGGATCGCACGCTATACTGAGGCAGGTATGATACAGAAGGAGGCCACGATGCGTGTCGTGCGACAATCTCTCTGTGGGCTTATAGCTCTCGCCCTGATCGCTGTGACCGGAGCCAGTCAAGGGACAGTCCTGGGGCAGACGACTTCGTTCTTCCTCGCGCGTCAAGGAGCGTTCTCTACGCCGATCACCCCGCTCAGTCAGCCGGGCTCGGCAGTGGATTTTTATCGCTTCGCCAACGACCAACCCAACACAGGCTTAGAGGTCGCCAATCAAGCGATCGTCTTCTTCTATCGCGACGCGAATACTCGCGAGCTGAGCTTAATAATTATCTTGAGCAAGCCGGGCAACGTCGGGGGCGGGGAAGCAACGCTGCGCTTCGATGGGCTACCCCCTACCGCGCAGATCGCCCTGCGCGATGACCCCGCCGATACCTATGAGTTCAGCCCACCAACAGCCACGATGACCTGGCGCTGGCTGCCCGAACGCGCCGACGGCGTCGTGATCAGTGGGCTGCCCGATGAGTTCGAGATCGTCATTACACCCACGTTCATCCGAGGTATTGACGGCTGGCAAGTGCTCAGCGGCGACCCCATCTCCCCAGAACGATTTCAGTTGCCCAGTCCCGTCGAACCGTTGGTGTTGAGCGCCTTCCGCCGCGCTCCCCCGAAAGCCGACTTCACGTACTCGCCATCAGTCGTGAGCGTCAACGTCCCTGTCACGTTCGACGCCCGTGCGAGCACCGTCGCCGATGGCAAGATCGTCAAGTACGAGTGGGATTTTAACTCTGACGGCATCTTCGAGATCTCTACAGATAAACCCACCGTGCAGTGGACGTTCACCCAGATTGGGGAAGTGAAAGTGACTCTCAGAGTCACTGACGACAAGGGAGCTATCGGCCAGATCACGAAGACCATCACGGTTGAGAAAGAGATTGCGTTCGCCACACGCACCCTCTCCACGACCCATGCCGCGCCAGGGACGACCTTCCGCGTGACGGTCACGATCAGTGTCAGAACATCAATGAGCGGCCTTGGGCTCGACGAAGATCTCCCGGCGAACTGGGAGGTCACCCCCATCGATAGCGCCGGGGCGACCTTCAAGGCCGCTACGACCCAGTGGATCTTCCCCACGATCGTGCGCAGTGGCGAGACCCGCCGCATCGTCTACGACGTGACTATACCGAAGACCGATCAGTTGATCGGCGGGCCGCTGCCCCAAGATTTTGATATCGTTGGGAGAATCTCCAGCACCGTGCCCGATATTAAAGAGATTCCAGTGCTAGGCGAGACCAATGAATCCTTCTCGCGTGTCTCCATTGTGACGTGCTTGCCCGCGATTGTCGCGATCGCACACTTAGACACAGCGACGAACACCGTAGACTTGCGCATGTCTGAGGAGATCACCTTCGACCAGATGCAGCGCGCTGTGGCATTTTGGCAGGAGGACACGCCTGTCCCAGGGACGTGCGACGCCCCACTCGACCTAGAGTCACTCAAACAGATCGTAGCTCACCACTTGGCGAATATTACGGTAGACCGGGCTCTCCCCGAGGACACCTCGGGTGGTGGTGCGGCGATGCGCTCGCTGTTGACGCCGTTGCCGTTCTATCAAGTCTATCTGCGCGCGCCGGGGGGCAACATCTTCCGCGTGCGCGTCGAAGTGCGAGCCGAAAAAGATCTCTTCGGGCTGACGCTCACAGAGAAGCTGCCCGAACGCTGGGAAGTGAAGCCGTTAGAGAGCGGCACGAGCGCGGCATTCAAGCAGTCTGTCAACACCTGGATCTTCACAGAGAAGATCCCCGCGGGCACGCGCCGCAGCATTCTCTATGAAGTGACCGTCCCCACCGACGAGATCATCAGCCCGTATACTATACAAGGGCTGATCGAATCGTTCCTGCCGCGCTTCGAGAGCGAAGTCGGCCAAGACCAGACAGTCAACGTCGTGGAGTGCCTCGATATCCCCGTAGCGATATCGCATCTCAACGTAGAGCAGAACGCCATTGACGTTTCGCTCTCGAGCAAGATCAGCTTCGCCCAGATTCAGACGGCTATTGCTCTGTGGCTTGAGGACGAGGAAGTCGTCGGGACCTGCGGGAAGACTATAGACTTCAGAATGTTGCAAACGTTGGTCTCGTACTGGCTGACGGACACGCCAGTAGATCGGCCGCTGCCAGCAACAACAAGATAATCCCTCAGCCCAGCCCCCTCTCCCGTGGGTGAGCCACGGGAGAGGGGGTGCCCCCAAGGGCGGGGTGAGGGCCAGGTGAGGTAAAATCATGAGACGATTACTCTTTGCAGCGAGCACGCTCAGCCTCATAGCACTGATGGGGCTGGCCCAAGTGGCCGCACCGCCGGTCTCTCTGACGCTGAGCGCTTCTCCAACATCGCTCTTTATCAACCAAGAGGGCACAATTACGATCCGGCTCTCTGCGGGTGAAGCCGGCGCGCGCCCACCGGCTGATCTCTTCCTCGTCGTAGACCGCTCGGCGACCGTCAACGTCCGCGAGATGGAGAAGATCGGCTCAGCGATCATTGAAGCGCTCTCGCCGCAAGATCGCGTGGGCTTGGTCTCTTTTGGGACAGATGCTCGCGTGGATGTCCCCTTGACGTTCGATCACGAGGCCGTCCGAACGGGACTGAAGCTCTTAAAGCCCCTGGGCAAGACCGCTGTGGGCGAGGGGATTGCCAAAGCACTCGATACGCTCGTTATCAATGGTCGCGAGGAAGCCTCGTGGGCAATGATCTTACTCAGCGACGGGCGGTCCAACACCGGGCGCACGCCCCTCTCGCAAGCGCAGCGCGCTGCTGAGAGCGGCGTGGCGATCTTCACGATCGCTACGGGACGTAATCCCGACAGAACCCTCTTGCGGGAGCTGGCTCGGCTCACCCAAGGGCAGTTCTTCGAACAGTTCACCGAGACCGTCCCGCAGCAGATCGCTCAAGCGTTAGGGAAGAAGATCGTCGCGAGGCAAATCAAGATCACTCTTGTGCTACCGGCGTTCTTAAATTATGGGATCGCCACGTTCAACGCACCCAATCGCGTCACGAAAAACCCCGACAAAACGACAACGATCGTCTGGGAGATTGACGGCCTTGCCGCCGGAGAGACTTTTGAAGCAAGCTTCACCGTGAGCAGTTCTCAAACGGGCACGGCCCTGCTGAAGCCCACCTTGAGCTATCTAGACGCGCGCGGCAGGCTCGTCAGCCCCACGGTGAAAGAGCTCTCGCTGATAGTGCGGGATCGCAATCGCCCGCCGACGGTGAATTTCGAATTTCTGCCCACTGAGCCCAAAGCCAACGACCCCATTACATTCATAGATCGCTCGACCGACGACGTTGGGATTGTCGCGTGGGAGTGGAACTTTGGCGATGGCACAAGCTCCAGCGAACAGAACCCCGTCCATCGCTACAGCGCCGACGGGGGGTATTCAGTCACTCTGACCGTCACCGACACCGACGGAGAGCGAGCGAGCGCCACCAAGACCGTCAAAGTCTTCACGCCGCGAGCGATCGCGACCCGAACTATTGACACCAATCTCCCCAACGATGAGACCATCCCTGGCGAGCGGGTGAAGATCAAGATCACCATCCAAGCCTTGGATCGCATCAACGGCTTAGTCGTCGTGGAGCGATTCCCTAGCGATCTCACATTTAAGCTTGTCTCGACCGAGAGCGGCACCGCCCGACCGGGCCAAGGGGAAGTGCTCTGGGTCTTCTTGGAGACTCTTGAGCCGGGCACGACGCGGACCCTCGAGTATGAGCTGACCATCCCTGAACCAGAGAATCCTGAGCCCAGGGTGATCAAACTCTCCGGCTCGATCAGCAGCGCCTCGCCAGCGTTCGAGATCACCACTACCGGCGAGACGGAGATCCGCGTCGTCACCAAGCTCCCGTTCCCCGTGATCTTCGCCCGCATGGACGTCAGCGACCCCAATAATCCCAAGGTCAATCTTTGGCTCGAGACAACAACGATTAGCTTTGAGCAGATGCAAACGGCCGTTTCGTTCTTCTGGTTAAGCGATAAACCCGTAAAGAATAGGGAAGCTGACGGCAAGGTCGTTTTTGGCAAGATTGATCTTAAAACTTTACAGATCCTAGTCGCGTACTGGCTGACGGGGGCATCGGTCTTCGGGCCGCTGCCGTAAGCCAGGCTTCGCCTGGACCGTATATCTTGCCCGGCCAGAGACCGGGCAAGGTGTACAGTCCAGACGAAGTCTGGAGGAGGTCTGTGCGATGAGAGTATCTGCCAACACACTGATACTACTTGCGATACTGGGAGCGCTCACAGTCGCTTGCGCGGAGGCGCAGAGCAATGCCCCGCCGCGCGCCGACTTTCGCTTCAGCCCCCAAAACCCCGATACGAACACGGTCGTGACGTTCGACGCGTCAAGCTCCCGCGATCCCGACGGCGCTCTTGTAAAGTATGAATGGGACTTTAACGGCGACGGAAGATTCGAAGAGACGAAGACGACCCCGATCACGACGAGATTGTTTGATCGCGCCGGGGAGTGGCGCGTCAATCTGAGAGTGACCGACAACCGCGGCGCCACAGGCTCGATCAGCAAGATCGTCAAAGTCACCGAAGCCCCAGTGACGACGCGTCGCTCGCTCATCCTGCCCCCAAGCGGCTCCGTCGCCCCCGGTGCTACCGTGCGCGTCGTCATCACGCTGCGCATCAACCAAACTATGAACGGGCTGGGACTTGACGAAGATCCCCCCACGGGGTGGACGGCGAAAGAAGTCCAAAACGGCGGCGCGATCCTGAAGAAATCCGAGCTCCAATGGCTCTGGACGCAACGCTTCTCCCCCGGCCAGGTCGTCGCCGTGATCTATGATCTGGTCGTCCCGTCTAACGTCTCAGCTAACACATTCGCGCTCAAGGGGCTGCTGACGAGCTTCTCCCCGCGCTTGGCGACCTCTGTTGTCGGGGACAGCGAGATCCGCGTCGCGCGATAGCGTAAAGCTCGCATAGATCCGACTCTCTTGCTCTCCCCCCCACTATTGTGTATTCTTAAAGACCTCGCAGGCGCTCATGCGCGTGAGCGGTTCCCTGGAAGGGAGAGCGATGGCACGCCGTTTGCAACCGGAAGAGCTCCGTCGTCGCTGCGATCCTGAGATCTTCGGCGTCGAGACGACCGCGGAATGCAAGCCCCTCGATGACGTCATCGGGCAAGAACGCGCCCTGCGCGCCCTCGAATTGGGCTTAGGGATCAAAGACTTTCGCTATAATATCTATGTCGCGGGCAGCCCCGGCACGGGAAAGAACTCCATCGTCCAAGCGTTCCTCAAAAAGATCAGCCTCAGAGAGCCCCCTCCACAAGATCTTTGCTATGTTCATAATTTCGATGACCCTTACTGCCCTCGCTATATTCTGCTGCCCGCAGGACTAGGCCGCAAGCTCGCCTCTGATATGGACGATCTCATAGAGAAGCTGCGCGAGCGCATCCCCGCGGCCTACCACAGCGAAGAATACAGAAAGAAACGCCAGAGCTTAGACGAACAGTTCAATGAGCTGCGCACGAAAGTGACGGCCCACGTCGAGCAGGAAGCCCAGCGCCGCGGCTTTCTCTTTCACCTGTCGGCCTTGGGATTCCAAGCAACCCCCATGCTCAACGGCCAGCCCCTCACCGAAGAGATCTTCGAAAAACTCCCCGAACGGGAACGCCACAAGATCACGCGCTATCGCGAAGAACTCCAAGAGATCATCCAAGAAGCTATGAGCCAACTCGAAGGCATCGAAGAACAGCGCCTGAAAGCCGTCGAAGAACTCGACAGAGATATCGCGCTCTACACTGTAAAGCCGCTCATTCAGCGCTTACAAAACCGATATCAAGAGCACCCGCGCGTGATCGAATTTCTTGAGGACGTCGAAGCCGATATCCTAGAGAACATCCAAGAGTTCGCCGAACCCACCCCCAAGACCCCAGAGGGCGAAAGCCAAGGCGTCCCCCTCCCCACGGGTATGATCGAGCTGTTCACGCGATACAAGGTGAATGTCTTGATAGACCATAGCAAGACCAAAGGTGCTCCTGTGGTCGTCCAAGATAACGCGACGTATACGAATCTCTTTGGCAAGATCGAGCGTCGCGTGCAGTTTGGGGTGATGACCGCGGATTTCACCATGATCAAGCCGGGCTCACTCCACGAGGCTAACGGGGGATATTTGGTCTTGAATGCCGACAATCTCTTAAAGTACGAGATCAGCTGGGAAGCGCTCAAGATCGCGCTGCGCAGCGGGCGCATCCAGATCGAAGACCCCGCCACCATGATGGGGTTCACGACAACAGAGAGCCTTAAGCCCGAACCGGTCCCCCTCTCCGTGAAAGTAATTCTCATCGGGAGTCCAGAGCTCTATTATCTGCTAGAGACATTCGACGAGGACTTTCCCAAGCTCTTTACGGTGAAGGCCGACTTCGACGATGAGATGCCATGGGACGAGAGATATATCAAACACTTGGGGCCATTTGTGGCGGCGCGGGCGCGCGAGCGTCCTGGGCTGAAGCACTTCCACAAGACGGCCCTGGCGCGCCTTGTCGAATATGCCGCGGAGCTGACTGGAGACCAGAAGAAGCTCTCGGCGCGCTTCAGCGACCTTATGACGATCATCCGGGAGGCGTCTTACTGGGCCGAACGTGAGGGAGCGCGCTTCGTCAAAGCTGAGCACGTCGAGCGCGCCATCGAAGAGAAATACTATCGCAACAATCTCATAGAAGAGAAGATCCACGAGCTCATCGCCCGGGGGGATATCTTAGTAGACACTCATGGGGAGCGCGTCGGCTGCGTGAACGGCCTCTCTGTGCTGCAGTTGACAGACTTTTCGTTTGGGCGGCCCACGCGTATCACCGCCAACGTGTTCACGGGCAAGGAGGGCGTGCTCAACGTCGAGCGCGAAGCCGCCCTCTCTGGGAAGATTCACAGCAAGGGCGTCTTGATCTTAAAAGGCTGGCTTGGGGAGAAGTTTGCGCTCGAGCGCCCCTTGAGCCTTTCTGCAAGCATCACGTTTGAGCAGAGCTACACGAAGATTGATGGCGACTCTGCTTCGAGCGCGGAGCTATACGCGCTGATCTCGGCGCTCGCTGGCGTTCCCCTCAAGCAAGGGATCGCCGTGACTGGATCGGTCAACCAGAAGGGCGAGATCCAGCCCATCGGCGGTGTCAACGAGAAGATCGACGGGTTCTTTAAGATCTGTAAGATTCACGGCCTGACTGGCGACCAAGGGGTCATCATCCCCGAACAGAACGTAGATAACTTAATGTTGCGTCAGGAGATCATCGATGCCGTGCGGGAGAAGAGATTTCATATCTACGCGATAAGAACTGTCGAGGAGGGGATCGAGCTGCTCACGGGCCTACCGGCAGGTGAGCGCAGCCCTGACGGCAAGTTCCCCGAGGGGACGATCTACGCCCGCGTGGAAGCTCGGCTGCAACAGATCTACAAGAGTCTAGAAGCCACCGAAGAGGAGGAAGAGAAATCGCCATGAGGGCCCAGTGGATATTGCTCGGTGTAGTGCTTGGTCTTCTAGTGAGTGCCACGGCTCAAGAGCCGCCTCGCACCATCCCATGCTTGATCGCGAGGCTCCGAAGCCCGGACTTCACGATTGACGATCAAGAGATCGTGATCGCTCTGAATCTCTGGGTCGCGCAGAGCCGGGTCGGGCCGGAGATTCCTCAGCCCATCAGCGACTCAGTGATGATTGAGATTATTGACGTATGGGTGCGCGGGGCGGACTGTCGGGGTTGAATCACGGAAGACACTGAAGAAAACCACGGAAAGCACGGAGAGAGGCAACTTCCGTGCTTTCCGTGTCTGTTCTGTGCTTTCCGTGATTCAGCAGCCGGCACGCTTGCTCAGTTGGAGCTTAATCGCTTGCCCGCGGATCCACTGCACCCAAACGAGATAGAGCGTATTCCGGGCGTTGACTGAGATCTTCTCCTGCCAGTGGAGCGCCCCAAGATCCGTGAAGCGGATCGTCGGTGCACCGATCGTCGAGTCGGGCAGATCTTCTTGAGGCTTCCACGTAGCGCCACCATCTACCGAGCACGTGAAGCCAATGCCGCCAGCCTTGCCCCCTGGCGAGGACGAGTACACAACAAAGAGTGCTTGCTTGCCGTCAGTCGCGATATACGGGAAGCCGCCGTCTTTCGCGATGGGCTTGCTCCCCTCAGCGCATGTCACTTTGTTCCCATCCCGAGTACAGCGATTGTAGTGGATATCAGCGTTGTCGGGATTGGTCGTGTCGTCGTCGTTGACCGTATGAATAGCTCCGTCTTCGGTAACGACAACAAAGGGGCCATCGGAGAACCCGGAGTTCTGGCTCAAGTTTGCCAGCTCTCCCCAGGTTTGCCCACAGTCGGTTGAGGCGCTGACGAAGACGTCAGGCGGGCGAATGGCTTGGGCCGTCGCGGCGTACATCACGCCATCTTTACCAACGTATGTCGAGGGGAAGCGCGTATAGCTCTCAGGAAAGACCTCTTGGCCGTCGGCGTTCTTGAACGCTTGCGCGGGTTCCCATCTTACGCCGTCCTTAGAGCGACTGTAGAGGAGCTTGGTGTAGTCCTCAGACCAGACGGCCCAGATCAACGGGAACCCATTCGTGGCGCACTGGCTGTGCGCGTTGATCCCAAGGTCCCACTGCCCTACGTAATCCCCTGTGCCGATGTCGTGAACCCCGGAGCTCTCGGGGGTGTTAGACAAATTCGCTGGCTCAGCCGCCAGCGGGATGATCGCTTGAGGCTGGGGATCGGGAGCGTAGGGATCGTTCTGTTCAATCTTTTCCGCAGGCGAGAGTGCCCCGGTGCTGGGCATGTTGGGAGGATTCTCGGGCAGATTCTCTACCGTGGGCTTAGGAGCCCAGAAGCACTGGGCTAAAATCTCTGGAAGGCCTTGTCCAACCTCCCAGTCCTGCCAGCCGACGCAGACGACGTCGCCGTCTTTGTAGCTGGCGACCTTGACGCGCGCCCCGATCACGATATCGCCGGCTTGCTTGAGAATATATTTTGTCCACGTCGCACCGCCGTCCTTGGAGACGTGCAGAAAGACGAACCAATCTTGGCCGAGCAGAGTTGTGCTCGCGACGTACAGAGAGTCATCGTCAGCAGCTTCTGTATTGCGCTCAGAGAACGCAAAGTCGCTGGAGAACCACCAACTGCCGGCCTTCGCTCCGGCTTGGCCGATAGTGATCGTTGCCCATTGGGCTTGATCTTGGGCCAAGCTATTCAAGCCGATGCTGTCAACGACGAAAACAACAGGCAGAAGCACAGCGATCACAGCTGCCCACTTCCAGAGAGAATTCATAGTCACCTCCTCAGAAAAAGAAGAGAGGGGCTAAGCCCTCTAGCTTAGCCCCTCAGCGGTCATGGGTTTTGGTCTATTGACAGGGCTTGGGCAAGGTGCCGAGCATAATGTTGCTCTTGCCCTCACTGCGCCAGAACCACACGACATAGACATTGGGCGACCCTGCGCTCGTCGCGACCTTGATGCGCGAGAGGACCGCGCCGAAGTCTGGATCCCTGTAGCCGCTGTTCCACTTGTTGGGAATATCCAACGGGTTCCACTTCTCCCCCGCATTGCAGGAGTAGCTGAACCGCACTACGTTGGCATTGCTATCCTGCGAAGCAACGTATAGCCCCTTGCCATCAGTGGCGATGTGGGGGAAGCCACCCTCGCGGTGGACAATGCCACGCACGCAGTTGGCTGGACCATCAGGGGTGACACCGCAGCTGGTGACATTGATGTCCGCGGTCCCAGGCGCTGCCCCCTCGTCCTCATCGTACACCACGTAGATCTTATCGCCTAGGCGCACGATCCCGCCCATATCGCTGTAGAGACCCGTTGGGGTCATGTCCACAGGGCCCTTCCAGCTAGCGCACTGATCGCTAGAGTAATAGACCCAGACGTTCGGCCCAGGCGGATAGGAGACATCGCCGACGGCGACCCACACCCCGCCATCCTTGTCAACGTAGATCGTGGGATAGCGGTTGGGAGCCTCAGGGATGGGCAGCTTTGGAAACTCACCGCAGGCTTGAACGGTGCCACCAACGTACTTGGCCGCTACGATCTTGCTGTAGTCCTCCGTCCAGACGGCATAGAGCGTACCATCAGGAGCGAAGGTGTTATCGAAGTTGAAGCCGAACTCTTCCCAGCCAGCACCATTAGCTTGACCGGCGATAACCCCCTCAGTAGACAAGCGCAGGGGCTCACCAGCTGGTGAAAGATCAGCGTTCCAGCAAGCCTGCCAGACCTCGTGCACCCCAGACGAGTCGCTGAGCTCCTCCCATGAGACACACACGAGACTATCTGTAGCTGCGACCGTCGTCCCAATTACCCGGCCCGTCTCGCGTACAAGCTCAGCTCTCGCTCCCCCGAGCTGAATGAGTTTGACGGCGTTTGTCTTCTGATCAATATAGCTTACATAAACAGTACCATTAGGTGCTACTGCTACGTCTGGCTCTACAACCCGCTGCTTGGCAGTATCGGGTCCCTGAGCCACCGACTGAATGTTCCAAGCTGGCTGCGCCTGGCTGCCCCATACGGCCAGCAGCGCCACAATAACCACGATGCTACACCACTTCAAAGACTTCACTGCTGATCACCTCGCGCGAGAGTTTAAAGGTTGAGGGTGTAAAAGATATGAAGCTACCTTCCTCGGCTCCCACCTCCTTCATTGAGAACAGTACCCCGTGTAGCGCAGGACCTCTCTGTAGGGTTCTTAGGCCCATCGGCACTTTTTTAAGGTCCTACACGCTCCTGTTAGCAAAATCTTAGCATAAAGTGCCCCCTACTGTCAAGACCCTTGCCCCTCCCGCCCAAGCTCTCATATAATGCAGAGTAATGGCTATCCCTGGGATTATCTTAGCCGCCGGCGCCAGCCACCGCTTCGGACAGAATAAATTGCTTATGCCCTTCCGAGAGCACACGGTGCTCTATCACGCGCTTCGGGCAGCTTTAGAAGCCCCACTTGACCCAGTGATTCTCGTCCTAGGATATGAGTACGACAAAGCCCTCCACGCCCTCAAAGAACTCAGAAGCTCTCCCAAGCTCCGCGTGCTCAAAAACCCTCACTGGGAGCAAGGTCGGGCAGAATCGCTCAAGCTTGGGTTAGCTGCCGTGCTCACCCTCACCCCCGGCCCCTCTCCCCTCCAAGGGAGAGGGGAGGAAGGGGTGAGGGGAACAACGCCCTCGCACGCCCCCGGAGCAATAGTGCTCCTGGGCGATATGCCGCTCGTAACCCCAGAGCTGATCGCACGAGTCGTCGAAGCTTTTCTGCACACACAAAAGCTCTGCTTTCCCATCTACCGAGGATCTCCAGGGCGCCCAGTGGCGATCCCTCGAGAACTCTTTGGAGAATTTGAGAGGCTCTCCGGCGATGCCAGCGGACTTCCCATCTTACAAAAATATTGGGAGAAGGCTATCAAGCTTGAACTGGCTCCCGACGAAGAGCCGACCCAATGGGACGTAGATACCCCCGAAGATCTCGAACGGATGCTTAAAGCTCTCTGACCATGACGAATGCGTCCTCACCGTCGCTGTAATAAAAGGGCACCCGCTCCCGGATCACAAAGCCGTGCTTCTGATAGAGCGCGATAGCCGCACTATTGCCC
>DAIPXV010000005.1:0-33662 GCA_036783095.1 Candidatus Bipolaricaulota bacterium
CTGCAGGCGGCGTTCCCACTCCTGGAGGAGGGTCTGCAGCTTCGCCCTGCGGCGGCGCAATGACTCCCGCACGGCGAAGAGGCTGGAGGACAGGCGGCGCTGGAGAACCGTGAGGGCCAGGGCCACGTTGCGGCTGCGCCGGTCGGTCTTGCCGGAGACGGCGGCATACCAGCGGCGCACGTAGGCGGTGACCGCCTCATACAAGCGCCTCTCCGTCTCGGTGAGCGAGACGCCGATGCTTTTGACCTCCCGCCGGTGGAAGAGGCGCCTTCCCTGTAGGTCTCTAGCCTGCTCTTTGGTGCGGCGCAACACGAAGGGAAGCCCCTCAGACCTGGCGGCCTGCTTGAGCTGCTCCGGAGCAGCAAAGAGTCGGGGCTCCAGCAGGTTTAGGAGCAAAAAGTAAGCATGGTCATCGCCTTTGTGCGGGGTGGCGGTAAGAAAGAGCAAGTGATGAGTTTTCGGTGCCAGGGCTTCGCCCAATTGATAGCGCTTCGTCTTGAAAATCTTCTGCCCGTAGCGGGTCGCGGAGAGCTTATGCGCCTCGTCTACGATTACGAGATCCCAGGACTGACGAGTCAGGACCTCCCGGACGTCCTCCCGTCGGGCGAAGTCCAAGGAGACTAATACTTGAAGATTGCGTTCAAAGAAGTCGGTGGAGTAGAGGCTCTGCAGCAGGTCACGACGCAGGGGGACAAAATCCTCTCGAAACCAGTCGTGCATCTCCCGCTGCCACTGGTCCTGCAGATGAGCGGGCACGACCAGCAGCGTGCGACGGACCAATCCACGAGCTTTCAGTTCTTTGAGCACGAGCCCTGCCATGATGGTTTTGCCCAAGCCAGGATCGTCCGCTAACAGGAAGCGGATGCGGGGCCTAGGGAGGATGTGGCGGTAGACGGCATCCACCTGATGGGGGAGGAGGTCTACTTGGGTGACGCTGACGGCATAGTGGGGGTCGAAGGCATAGGCCAAGTGCATGCGGAGGGCCTCAGTGAAGAGCAAGAAAACGTCACGGGGGATGGTGCCGGAGGCGAAGTCCTCCCAGAGGGCAGGGAGCTGCCGCACTCGGCGAGCGAGCTCCTCACGGCTGAGTACCAGCCTCTCGGCCCGCTTGGAGGGGTAGAAGATAATCCCCAATACTACTTGAGTACCCTCCTCCTCGAGGCTGAAGACCTCGGCCTCCTCAGGGAAGGGTTCAATCCGAATGCGATCTCCCACTTGAAGGCTCATACTCCCTCCCGCATGTCATCGATCCCCAGTATAGCGCCCTCGCAGAAAGAGCGTCAAACCCGATATAGCGGATGAATCCACCGGTTCAAGAGATGGAAGTGCTGTAGGGGCGAACCCCTGTGTTCGTCCAGGGCATACACTGGGGTCTGCCCCTACCCAAGCCCCCTTCAGTGAGCTTCCATCTCCTGAGCCGGATGCTTCAGCAGCCGGCTCCCTTTGCCCTTAGACCCCTCTTATTGAGCTGGCTCGGCCAACTGCGCTGCCGCCCCAATCACTGCCTGAGCAATGCGCGTGGCATACGACAAATCTAATTTATCTAGCGTGTCCGACGTCGAGTGATAGTACGGGTTAAAGTCATTAGTCTCTCCGTACTCGCTGTCTTCGATCACTAAGACCGCCGGATACCCCCGACTCCAAAAGGACGCATGATCGCTGCGATTGGTCGCACCAACTTCTAAAACTTCAGGAGCAAGCTTGATCTCGTACCTCTGCAGCGTCTGCACAAGAAGATCAGCAAGCCTGACCGAGCTCTCTCGCGTCCCCGCGTGCACCTCGAACGCGCCATCGCTATCGCTGTCGTAGCCGATCATGTCCATATTGAAGACCCCTAAGATCTGCACGCCCTCGCCGGCGAGCTTCCCCGCATACGCGCGACTGCCCACCAGCCCTTGCTCTTCTCCCGTAAAGAGCACGAAGCGAATCGTGTGCTTAAACTTATATTGACTCAAGATTCTCGCGGCTTCTAGGACTGCTGAGCTACCGCTAGCGTTGTCGTCGGCCCCTGGGGCCATCCCACCAGAACTGATGCTGAACGTCGTGCTATCGAGATGCGCTGTGATCAACACGGATTGTTGGGACTCCGTCCCCGGCAAGATCGCTTCTATATTGTGCGACAACCCTGTACGACAGTAGAGCGAGAACGGCACGCGCTCGGTCTTCAGCCCCAGCTTCTCAAAGTACTGCTGGGCGTACTCGATAGCTCGATCAATGGCTGTGCCGTCACAGGCCCAGCGCGAGCCCTCGCTGTTGCAGAACTCTCCGCCGTCGCGCGACTGAAAGTAACAGATCTGCGCACGCAAGTTCTCTGCGCTCACTTGCTGGATGATCTCTTCGATTACAGCGCTGGACGCCGTTTGAGAGGGCTCAGCGTATCGAAGCGCGAGCACTCCAAGCTGGGGGAGAGCTAAGGCTGCGACGACCGCCAGGACTGCGAGTATCTTCTTCATAGAGAGACTCCTTTCGGTTTTGAGATGTATGACGCTATTGTGCTCAGTTTTCGCGCCCAAGTCAAGGGCGAGGCCCAGAGTCGTCGCGGCGCCCCAAGAGCTGCCCTAATCTCTGAACGTAAGACGACTGAGAGAGGGCTTCTTCGACGCGCTGGTGAAAGAGTTTCCACGCAAAGAAGAGAAAGACCAAGAGCCCAATAGCTCCGAGCAGCTCGAACATCGCTAACAGATTAAACAGCCCGTGCGCGGCCATCGCCGCAAGCAGCCCCCCGTGGATGAGCGCTCTCTGTTTGATGGGGTCAGAGACGAACTTGGCTCTGCCCAGCGCCGCGCCCCAGATCGTCGAGAAGAGCACATGCCCCGGCACAGAGAAGATCGCCCGACCAATGAAGACTGGCGTGAGAATGTGCTGATTCTGAGCTGCTATCAGATAGAGAAGATTTTCAATCGAGGCGAAGCCCAGGGCAGCCGCCGCCGAGTAGACGATGCCGTCCATCGGCTCGCTGAACTCAATCTCTCTATAGACAGTCCGGCTGACGACAAAATATTTCGCGTACTCTTCGATGACCGGGGCAGCGACGACGATGAGAAAGAATCCCGACCAGAAGAAGAGGGCTTCGCCCAAGGCGGCGGGCAGGGCGCACGCCATGCCCAACAAAAAAGTCTTGACGACGAGCGCGCGCGGCTCCGGCTCCCAGCGGTCTTTCTGATAGACGTACCAGAGCCAGAAGATAGCCGGACCAAACGCTAAAACGACGAGCCACGCAATCACAATTCGATGTTGAGGATCTTATAGGTGCGCAGGCCGCGCGGCGTCTGGACTTCGATGAGCTGGCCCACTTCGCGGCCGAGCAGCGCCTGCCCCACTGGCGAAGCCGCGGAGATGAGATCGAGCTCGGGATTGGCCTCGGCAGGGCCGACGAGCTTGTACGTAAAGACTGCCCCAGTCAGTGTGTCCTCGAGCGTCACCCGACACCCTAGAGTGACTTGATGACTTGCCCCATGATTGGTGACGATGAACGCGCGGGAGAGCTTATATTCTAACTCTCGGATCTTAGCCTCAAGGAGGGCTTGCTTCTCTTTGGCCGAGTGATATTCGGAGTTTTCGCTGAGATCGCCGTAGGCGCGCGCCCGCGCGATGATCTCTGCGATCTTGGGACGCTCCGAGATCAGCCGCTCCAGCTCGGCCTTGAGCTGCTGGTAGCCCTCGGGTGTCATGGGGATTCGGTCGTCCATCGTGCCCTCCTTTCGTGCGTTGAAGTATAACACATGGGACGCGCAGCGCCAAGATGTCCATGAGACAACAACCTAAATGCCGATCCATACGCGATTTTTTTATCGCCCCTTGACTTTTGTCCCCCATTTGTAGTATATACAGGGTGATACACCCTCAAGCCGCCCATCCCCGCCCACAGCTCTGGGAGCGCAGGGGAAGGAGCGCAAAAGGAGAAGTCATGCGCAGCGCTGCCCTAGGAAAGCTCGCCCTCGTCGTCGGAGTCGTTTCTGTGCTGGTCGGCTGCACTTCGCTTCTGAATTCTCGGAATGTTACCCCCCCGCTGAAGTAGACTTTAAAGTTACCCCACAGGATGCTCAGAATTTTGACTACCACTGTCTCTCTTTTGTAACCGGGAGACAGGCGGATGCTATTCTCTCCCAAGCTATTACGGATCCTCAATTTCAACGACTACAGCGACGACTAGAAGCGCAAGGCTTTAATCCCAGCTTTAATGCAGCGAAGGTGTATTCTGGGCCGCAATGTGCCTTGGCCTTAGTACCTATAGGACCTCAAGCAAATCTCTACTACATGCGGACGCCCTTAGGAGCAAGCGTGACAGCAGTGACCTCTCAAGGACGACGAAGAATTGAATTGCAGCCAGAGGGAACAATTAGAGAAGTGCTGCTTTTGACAAGAGACCAAGTCCGTGGCATCTTAGTGCAAGTTAGCGATGTTTTACGGAAGCCCGGAGTTACTAAGGGGTATGTATGGGCAAGTATTGATGAGGCAAATCAAGGAGTTTTGCTCGTTATCAAAGACAGGCAAGCTCTTTACATAGCTATTTTAGAAGCATTGACGTGGTCAGAATCAGGCCCTGTCACAACTGGAATAGTCAAACATGGACCGATACAAGTACAAGCGAGTTGCGGAACTGCAGCTAGAGCATCAAACAAACTTAATGCTCGACTTCAGCCTAGCGGTCGAGATGGTCCAGCTGAATTTACACCCTGTGATGGTGATTCATTATGTGGCGGCGCTTCCCAGACAGAATACTTTATAAGAGTCGAGTGTTTTGGTGGCGAATTAGTATGCACCTCGCTTTGCGAAATAACCCCTGATGGGTTAAGATGCGGTTCCCGAAGGTGTACTACAGATCGGTTCACACGCTTAATATATGGGTGTATCTAGGGTATTAAGGCTGGAATTAGGAGTGAGCTATGGAGGGAAAAACGTGGCTGGTTTTGCTTTTTACAATCCTTTTGTTACTTATAACCCTTGATTTCAATAGAAGGCTTGAAAACCAGGTTAGAGCTGGTGTGTTTCACTCCCGCCATTTTACTATCACCTACGAGAATGTTCCAAGGTTAGTAGTCCGACATCTAGCGAAAGGCTTGGAGGAGGCTTACCAAAGATTAGTGATACATCATGGCTTCCGAGATGGGCAACACACCTGGAATTGGAAAGAAAGTGATCCTCTTGCAGAGACTTCCCAAATCTATTGTTATAGGAGCATAGCGGCTCATGAATATTTTCACAGCATTCAGCTCCTTGGGTATTCCTTGAAGCTAGCCGATCGTTTCTTGAGTGAGGGCACAGCTATGTGGGCTATGAGAGAGGTCTTCCCGCAGTATGTAGAGTGCTACATTAGGCTTTTACTGCCTTGGCTTATCGGTGGGACAGATGTGAGCAGCCTGAAATTACTTTATCCGGGACACCAAGCCGGACTTTTCTGGAACTTCATATCCGATCACTACGGCGGTGCTCAGCTAATCCGAAGCCTGTTTGAGCACCCTGACATTCGTCTAGGGGTTGGCTGGCCTAAGGCTCTAGAACAATTAACAGGAAAATCTTTTCTAGACTTATGGGCTGAGTTTGCCGTCGCGTTAGCTGCCCGGCAAGTTCCAGATGCGAAATGGCTCTACCATGGCCCTGAGCAAGGGATCCCCTATGTGCCTGTACCGGTCTTTGTCGGGGAATGGACAGGCCAAGCCCTCGCAATCGAGCGCGGGAACTGGGAAAACCCTTACCCCCAAATCTGTGCCGAAATACACGGAGGGGCTTGCCCATCACCGTCTAACACGAAACTGTCCTCCTTGATAGTGCGCCCACCCTTATGGCATTCACTTTCTTCGTATCATACCAAAATCTGCGGTGCCCTTAACTCTACAGTTTTCGGGTGATCCCGAAACGGACTTTCGAGTTTTCGTCGTGGCTCAAACACCTTCTGGAGCTTACGAAAGCTTCCCCTTGCTAGAGGGTGCTTCATCCCAGATCCTTTAGCTTATATGCTGTTTCAAGTGGTAGTAACTCGCGGTGAGAAAGGCTCAGGCAACTATCAGCTCGTTCTCCAAGAGCTACAGACTGACGAACATCCACCTTGCCGTTAACCCAACATCGTAGCCTAACCAAGATCTTCTTGTGACTGTGCCGCCTGCACATTCTACCAGGCGCGCTTACTCTAGCTTTACAGCTCGTTTACAATAGCTTTATGAAAGCGATTAGCTTAATTCGTCAAGGGAACAAGACCCTCAACGTCGGTGGTGATGGGCAAGAGCGAGTGGTGAGGTTCCTCAGCGCCCAGCAGGCGGAGAAGCTCTTGAGGAAGCTGCGCGAGAAGGGCAAGTTCCAGGAGTTTGAGGGGAAGCTCCACCAAAAGGGCAAGCGGGTAGGCAAGGTGCACGTGCTCCTTGATGAGACGAACAAGATAGCAATTCTTGGGATAGCCTCTGAAGGGAGCGAGAAGATTTCGCATCAGGTGCGGATCAAGGTGAAGGCCGATAGAGATGATGAGCCCGAAGATGGTGCCGAGCTAGCGATCCAAGCCACGGCCTGCGGGCAGGCGAGTGGGGAGGCAGTGCCGCTGAGGGCAAGGCTGCAGCCGTTGCTGCTCGATCCTGGGGGAGGGCGGGGACGTCACGACAGGGAGCTATGACATCCCTGAGGGACGGGATTATGACACGAACATTTGCGGTAGAATTTACGACTTGATGATCAATTGCTAATTTGGTAGCTTTTATAAGGAGGTGCTGCTCAAATGAGATGGTGGTTTTGGGGAATAACTCTACTTGCAGGACTCCTAGTAGAGGTTACTCAACCGCCAGGAACAGAGACCACTTGTCCTCCACAAGTTCCTAACAGCTTTTGCGTGATACCTTTAGATAGAGGAGATACACGTTATTCTAATATTGCTTTCAGCCCTGATGGGAAGCTTGTAGCAGTTGCTGTCACTTCTATCACCCCAAAAAGAGAGCCAGCGATTCGGGTGTGGCAGGTGGCGGGTGGGAAGCTCATTTATGAACTCCATGGGCACCTCGGCGAGATAACTACAGTGCATTTTAGCCCTGATGGGAAGCTCCTTGCTACCAGTTCAATCAGTCCAACCTTTAACCCTGCTGACGGGGGTATTAAGCTGTGGGAAGTGGCTTCGGGGAAGCTCATTCGCACCTTACAGCCTCCAGGACTTTTTAATGATAGAATAGCCTTCAGTCCTAATGGGAAGTTACTAGCATCTACAGCATACAAGTGCACTAGTGTAAACGACTGTGTCCAAGCAGATGTTATCTTTTGGGATGCTGCTAGTGGGGCAGAGGTCCGACGCATCGCTAAGGCAGCGGTAGGTCCAGGAATAAGGAGAATTGATTTAGTTTTCATATCTGATGAACTTTTGGTTACCTCCTCACCTCCTCTTATAAGGATCTGGCAAGTCTCTACAGGGCGCTTGGTGCAGGCTCTTTTTGTAACAAGAGATCTTGGAGCTACCGCTGTCAGCCCTGATGGCCGTTTGCTAGTGGATGCCGACAGTGGATTCGACGAATTGACGATATGGGAAGTGTCTAGTTGGAAAAAGCTTGGCGTAATTCAAGGTTTTCAAGCTATTGACCTCAGCTTCAGTCCAGATAGCCAATTTTTAGCAGGATCATGGATACACTCGAAGGAGCACGGGGATCACACGTTGTTGCAAATTTGGCGAGTGGGGAATAGGATAGAAGACTGGAAAGTAGCTCGAATTTTAGTCCTACCTTTACCTGGCTTTGGGTATGGGTTTGGGGCGTCTGCCTTCAGCCCCAAGGGAGATATCTTAGCTATTATAATAAACACCTATATAAGTGATGGCATGGGACAGTTACAACTATGGTACATAGGGGATTTGAAGTGATGAGACCTAACTACCACAGTCTCTTCAATGTCAAGTTGACTCTGCATGGTTCTCGTGCTGAGGGCAGTTGGTGGTAGAGACTTCGAGGGTGGCTACGAAGGCCCGCAGATTTGCACTTCTCAGTGGGGCTATGTCTATGACTGCCGCAGGATAACCCCGATTCTAAAGATCTCTACAAGCAACTTACTCATACCACTAACGATCATCCCTCAGCAGAGGAAGGCCTCGTTTACTGTATGCGAGGATTTGGGATCATCGTCGTTGCCGCAAGAACGGCGCGCAATATGTCATCAGAAACAGGTTGGAGCCCAACATTCGTAGGAATTGTACACCGGCAGGACCCTCAGTACCCGTATGGTATCTGGTGGGGTGCTGTCATGACTTTTACTCGTACCTATGCGTCAGAGAACGACCCTTTCATGTATATAGCCGTGGTAGGGGGGGATCATTGTCAAGATTGTTCGAATAAAGTAAACGAGATCGTAGCCTGGATTAGTATGGCTCTAAAAGAGGTTGCATTTCAAACGGAAGCTACATATGCTCCAACCAAACAAGGTATAGTCACTTTTGCTTTCACCAAACCTGGGGCGAATGTTGGAGCTGTACTTGATGCCTTGATAGCTGCCTTTGGCAACAAAGATATACCCATTATCGTCTCGTGGAAGACTAGCGACGGCCGGGTCTTTTATATGTGCATTGGAACAGCCTCAGCATGTGCTGCGCTAGGCGATCTAGCACGGCAAATAGCGTGCGCTCAGCAAGGCCAGTCCGCAAACTGTAACGCTCAAAAGGTCGATTGGCGCATTTCGCCCTGGGAAGCTCCCCCTCCATCTGAACAGGGGACCCCTGTAGCGGGCTTTACGCCCTAAGGAGGAAAGTGCTATAATCCCGTAGCTAGTGGATGATGACTATGATGAGATGGTTTCTGATGGCTCTTGTCCTACTCCTTCTGAGCAGTTCACCGTGGGAGGCCCAGCAAGCTCCTCGAGAAGTCCCCTGTCCCCCCAAGGAGCCCAATAGCTTCTGCGTCTTGCGTGGCCCTCTAGGATACCATATGTGGTCGCCTAAATTGGCTTTCAGCCCAGATGGCCAATGGCTCGCAGTTTATTGGAGTCCTTGGCAAGGGCAGGAAGGTGATCCGATGATCTGGGTGTGGAGGGTGGCCGATGGGCAGCTTGCTGCGGAGCTCCAATCGCCTGAAAGCACAGGGAGAGTGCGGTTCAGTCCTGATGGCAAGCTATTAGCCAGCTTGGAAAGCAAAGCCATCAGAATATGGGAGGTGGGAACGTGGAAGGAGATACGCACCTTGCGCTTTGATGGTCTAGGGGGTAACGCTCTTGCTTTCAGTCCTAGTGGCAAGGTGCTGGCCTCGAGTGTCTGTCTCAAGCTTGATATTCCCCGATGTACTCAGGCAGCAGTGATCCTCTGGGACCCCTACAAGGGCTTGGAGATCGGGCGTATCGTACAAGCTCACAAGAGCCACATTACGGATCTTGCCTTCCTATCGGAGGAGATTCTGGTTACCGGCTCACTCTTGGATGACTCTATACGGTTTTGGCAGCTATCTACAGGGCGCTTGGTGAGATCCATCTATCCTGTAGCCGGTGTAGCGATGTTCGAGATCAGCCCGAATAAGAAGTTGTTGGCAGTAATAGTATATGTTAGTAGGGCTCTTGAAATATGGGATGTAGCTAGTGTGCGGGAGCTTGGCTCCCCCAGAGGGAATTTTGTTGGGCTCAGCTTCAGCCCTAGTGGGCAATTCTTTGCAGGATCAGAGGGATATTCCCAACAGGAAGATCGCAAATTAGTATTAGAGATCTGGAGAGTCAAGGAGGCTGTCAGGGATTGGCAAGTGGCCCGTACCCTGCAGATACCAGTGCCGAATCCGATAAATCATTTCCTAGGCAGTCTCTCCTTCAGCCCTGACGGGAAGATCCTGGCTATCCATATATGGAACGCAGCAGGGGTGGAAGAATCTCTACAGCTTTGGTATGTGGGGGACTTGCGGTGAAAGCCGATCTTTGCCCCGCCTGACTACCCCTGGCCGCCGGGGTTCCGAAAGTGAAAGACTCAGTGCCAACAATCAGCTACGCTTCCCCGCGAATAATATCTTTGATGCGCATCAGCGACGCGCGCGTGCTGCGCTCCATCTCGTCGAGCGCCATCGAAATCTTCTTGATATTTTCTTCCAACTGGGGGATCAACACGCGCTCAAGCGCGTTGACCCGCCGCCGCGTCGTCTCGATCTCCTCAGCTAAGAGTTCGAGAGACTTCTCGATCTCCGCAAGCTTGGTCATATCGGGAAGGGCTTCTTTAAAGAGCGTCAGCGCCGTGTCCAGCTCCGCTGACGTCGCAGCGAACCCATACGAATAGATGTCTCTCTCGTCGCGCAGTACAAAGCGCGGCACCCACACGCTCATCACCGGCTCCATCTCGGTCTGCAGCGCGCCGTTGCGGCTCGCCCCGGTCATGAGGGACTCCTCCATCGCTTCTTTGGACATCTCGGCCCGCGCAAGCAAGAAGCTGCGAAACCCCTGGGCTAACTTCTCTTCGACGCGCTCGCGCAACCCTCGCGTCTCCTCAACAAGCTGCAAGAACCGATGCATCAGCTCGTCGCGCTTCTGCTTTAAGAGCTTATGGCCGCGCCTGGCCATCGCCAGACGCTTCTTTTGTTTCAAAAGCTCCATGCGGGTCGCGTTGACTTGCTGAGCGACCGCCATGATCTTCCCCCTTACGCTACGACCGGCTCTTCTGCCTTCTTTGGCAGATACTTTTCGATGAACTCGTCGCGCACGCGCTTGAGCTCCCCGCGCGGCAACATACTCAAAAGCTCCCAGCCGATCGTGAGCGTCTGAATGATCGTGCGATCTTCGTACTCGCCCTGTTGAATGAATCTTCGCTCGAACTCGTCGGCGAATTTCATGTAGATGCGATCGAGCTTGCTCAGAGCAGCTTCGCCCAGGATCGCGGCCATCTCGCGCACGTCCACCCCGCGCGCATAGGCCGCATAGAGCTGATTGAGCACTCCTGCGTGATCTTCTCTCGTCTTGCCCGGCCCGATCCCCTTGTCTTTAAGGCGCGACAGGCACGGCAACACATCGAACGGCGGATAGATGCCCTTTCGATGGAGTTCTCGCGACAGGAAGAGCTGCCCTTCGGTAATGTAGCCCGTCAGATCGGGGATAGGGTGGGTCTTATCGTCCTGGGGCATCGTCAAGATGGGCATCTGCGTAATAGATCCTTTCTTGCCCTTGATGCGCCCGGCGCGCTCATAAATAGTGCTGAGATCTGTGTACATATACCCGGGATACCCACGCCGACCAGGGACTTCTTTGCGGGCTGCCGAGACCTCGCGCAGCGCTTCGGCGTAGTTCGTCATATCCGTCAGGATGACCAGGACGTGCATGTCGCGCTCGAATGCTAAGTACTCGGCGCATGTCAAGACCAATCTCGGAGTGGTGATGCGCTCGATCACAGGGTCGTCGGCTAAGTTTATGAACATCACGGCGCGCTCCAGCGCCCCGGTCTTTCTCAGATCAGTAATGAAGAAATTCGCTTCTTCAAACGTGATGCCCATGGCTCCGAAGACCACGGAGAACTCTTCGGCCTCGCCCAGGACCTTTGCTTGTCGCGCGATCTGCGCAGCGATCTGATTGTGCGGCAGCCCTGCCCCAGAGAAGATCGGGAGCTTCTGTCCGCGCACGAGCGTATTCAAGCCGTCAATGACGGAGATCCCCGTCTGGATGAACTCATTGGGGTAGTCGCGCGAGTAGGGGTTGAGGGGCTCTCCCGAGATGGGGAGCTTCTTCTCCGGGATGATCGGAGGCCCGCCGTCAATGGGGCGCCCTGCGCCGTCAAAGACCCTCCCCAATAAGTCTTCGGAAACGCCAAGCTCCATCACCTTACCCAGAAAGCGCACGCGGCTCTGACGGAGATTTAACCCTTGAGCGGCCTCAAAGAGCTGAATGACCGCTCTGTCCCGATCGACTTCCAGGACGCGCCCGCGGCGGATCTCTCCGCCAGCGAGCTCAATCTCGACGAGCTCGTCGTACTTGGCCCCGCTCACCCCTTCGACCACCATGATCGGCCCAGCGATCTCCGCTACACTAGAGTACTCTTTCAGCATAGGCTCCTCCTGCACGCGCCATCAGGCGCTCAAATGACTCTGTCAGCTCTTGGAAGATCTCTGCGAAGCGAGCGTCGAACTCCCCTTCGGGGATGAACTTCGCCTTGGCGATGCGCTCCCGCACCGGCAGATCTATAATCTGATGGATGTCCACCCCTTGTTCGAGCGCCCGAGCTCCCAAATCATAAAACGCTTTAATCAGCTGCATCATCTTGAGCTGCTTCTTTAGCGACGTATACGTGTCTATATCGTCGAAGGCGCTTTGCATGAGATAATCTTCGCGGATGCTGCGCGCCACCTCCAGCTTGAGCCTGTCGGAGGGCGAGAGCGCCTCCACCCCGACAAGGCGCACGATCTCTTCGAGCTCCGCCTCGATCTGTAATAATTTCATAAATTCGCGGCGCAGCTCGTTCCACTCCGGCCCAACTTTCTGCTCAAAGTACGGCGCCAAGTCCTCCGCGTAGAGCGAGTAGCTTGTCAGCCAGTTGATCGCTGGGAAGTGGCGGCGATAGGCGAGCTTATCGTCGAGCCCCCAGAAGACTTTCACTAATCTTAGGGTGTTCTGAGTGACGGGCTCGGAGAGATCGCCTCCTGGGGGCGAGACCGCGCCGATGGCTGAAAGACTCGCTTGGCGTTCGGGCTTGCCTAGGCACACAACGCGCCCGGCCCGCGCGTAAAAGTCCGCAATGCGCGAGCCCAGATAGGCGGGGTACCCCTCCTCGCCGGGCATCTCTTCGAGTCTTCCCGAAATTTCGCGCATCGCCTCGGCCCACCGCGACGTAGAGTCCGCCATGAGGGCGACGCTGTAGCCCATATCTCTAAAGTATTCAGCAATCGTGATCCCCGTGTAGACGGACGCTTCGCGGGCGGCGACCGGCATATTGGACGTATTGGCAATGAGAATTGTTCTCTTCATGAGAGGCTCGCCGGTCTTGGGGTCTTCAAGCTCTGGAAACTCCATCAAGACGTCGGTCATCTCGTTGCCGCGCTCGCCACAGCCAACGAAGACAATAATATCAGCGTCGGCCCACTTGGCTAACTGGTGCTGGATCACAGTTTTCCCAGATCCAAACGGCCCGGGCACGCACGCCGTCCCGCCCTTGGCAATGGGGAAGAGCGTGTCGATCACCCTCTGCCCCGTCATGAGAGGCTCGGTGCTGGGGAGCTTCTCTTTGTAGGGGCGGGCCTTGCGCACCGGCCAGCGCTGCATAAGCTTTATCTCGTGGCGCTTCCCCTGCGCGTCCCTCACAATAGCGATCGTCTCTTCGACCGTGAATTCCCCAGATCGAATCTCTTCCAGAGTCCCAGATATCCCCGGCGGGACCATGATCTTATGCACGACGAGCGTCGTCTCTTGGACAGTCCCGATGATATCCCCCTCCCCAACAGTCTCTCCCTTCTTGACCGTGGGGACGAAGCGCCACTTGACAGCTCGATTGAGCGCTGGGGCCTCAACCCCGCGGCGGATATACGCACCCCATCGCTGCTGAATAGCTTCGAGGGGGCGCTGAATCCCATCGTAAATCGAGCCGATCAGCCCTGGGCCAAGTTCCACTGAGAGCGGCTCCCCTGTCCCTTCTACAGGGTCACCCGGCCCAAGTCCCGAAGTCTCTTCATAAACTTGGATCGAAGCCAAGTCCCCATCCAAGACGATCACTTCACCGACAAGTTTCTCTTTCCCTACACGCACGACTTCGTACATCTTGGCGTCGGTCAGCCCTTCGGCCACCACCAACGGCCCTGCAACTTTAACAATCCTTCCCAGTGCCATAGGCTCCTCCTATCGTTCTCCTCGCGAGAGAATATCAATGCCCACGGCGCGCTCGACTAATCTGCGGATGCGCTCGCGCGCAACCCCTAAGCTCCCCATATTATCTGGGATCATGACGATCGCTGGGGTGGGAGACTTGCTAAATCTTTCTAAGAGCGTTCCCAGCTCGCGCGCCAATCCCTCAGCGATAAATATAATCGAAAACCCTTGGGAGGCCAACTCCAGCACAGCTTGCTCCGCCGCTTGGGGGGTCTGAGCATGGCGCACGGTCACCCCCAGGGCTTTAAAACCTAGATAGACGTCCTTCTTCCCCACGATAGCGATCTTAGACATAGGGCTCCCGCAAGTGCTCTTCTATAATCTCTTTTGGAAGGCCGTTGAGCTTGCCCACCAAGAGAATTCTAATATTCTTCAGCTCGGTCTCCTTGGCCAGCACATAGGCGACGAGGGGCTCAGGCCCGTAGAGCGCGAGCTTGGCTCGCTTAAGAAAACCCGTCACAAAATCGTCGCTCAGCTTCTCCAAGAGCGTCAGAGACCCTCTCTCGGTTAGATAAGCAAGACCGCGACTGAGCACCTCGGCGTAGGGGGTATGGCGCAGCTCATCGGCCCAGGCTTCTATGTTGGTGTCTAGGAGCGCCAGCAGAGAAGACGTCTCCAGCGAGCCCGGCAAAAGAATCTTGCTGGCAAACGCCCGATCCCTTCCCATGAGCTTGGCACGCGCGAGAGACTTGAGATTGAGCAAATCAGCCCAGATGGCCACGAGCGTCTCCACGAATGGATTCCCGCGTACTGCTTCTCCTAAGTACTCAAAGAGCTTTCGGTCTATGGCAATATCGATGCTTTGGGGAGCTTTGGTGCTCTCGTACTCTGCCAGGGCTGTGACAGCAGCAGTGGCCAGCTCTGAGGGGAGGGCGCCCCAGACTTCTGTCGCTACTGAGGCTTCGAGGAGTTTGAGGGGCACCGTGCCCATGCCGTCGAAGACCCCTGCGCGGGGGTCTTCCCCAAGGAGCTTCGCTTTGAGATAGACCTTCAGATGGTGAAAATCATAGCGATGCGACAGCCACTCCAGATGCGACCCCTCCGGGGCTAGACTCGTGAGGGTCTTATAGACGGCGCGCAGCTCGTCGGTGAGCACCTCTTCGAATTCTTCGGGCTTTCTCTCGGAAGCTTTCGCATAGCCCATCTCGGCGAGGGTGCGCCAGGCTTCTGGGAGATCCGGGGCATCGAGCAGACGAGCATAGTGCGCCTTGGTGAGGAGCTTCGCCTCCAGGGCGCGAATCCGCCCTGTGGCAAACGCGAACGCCCCATCTTGCTCTAAGCGTGTCTCTAACAGCTCAACGACCATCAGATCCTCCAAAGAGCATGCGCGCGACTTCGATCTCCAGCTCCTCTTGGGCGCGGCGCAGCAGTGCCCCAAGCGTCACGTTGATCTCGCTGTTCCTGCCCTTGAGCACAAAACCCCTCTCAAAATTGCGCGTCTCCAGAGAAAGCCGCAGGGCGCCCTTCTTGCCGTGCTGCGCGAGCTGCGCGTTGGCCTCCCTCACAAGGGTCTCGCCCAGCGTTTGGCGATCCCCAGGAGAGAGAATGACTTCTTCGTCCCCGGTCTCACTCGATTTTACCAAGAGTCGCAGCAACCAGCTCTTGTATTCTTGAGCGGGCATAGTCGCGAGGCGTTCTGCGACTTGCTCGAAGACTCGTGCTAATACTTGTCGCTTGGCCTCCAGGACAGCGTTGCGCGCGGCGGCTCTGGCTTCCGCGAGCCGGGCAGCCCGCCGGCTTTGCGCTTCTTGCTGGGCAGAAGATAAGATCGCTTCGCGCTGGCGCTGCGCTTCACTCTGCGCGTGTTCACGGATCTGAGCGGCCTGCGCGCGTGCCCCTTCGACGAGACGCTGGGCTTCTGCTCGCGCATCGCTGAGAATCTTCTCGACGATCTTCTCGACGCTCATCACTACTTGATCTGATTGAGCAACAATATCGAGGCGATCAGCCCGAAGATCGCATAAGTTTCAACGAGAGCCGCTAAGACGATCGCCTTGCCCACCTCTCCAGGCTGCTTGGCGATCATGCCACCACCGGCAGCGCAGACCATCCCTTGGTAGATCGCCGAGAGCAATCCCGCGATCGCCACAGGCAGAGCTGCCACAAAGATCTGATACCCCGTCGACGCGGGGAGAGGATTGGCCGCCGCCCCCAACTTGCCCAAGATCATAAATGCTGTGATGAAGCCATAGATCCCTTGAGTACCGGGCAGGGCCGACAGCACGAGCAACGACCCGAACTTGGCCGGGTCCTCCGAGAGGACGCCGTTGGCAACCCGCGCCGAGATCCCAATCCCGATGGCCGACCCTACGCCCGCAAGGAAGTACGCGGCCGCCGCTCCCATCAGCGCCCACGCGCTCCCGTCTAGACCCATAATCCGCACGATCTCTGTAGCTCCTTGCATATCGCTTAGCCTCCTTCAGATGAGAGAGTTTTGTCGTGGACTTCGTAGTAGACCGACTGCCGCGCGAAGGGCTGGAACGCCGCTCCGCCAGCCTCATAGAACTTGGTGAAGAATTCCACATAGTGCAAGCGCGCCGAGTGCACAAACGCCCCCAGAGAATTGATAATCAAGCTGAACGCTTGGCCCACAGCGATGATCACCACAAAGAGCACCATCCCTACCAATGAGCCTCCGAGCGCCATCGTCGCTAATTGATTGATTGCCTTGGCGATGAGCCCCGTAGAGATCCCCAAGGCCATGATGCGGCTATACGAGAGGACGTCGCCCACTAACCCTGAGACCCCATAGAGCCGGAAGAGCCCCGCGGCGATCCGCCCCAGCATGGCGCGCGCGCGGGCCCCTAAGCTCTCGTGAGGGCGCATGCGCACCAGCGCCCACACGAACCCTATCGCGGTGAGTGCTTGGCCTGGCAGCGTCCACGGGGTGAGCCACCACACGTTTAAGCCCGCAGCAGCGAGAAGCCAAGGGAGCTGTTCCCCAAGATCTCCCGGGGAGTCAACACGGCTGAAGAAGACCACCAAGATCGCGCCGACTAACGCGATCTGCAGTCCGATGGGCATCCACTGGGGTGGGAGGCTAGGAGCATCGGCCATGATCGCGCGCATTCCCGCTCCAGCGGCGATCCCCACCCCAGTCATTAGGACCAGCCAGCTCCCCTCACTCCAGAGCCCCTCCCAAAAGCGCCCTTGGCGGGCTTTGTCGATAAATTCTAGCAGATTGCCCAGGAAGAGCTGAATAAACCCCAACGCCAGCGAGAAGACCAAAAATCCGATAAGCCCTTCGGGTCTCTCTAAGTTGAAGAGCACGAGCCGGCGCAGGAACTCGACGTGGGCGGCCAGGTCCGGCCCAAACCACCCTCCCGTCAGCGCCCCGGCGATCACCGCGGAAATCCCACCCAAAATGATGAGATTAGCGAAGGGCTGAAAGCCTCGCTTATGACGATAGCGGCGCTTCAGATATGAGAAGATCGCAATAAGCGCCAGCCCATACCCCGCATCCGTGAGCGCAATCCCAAAGAAGATCGCAAAGAACGGCAACACAAACGGGGTCGGGTCGAGCTCTTTTTGGTTGGGCAGCCCAAAGAGTTTGATCAAAAACTCTGCGGGCCGGAAGAACTTTCTATTCTCTAAGGCGACGGGCGGGACTTCCTCAGGATCGGGCGCGATGCGCTCCAGATAGACTGCTTCGCTGTTGTTCTGCAGCGCTCTCTGGAGGTGCTCGAAATCGCTCTGGCGCACCCAGCCCTCCAGCATGAACGTGTGGGAGCTGCCTAGCAGCCGTGCCTGGGCTTGGGCTTTAAGATATTCGTTATAGAGATAGTCGTAGAGCGCCTGGAGCTTGGGTTTTTCAGCGAGGAGCGCTTTGGCCCTCTCGGCAATCTGCCCTTGGCGAGCATCTATCTCACTGATACGACGCTCGATCTGCGAGAGTATCTCTTTGGGGAGCCCACCAGTCCCTGGAGGGAGGCTGGGGATGCTGAGGCGCTCCCCCCCATGCTCAGCAAGAATTTTTTCAAATGCTTCTTCAGAATCTCTCAGCAAAAGGGCGTAGAAATAGCCGGTGTGCTCGTCGGTGCTCACTTCATGGACGAGCGCCGCGTCGCTCAGTTTAGTGTGGATCGCGCTATGAAATGCAGAGAGCCTCTCTGCGGGCAGGCGTCCCAGCAGAAAGAGAGTCGTTGGAGTGGAACGCCACTGCTCGACAGGGAGAGTCAGTTCGCGCCAGGGGAGAAGTTCTGCTGTACGGGCTTCTAATTGAGCGCGTTCTGCTTTGAGCTCCGCGCTCTCCTGGTCGAGCCGGCGCGCTTGCTGGTAAACAGGGCGATAGTCGTATTCGCGGGCGATCTTGGCGAGATCCTCAGGGCGGATGAGCTCTTTCAAGTTGAAAAAGCTCTGAATGAATCCCTTCTTTTCCGTATCGTAGCGGGCGAGGAAGTCGAGGGTGTATCGCAAGTCAGCAAGCTTTGTCTCGATATTGGTGGCATTTGGGGTCTTGGGGCGCAGGTCCGGGAGGATCTGTTCTTTTTTATTTGTTAGATCGGCAATTTGGAGCACGCCCAGCTCTTGTAAGACAGTCAAGACGCGCTCGCGCTCGGACTCATGCCCAATGAGCCGAACTTTCTGCATGCGCGCCAGGCTCATGGCTGCATCACCACGCGCTGGAGCACAAACTCTACGGCAGCGTTCAGCTTCTTCTCCGCGTCTTTTTGGATTTGGGCGGCTTGGAGGGCACCTCGTCGCTGGATCTCTTCGGCTTCGTGGCGAGCTTTGCTCTCTTCCGTGGCGATCAAGCGGGCCCCTTCTTCCCGCGCTTGGCGTTTAGCTTCCTCCACCAGGGCGCTAGCGGCCGCACGCGCCTCCGCCACTAGCTCATCGGCTTGACGGCGCGCCTCTTGCTTGATGCGCTCCGCTTGGGCCTCTGCCTCCCGAATGCGCTCTAATACGTCTTGAACCATCTCTGGTTTCCTTCCTGAGTAGAGAGTGAGCAAAGAAAGTTCGAGGTATTCTACTCGCTGCAACGACCTCTGTCAAACGCTCAGCAGTTGCTTCTCCTTGGCTTGGGCCGTAGCGTCGACCTTGGCCGTGTACTCATGCGTCACTTTGTCGAGCTCCTTCATGAGGCGGTCGTGGTCGTCTTCGGAGAGTGTGCCATCTTTCTTCTCTTTATCGAGCTTCTCTTTGACGTCGCGGCGGATGTTGCGCAGGGCGACCTTGGCCTCTTCGGCCTTCTCGCGGATGATCTTCGATAATTCCTTGCGGCGCTCTTCGGTGAGTCGAGGGATCTTAATGCGCAGCAGATCCCCTTCGACAACGGGGTTGAACCCCAAGTTGGCCGCTTGGATGGCTTTCTCGATCGCGTGGACTTGGCTCTTGTCGAAGGGTTGAATGACGATAAGATCGGGCTCCGGGGCGGTGATGCGAGCTAAGTGCTTCAGCGGGGTGTGCGTCCCGTAGTAATCGACCTTCACGTCTTCGACCATCGCGGGGTTGGCTCGGCCCGTGCGCAGCTTGATCAGCTCGTGCTCAAAGACTTGGATGGTCTTGTCCATGTGCGCCTTTAGCTCTGCGATATGTTTGTCCACCATAGGGAATCACCGTGAGCATTATAGTCCTTGGATGCCCACCAATTCAAGTGTATGATAAGATGCTATGGCCGAGATCTTTCTGACGGGAGCGACGGGGTTTGTGGGGCGCCACCTGGTGCCGGCGTTGCTCGGCGATGGCCATCGTGTGCGGCTTCTAGTGCGCTCGGCTGAGAAAGCTGACCCATTGCGAGGGCTTGGCTGCGAAGTCGTTGTGGGAGATCTCAGTTGGCCCTCACCCCTCCGACCCCCCTCTCCCGTCGTTATGGACGGGAGAGGGGCTGGGGGTGAGGGCCACGAGATCATCATTCACTTAGCTGCAGTGCATCGAGGGCCAAGAGATTTGATCTATCGGACCAACGTCGAAGGGACAGCGCAGCTCCTCCAAGCCGCCCAGGGCGCAAAAAAGATTCTCTATCTCAGCACGGTGACGGCGACAGAGAAGCCCAGTTGGCCCTATGCGCACTCCGTGTGGCTTGCCGAGCGAGCGATCCGACAGAGCTCTCTGAATTACACGATCTTGCGCTGCTCGGTGATCATCGGTCCGAGGGATCCGTTCTTAGGGGGTCTTATGAACATGGCCCAACAGTGGCCGGTCATGCCCATCATTGGCTCTGGAAAGACGCGATTCCAACCGATCTCGGTGCACGACGTCGTGCGATGTATTCGCGTAGCGATCTCTGACCCCAAATACGATAATAGAACGCTGGTGCTTGGGGGGCCGGAGATCCTCTCGTATGAAGAGATTGTCGATGCGGTCTTAGAGGCGCTTGGGATCTCCAAGCGTAAGGTGCATGTGCCGCGGCGGGCGATGCGAACTCTCGTGCGCTGGCTCGAACGGGTGGGAGTCCAAACGCCCTTTGCCCCTGCCCACTTTCTCTCTCAAGATCACCTCGCGCAGAGCCCAACGGTCATCGAAGACGAGTTCGGCTTTCGCCCCCAGACGCTGCGAGACGTGCTCAAGGCCCTCACCCCCAACCCCTCTCCCGTGGGTAAGCCACGGGAAAGGGGCCAGGGGTGAGGGTTGCACCGTCCTAGGGAAGTCTGTACTGTAGAAAGAATAGAAGGTGAGACTATGGAGCTCCAGCCGGATGAAGCGGTCGTCGGTGAGGTCATAGCGATCAAGCCCTATGGGGCGTTTGTGAGATTGGTCACCGGCGACGTCGGGATGATCCATATCTCGGAGATCGCGACGGAATATGTGCGGGACATCTCTCAATATCTATCTGTTGGCCAGAAGGTTGTAGTCAAGATCATCGGGCGCAATGAGGAGGGCAAGTATAATTTATCGCTGAAGCGGGTCTCGCGGCAGGATCACGACGCTGCGCTCTTCCACAGCGAAGTAGCTGAGGTGAAGAAAGCACTCGATGAGCGGTTGGCAGCGCTCGATGAGTCCGTGAAGGAGCTGGTGGCGCGACGCAGAGGCTATCCGGAGCGGGAGTCGCTCACGGCCTGGATCGCGAGCGTGAAGAGAGAGAAGCACGAGCTGGAGCGTCACCAGCAATGGCGAATGCGCTTCTACGAGCCCGATTGGACGCAGCTTGCGGAGGAAGACCTTCCATCTGCTCCCTCCCAAGAGCTGACTGAAGAAATAGACGAAGAGAGTGAAGGTCGTGAGTGAGAAGTCCCTAACATCGCAGTGGGTATTTATTGGGAAGCTTTTGAAAGTGCGCGTTGATGAAGTAGCGCTCCCTACGGGACGACACGCGACCCGCGAGATCGTCGAGCATCCTGGCGCGGTGGCCATCGTCGCGCTGCGCGGCGAGGGTGAAGAAGAGCAGATCGTGCTCATCCGACAGTTTCGCAAAGCCGTCGAAGAGTCTCTTCTAGAGATTCCTGCGGGGACGCTCGAGCCCACCGAAGAGCCCTTCGTGTGCGCGCAACGCGAACTTCTAGAGGAGACCGGCTTGGTCGCCCAGCGCTGGAAGCACCTGCAGACGTTTTACACCGCTCCGGGCTTCTGTACCGAGAAGATGTGGCTCTATCTCGCTCAGGACTTACGCCCCGCGCCGCACCGCCCAGCCCCTGATGAGCAGATCGAACTGGGCTTTTATAGCCGCTCGCACGTGAAGGAACTTCTGCAAGCCCAACAGATTCGGGACGCCAAGACGCTTGTGGGGCTCCTGTGGTGGCTGTACGCGCTCTAACGCCATGCGCATCGTCTCTTTAGCCAGCGGCAGCAGTGGGAACTGTACGCTGATCGTCTCTGAGAATGCTCGGCTGCTCATTGACGTGGGCCTCTCCAAGAGACAGATCTTACAGAGATTAGAGAAGATCTTGGGGCTGATGCCACGCATTGATGGGATCTTGATCACCCATGAGCATACGGATCACATCAGTGGGCTGGGGCAGGTTGCACGGGCTCTCCAATGCCCCATCTACGCGAGCGAGGGCACCGCACCATTTCTCGAGCACCTGCTCACAAGTGATGAGAAGCTCCTCACGTTTACGCCGGGGCAGATCTTTCAGATACGCGATCTCTTCATTGAGCCATTTCTCATCCCTCACGACGCTGCCCAGCCCTGCGGCTTTGCCATCGAAGAAGAGTCGCTCTTTGCCAGTTTCAACACTCGTATTGCTGTGGCTACAGATCTGGGGGTGGTCACCGAAGATATTCGGAAGCGTCTTTTAGAATGCGATCTCGTCATGCTCGAATCGAATCACGATATCGAGATGTTGCTCAATGGGTGGTATCCGGAGGATTTGAAGCGACGAATCCTGAGCGACGTTGGGCATCTCTCCAATGAGGCTGCGGCTCAGACCCTTCGGTATTTAGCGGAGCGGGGGTGCCTGCGCACCGCGGTCTTGATGCATTTAAGTAAGAATAACAATCGTCCCACGTTAGCCCTAGAGACGGTGCAGGAGCACTTAAACGGCACAGCAGTGACGGTAGCTATAGCTCCGCGCGACCGCATGAGCGCGATCTTCACTGTGTAGGAGGGATGCGATCGAGTGTGATGAGCTGCTGCGCAATCTCTTTAAAGATCGGCGCAGCGGTCTCGCTGCCGTAGTACTCCCGCCCGCCAGGCTCATCGAGCACGATCAAGATCACATATCGTGGCGCTTCTGCAGGGAAAAAACCCTCAAACGACGCGACGTACTTGCCCTTGACGTAGCCTTGGCCGGGCACGGCTTTCTGCGCGGTGCCGGTCTTGGCTGCTATCGTATAGCCGTCGAGCTGAGCTAGAACCCCGGTGCCGGAGCGGACAGTTTCGATCATCATCTCCGTGAGGTAACGACAGCTTGTTTCGGAAGCGATTCGGGTCTCTTGGCGCGGAGTTCGCCCCTTCACGATCGTCGGTGAGATGAGACGCCCTCCGGTAGCGATCGCCGCGACACGCGAGGCGAGCTGGATCGCCGTTACGGAAAGAGACTGCCCGATGGCAATGGCGCCGATCTCCAGCGCCGACCACGCCCGCACGGGTGGCAAGTACCCAGAAACTTCCCCGGGCAGCTGGATCCCCGTCTTCTGGCCAAATCCGTATCGTTTGAGGGCTTCATAGAGGCGCTCCTCCCCAAGGCGCTGGGCAATGCGAATCATCGCCGTATTAATAGAGTTTTTGATGACGTCCTTGGGCGTGACCATGCCGTACTCTTTCCCATCAGCGTTACGGAAGGTGTGCGAGGCGATTCTGTACGTTGCGCTCCCGCTCACCCTCTCATCGAGCGCGATGACGTTGTGCTCCAGCGCCGCAAGCATAGGGAAGACTTTGAACGATGACCCTGGCTCAAACGGCCAAACTACTGAGAGATTCTGGCGCTGCTCCGGGCGCGAGTGCTGAAACTTATTGAGATCGTATCGCTTGTCTTGTGCCATGGCCAAGACTTCGCCCGTCCAGGGGTCGAGCACCAGCGCGATCCCCGCTTTGGCTTTGTAGCGTCGCACCCCGTGGGTGATCGCTTGTTCGGCGATGTGTTGGATGCGGCTGTCTATAGTGAGCGTGAGATCACGGCCGGGCTGGCCCGCTTGGATCTGGCGCCGCTCGATCTGGGTGCCGTTGGCCATGCGCACAAAGCTCCAGACTGAATCTCTCCCTTGGAGGTCTTCATCAAAGAGCAGCTCGATCCCCTCCAAGCCCTTCCCGTCGATCCCTGCGAACCCAAGGACGTTGGAGGCGAGCTCGCCGTGGGGATATTGGCGCTTGCGATCTTCTATGAAGATCAGGCCGCGAGCGCCGGCGGATCGCGCGGCTTGCTCTAAGCTCTCGGCTTGGTCTGGAGGGATCGCTCGGACGATCCAGGTGAAATAGCTCGGGCGATAGAGCTTCTCTCGAACGACTTCCCTTGGGATCTGTAAGTGAGCCACGAGCAGCTGCTCTAGCAGCTCAGGGCGGGTCACGTGATAGGTATCTACAGCGACGGAGATCGCGCGCACGTCCTCTGCGAGCAAAACCCCATTGCGATCGTAGATGCGTCCGCGAGGGGAGGGGATAGTAACAGTGCCCTCTTGGAAGCGCTTGGCGAGGGCGCGCCACTGATCCGCTTCGACGATTTGGAGCTGGACGAGCCGCCCAGCGACAATCAAGAAAAACCCTAGCAGACAGACGAAGGCTATCGTGAGTCGTCGGGTCATAGCTTATCCCCACCCTCATCCCCGGCCCCTCTCCCCTCAGAGGGAGAGGGGAGACCTAGGGGCGAGGGGCTGGAAGTTTCAGAGTCTTAGGAGGGATCTTCTTCATCCCCAAGCGCTCTTTCGCAATCCGTTCGATGTTCTCTAAGGACCAAACCCGGATGACTTCGAGCTGGAGGCGATCTCTTTCCGCAAGCAGCTCTGCGACTTCTAGACGACTGGTGATGACTTTGCTTGACAAATCTGTGATCTGCCAACTCTGCCAGACGTACCAGATGGCTCCCCCGGCGATCGCTATGAGCGCAAAGAACGCCAGCACAGATCTGCTCATACGGGAGTGAGTCTACTGCAGCCGAAGGCACTCCCCCAAGGACGGGGGTCCGCTCAGATGTGGAATTCTAAGCTAATCTCAGCTCGTGCCCCAAGCGCTCAAAGAGATAGACCGCGATCAGCCCAGTGATCAGCCCGCTGATTAGCCCCAAGATCAGCATAAACGGCAGATAGTAAAAGAGCCCCGCGACCTGCACGAAGAGAAAATATGCCACAGCAAGCTGGGTGACATTGTGAGCAATCGCTCCTAGGATGCTAACCCCCACAAGCCCCAAGGGCGGGCGCAGTCTTCTGAGGCTGAATGCGACCACGAGAGCACTCACCAAGCCACCGGTAAGGCTGAGCAGCGCTCCAGGAGAGAAGAGCGTCCCCGCTAGAAAACTCCCCAGAATACTCCGAGCGATGGCTAAAAGAATCCCCGATCCGTATCCGAGAAAGAGCATGGCGAAGAGCACTACGATATTAGACAACCCAAGCTTTGCCCCTGGCACCGGCACCAAGGGGGGGAAGAATCCCTCAAGCACATAGACGACAATCCCGAGTGCCAAGAGCGCTGCAAAGAGAATGCGCTTGAGGAGCCAAGCTTCAGGGAGCGTGCTTCGAGTATAGGGGGTCATCGCGCGATCGCATCAATTCCCGAATCTCCGGGGATCTCTATCGTGACATGATTGGGCAGACAGATCAGAGCTTGACCAGGCTTGTGAATCCATCCTTGGCGCATGCAGATCTCTTGCGCTCCAGGGGAGCGCAGCACGCGCACGCGGCCGCCCTGAACTTGAATGACCGTCTCGCCCACAGGGCCAACGACAGTTACTTCTTGGTCTTTGGCTAACGAGAGCTGATGGACAATCTGGCCATCTAGGCGCACGATCGCCCAACGCCCTGAGGCCTCAGCATTCTTGTGAAGCAAGGGGATCGTCGCTAAAGCTCCAAGCAATATCAGAGCGATGAGCATGTAGTCGCCCCAGGTCAAATAGCGCTTCACGGTACGCAAGAATTCCCTCATGGGAGCTTCGTGGGAAGGTTTGCTTCTCTTAACCCTGATGAGGTCACGATCCGCCCGTCCTCGGTGACAAGGATGCCCTCGACGTCGGGGAGACTTTCAATCAGCTTAAGGCCTTTTTGCTCTCCTAAGACGAAGACCGCGGTGCTGAGCGCATCGGCCTCCATCGCTGTGGGAGCTAAGATGGTCGCGCTGATCAGCCCTCGTGCGGGCCTTCCCGTCTTAGGGTCCATAATGTGATGGTAACGAATCTTGTCGGGCTCATCCGCATAGCGACACGGAAAGATATTCCCCAAAGCATCAGCGAAAAAGCACCGTTGATAATCCCCCGATGTTGCTAGTGCTCGATCTCCCCAAATCTCTAAGATCCCTATGATCTTGCGCTCGTCCCGCGGGTGCTGTACTGCTATGCGGAACGGGCGCCGATCCTCCCACCATAGGACTTTTCTGGAGCGCAGGGTGAAGACCCGGATGTTCCCCCCAGCGTCCACGAGCATGCTATCGAGCTCGTACTTTTTTAAGATCTCTACCGTGCGATCTACGATATACCCCTTGGCGATGCCCCCAAGATCGACCTCGACGTTGGGGCTGGAGAGCCGCGCCGTCTTTGTCGCCATGTCGAGAAAAACCTCGCGCGGTTCCTCCACCAGGGGCTGAAGCTCTTGCGGAGAGGGGATACGCCCCACCCCCGTGCGATCCCAATCTTGCGTAAACCCCCACAGATCCACGATCTTCCCGATGGTCGGATCGAAGGCGCCATCGCTCAGCTCGCGATATTTCTGAGCAGCTTCTAAGACGGTGAGCACATCGTCAGCCAGTCGTACTGGGGCGCAGCATCCCTGACGATTGAGTTCACCTAGTGATCTTGTGCCAGTGCGGCTGAACTCTTCGGCGAGTCTCTTGGCTTCTGCGAAGGCTTCGCGGACGGCCTGATGAGCTTGATCCTGGGAGCGGCTCTGCGCTTTGATGCGAAAATATGTCCCCAAGAGATACTGCTCTTCCTGGACGATCGCCACTCGCCCCTGGAGATAGATGAGCACGAGCGAGATCGCTAAGACCCCAAAGACAAAGATCTTTAAGAGCGAAAGAGTGCGACGCACGGGTTATCCGATCCACTCCCTGGGGATCGTGTTGTACTCTTCATCAAGGCGGATATCTTTCACTTCATTGGGGCTGAGTGCAACCTCCCGCAGGCTCTCCCCATCGTAGCGCAAGAGCACCCCTTGTTCTTCGTAGATAGATGTCATGGGATGTTCCGGATGGATGCGGTTCCGCATGGGGTCGGGGTCCCTGACTTTTCTCTTGATGATCGTCTTGAGATTCACGGGGCGACCCCACATCGTATAGATATTCTTAAGAACAGCCTTCGCGTCTTCTAGGTGTAAGCCCACACCGTTATAGAAGTGCAAGAGCAAGAGCTCCCCCTTGTTGCCGTAGTTCCCTGTGGCGACTTTGATCGTAGGGCGTCCCAAGTTCGTGTGATATAAGAGAAGCTTCTTCTTGACGTCCTCGAAATTCCGCGACGTAATGTGATACGCCCCCGTCTCGGGAATGTACTCATACGCGAAGAGCTTGAGCTTCTCAAAGAGCTCTGGGGTGAAGAATTCGGAGAGAAACATCACATCATTATAAGTCCGGCGCACCTCGAAGATCTTCTCGGTGCCGAGGTTGGCCTTGGTGTCCCATCTCCTCTTCTTTTCGGGATCTTTGCACAGCTCCCACTCCCGTCCGAAGCGCCCCTTGTCCCAGCGCTCTTTGATGTCCTCCCAGATTAGTTTCCCCAGGGCGTAGGGATTGAGAGCGCCTCCGGCGAGGACCTTGCTCATCATATCCGCGTGATCTATGAACTCATTGGGTTGGGCAAATTTTCTCATGAGCTGCGATTGCCAGTACATGGCCCAGCCCTCATTCATAATCTTGGTTTGCATCTGCGGCACAAAGTAATACGACTCTTCGCGGATCATCGCGAGGATATCTTTCTGCCAATTCTCCAGGCGTCCGTGCTTCATGATGAATCCTAACACGTCTTTATCGGGCTTGAGGAGCTCGGTCTCATCGCGCGGCTGGCGGGCTCGCTCCAGCGCCGCTCTGAGCTTGGCGCGCCGCTCCTCCAGCCACTTTGGTGGATTGAGAAAACGATCCATGTAGTCGCGCTTGACAGGGATGCGCGGGGGTTCTCGGCCGTGTTCGTCTTCTTCAAGGGCCTTGGACGCCCGTCTCATAAATGGTGCATACTGATCGATTTCATACTGCAGCGAAAGCGCCTTGTCAATGAACGACTCGACCTTCTCGATCCCGTACTTCTCCATATATTCTTCCACGCGCTCGGCATGGGTGTGCATTACTTTGATCATATCTTTGGAGGTCTTGGAGAACCAATAATTATTCTTAAAGAAGTCCACGTGCGCGTAGACGTGGATCATCACCCCTTTGTTCTCGATGGGGGTGTTGCTCTCCCGTAAGTAGGCGATCGCCGGGTTGGTGTTGATCACAAGCTCATAGGTCCACCAGCCCGCGTACGCCGAGCGCTTGCGGAAATAGTCATAACTCATGCCGAACGACCAGTGAGGGAAGCGTTCGGGGAAGCCGTCGTAGGCCGAGTACTCATTGAGTTGGTCATGATCAACGACCCCGAAGATCACGGGCCAGGGATCAAGCCCCGCGGCTTCGACAAGCTTCCGCGCTTGCTCGCGCAGCTGCTCGAGCTCCGCAACTCTCTTGGAGAGCATCGTCATCGCCCCTTGCCGAGAAAATCTTTGATCGAGCGCAAGATATCTTCACGATCGGAGATGATGGACAATACCAAGCGCTCGTCTGTGATGCGCTCCTTCAGCTTCACTAAGTGCAGTCCTGGGGAGCGCCGCCCCAGCGTCACTTGGCCGTAACAGAAAAGATTCACTTTGGGGAGGAGCTGCTCTTGCAAGATGGGGACGCAGGCGTTCTCGGTGTCCCCGATCCAGTTCTCCCCGTCACTGAAGTGAAACGCATAGATGTTCCAATGGTCTGGGGAGTAGCGCCGATCGATAATACGATTACACAGCTCGTAGGCCGAGCTGATGCGTGTGCCTCCGCCCGTACTTAAGCTATAAAAATCTTCTTCAGAAATCTCTTGAGCTTCGTAGTCATGCAAGATATAGACCCGCTCGACGTTCGTATAGTTTGTGCGCAGCCACAGATCGATCCACCAGTTCTCCTGGCGGATGATCTCGGTCTTTTCCCCGGACATCGAGCCGGAGGCGTCTCGCATGAAGATGATAACACAGTTAGCTTCGGGTTTCTCGCTGGGCTGGCCATAGAGATAGCGCATATCTTCTTTGATGGGGGTGACGATGACCGTCTCGCCGGGGGAAGGGGGACTCATGAGGAGATGCCGGAGAAGCCCCTTGCGGAACGCGCGGCGCTTCATGAGGAGCGCCTGCGGCCCGACGGTCGAGATGTCTTCGTATTCTTCGTCGCCACTCAACACATGGCGATGCCCTTTGGGCTGGATGCGTGGGAGCTCTAGCTCCTCCCCTAATATTTCGGCGAGCTCGCGCAGCTCGATCTCGACCTCGCGGAAGTGCGGCCCGGGGCCGTAGCCCGCTTGTCCTAAGCCATTCTGATCAGGATCGATCTGCACGGGCTCGCCGATCTCGCCCTCGCCGACCCCGATGCCCCCCTGCTCGTGGGGGTCATAGCGAAACTGCGGGATGCGGATCGCTTTGATGGGGACCTTGACGATTCGAGAGCCCTTCTGCCCCACGATCGAGCCCGTTTCAATAAGCTCTTTGAGGTTCTTGCGGATCTCCCCGCGCACGATCCGCTTGAAGCGCTCTAAGTCTTTTAAGATGCGCTTGGCCATTGGGGTCACCCCTTCACTACGGCATCCGGCTCTCGCGCTTCTCTAGCTCTTCTCGAGCGACCTCCGCACCCGCATAGTCAATGACGTTCTCGGCGCAGACGTCGCAGTAGCCGTACTCCTTCTTGAGGCGCTCGATCCATTCGGCCTTGCGGCGCTTGTGCTCCGGATCGGTCGTCTTGTCGCTGACCATCGCCGTGAAGTTAATATTGTGCTTCTTGTCCTCCCAGAGCTTCTTCTCCAAGGCTCTTCTGAGTCGGTCGTTGTGCTCGGGGCTGAAGGGCTCGCCCTTGCGGGCCCGCTCGCTGATCCAGTTGGAGATCTCTTGACGGAAGTCGTCCTTTTGCGCTTCCGTGATCCCGATCTGTTTTTCGATAGAGCGCATGAACTCCTCATCGGGCTCCATCTCCTCTCCAGTATAGCGATCTTCGACTTTCTCGTCGTTGAGATAGGCCATGACATGGTCTAAGTACTTTTGTCCAACTTGGCGCAGCTCATCGGGATCATGGCTGATGACGCGGCGGACTTCTTCTTGGCAGATGGCCGAGAGCTCCTCTTTCACAAGCTCAATATACTCTCTGTACTCTTCGATGCGGTTCTCGTCCACCCCAGGATGATGGGGGAGATTATCCTCGAGCATGGCCAAGACACGATACGGATTGATGCAGCCCTCGACGTCATTGACGAGCGCTTTGCTGATCATGTCGATGACGTAGCGTGGGCTGATCCCCATGAAACCTTCTTTGTCCTTAGCTTCGTCCAGGAGCTTCTTGACGTCTATGGTGCGGTTGGGGATGGACTCCCCATCGTAGATCTTGGCCTTCTGGAGGATCGAGATATCGGCGCTGGGCTCTTCAAGGCGTGTGAGCACGGCCCACAGCGCGGCCATCTCCAGGGTGTGCGGGGCAATGTGTTTGCCCCAGACGCGGTTCTTGCCAAAGAATTTTCTATAAATCTTCTCTTCGTCGGACTTGCGCAGCACGTAGGGGATGTCTATCTTGCGGGTGCGGTCGTTGAATGCCTCCATCTTCTCGTTGCTCTTGACGCGCTTGTATTCGGGGCTATTGGTGCGCCCCAAGATGACCGTGTCGATGTCTATGCGCGGGTTCTTCTTGGGCTTGATGACGTGCTCTTGGGTGGCATGCAAAAAATCATAGAGAAATTCTTCTTGGAGCTTGAGCAGCTCTTCGCCATCGAAGATCCCGCGGTTGGCGATGCACAGCTCCCCGTCGTAGTTGAACGCCCGAGGATCGGAATCGCTGCCATAGATCTGCACTAATCTCCAGTTGAGCCCGCCGGTCAGTTCCTCTTCGTCTTGGTTCTTCTTATCTTTGGGCTCGAAGGTTGCGATCCCTCGACGATCTTTCTCCGATAAGATCAATCTCCTCACGGTGACGTGCTTGAGGACTTTCTCCAGGTCATCTTCATAGAGCCTCATGAGGCGATTGAAATAGAACCGACATTTGGGGCATAGATCCCCCTCGACGCGCAGCTCATACTCCCCGTGATATTTTTCTTTGAAGATGCGGTTGAGCTCGGTGAGGATCTTCTGGCGCTGCTCGACGGGGATGAGCCGGAGGGGCTCTTCGAAGATGGGGCAGGGGACGACGTCGGTGGGCTCATCGTCGAAATCCGAGACATCCCACTCGAACGTATAGAGCCGACCATCATCGGTCTTGGAGTACTCTTCCAGCCCGCGGCGGAAGAGCCGCCCAATAGTGGACTTGCTCGTGGCTACTGGCCCGTGTAACAAGAGGATTCTTCGATCAGGTCCCAGGCCCTTGGCGGCGGCGCACAGCGTGTCCACTAAGTTTTTCAGGGCCTCGTCAATGCCATAGATCGCATCCTCCCCGTTGCTGAACGGGTCATCGAAGAAGTTATAGCGGATCACTTCCTTGTCATGGACCTTGACGATATGGGTGCCGTGGCTGAGGATCATGTCGTATAAGCGTTGATAGGCGTTGCGCACCAACCGGGGATCCTCAAAGACCATCTTGAGGTACTCTTCAAACGAGATCGGACGATACTTGTCAGGGACTTGGGACTCTTTCAGCTCCCGCGTGATCTCCCGCACGATGCTCTCCATCTCCTGTCACCTCCTATGCTATTATAGCAGACTGTTGAGGACCTTGGAGCTTGCCCCAGCATCAGGCAGGACGAAGTTCCTCCCCTAGGCGGGACAAATTTCTTGACTTCGCGAGTGATCTGTATTACTCTTGGCTAGCGAGGTGAACGTGATCCGCAGCCGTCGTAGAGAGATGGAGCAGCGACGCCGCATCCTCAGCATTGCGTTTCTTTTAATCGTCTCTCTTGCGGTGAGTGCTACCGGCTACTGGTGGTACAAGAGCCGTGTGGAGCCCTCCCCTCTTCCTGAGCGGGTCCATGTCTTAGTATTGGGGATAGACTATGTCCCTGGGGCGGCAGCGCGCCGTAGCGATACGATCTTCGTAGCGAGCTTGCGCGAGGGCGATGTTAGAATTCTTTCGATCCCCCGCGATACGCACGTAAAGTTCCCCGATGGCCGGGTAGAGAAAGTCAATGCTGCGTATGCGTTGGGCGGGGCGGAGCTCGCCCGCAGAGTCATCTCGAATTTCTTGGGCGTCGAGATCAAATATTATATTGTTATTAATTACGAAGGCTTCGAAAAGCTCATTGATCTTGTGGGGGGAGTGACACTCACTGTAGACAAGCCCCTCAAGGACGAGAAGACCAAACCTCCTATTGACATCCCTGCGGGGACGCAAAAATTCAACGGGAAGATGGCGCTGGGCTATGTGCGCTATCGGGACCCCACTACAGGGGATCTGGGGCGTCTGCAGCGGCAGCGTCAACTCTTAGAAGCCTTGCTGCGGCAGCGAGCATCCTCGCTCCCTGATCTTCAGCAGTTTATCACGACAGCGCAAAAATTCATTGAGACGAATCTTGCGCCAGTCTTGCTCTATCGCTTGGCACAAAGGTTGCACGATCTGAAGCCCGAGCAAGTGCAGATCAAGCAAATCCCTGGGGAGTCGGTCTGCAAGTCGGCCAAGGAAGGGGGCTGCTATATCGAGCCTGATCCGGTGCGCACTGCGCAGCTCGTGAATAAGATGCTCCGGGGGATGGAGGTCGTGACGGCCGATGAGGTGCGCGTTAAGGTGCTCAACGGCTCTGGGGTGACGGGCCTGGCGCGCCGCGTGAGCGAGCTCTTGCGCAACGAGGGGTTTTCTGTTATTCATATAGGGAACGCTGACAGATTCGATTACACTGAAAGCTATATTATAGACATCACAGGGAACCCGAAGAAGATCGAGCTGTTGCGGGAGCGGAGCTTGCGAACTCTCGTGAAGGTCGTTAAGCCTGAAGAGATCCCTGCAACGATGAAGGGGTTAGCAGCCAAAGGGGTTACGGGCGAAGGTGCCGATGCGATCATCATCTTAGGACAAGACTTCAAAATCGAATGACGCGGTTAGCCTCCGATACAGAGAAGACTCTGCGCGAGCTTCTGGCGCTTATTGTAGAGAAGAAGGGGGAGGAGCCCGTGGTCTTGGATATGCGGGAGTTTTCCATCCCTACGGACTTCTTTGTGATCACCCACGGGGACAATCCCAAGCACGTCAAAGCGATCGCTGAGAACATTTTGGAGAAACTTCCCAAGGAGCCATTGCGCTCGGAGGGGTGGGAATCCAAAAGATGGATCGTCTTGGACTACGGGGATTTTATTGTGCATATCTTTGAGAGGGATCTGCGGCGCTTCTACGACTTAGAGGGGTTGTGGGGGGACGCCCCCGTGCAGCTGGAGGGTGATCTGCGCAACAGCCTAGCGAGCGAGTAAGCGCGCAAAGAGCGCTTCTGAAAAGCCAATTGGCTGAGCCTGGCCCTGCCTTGACATCGGGTTACCCTCGTGCTATAATATCGGCACCTCACGCTCGGGACATGGGCGTTTCTTTCGATCCTTGAAAAGTGAATAGAGTGCATCACGTCGCGCAAGCTCAGTACGGGCGGACGGTGGATGCCTCGGCAGCTGGAGGCGATGAAGGGCGTGGCAGACTGCGATAAGCCACGGGGAGCCGTCGAGCAGGCGTTGATCCGTGGATGCCCGAATGGGGTAAACCCACCGCACGGAAGGTGCGGTATCTCTCCCTGAATCCATAGGGGAGAGAGGCGAACCCGGGGAAGTGAAGCATCTCAGTACCCGGAGGAAAAGAAATCAAAAGACACAAAGCTATCTTCCCTGCGCTCGCGGAGCGTAGCGAAGATGGCTTTGGAGATTCCGTCAGTAGCGGCGAGCGAACGCGGAGGAGCCTAAACCCTCCCTATGCACAAGACTGCCCTCGTTGTAGGGAGGGGGTTGCAGGCCGGCCCGTCCACGGGGGGCAGCCCGTGGCAGAGGTCACAAAGATTGGCTCTAGCCGAACAGCTAGTAAAGCCACTGGAAAGAGCGACCAGAGAGGGTGATAGTCCCGTAGGCGAAAGGGTCAATCCCTCTGGGGCCGTGCCTAAGTAGCGTCGTACCCGTGTTACGGCGTGAAGCTGGGAGGACCACCTTCCAAGGCTAAATACTACCAGCTGACCGATAGTGGACCAGTACCGCGAGGGAACGGTGAAAAGAACCCCGGAAGGGGAGTGAAACAGAAC
>DAIPXV010000006.1:0-33109 GCA_036783095.1 Candidatus Bipolaricaulota bacterium
GCGCCTCGTACACGACCTCGCGCACCTTGTCATGCGCAAACTCATAGCGCCCCCCACGCTCGCTCAGTAGCCCTTGCGAGACCAACTCCGCCAGATGCGCTAAGAGCTCCTCCGCAGTACCCTCCCACGCAGCTTCTATCACCGCAAGCTCGAGCTGCCCCGCGCACGCCAGCAGCTGTAAGACCCGCTGAGCCGCTGCACTCGTCCGCTGCACCCGCCGCCTCAGCAAGACCTGAGCGTGGGGCATTCGCTCGACCCTCACAGGCTCCCTCAGGCACCATCGTCCTCCCTCAGGGGTGAAGGCCCCGTTCTCAAAGAGCGCGTGCAGGACAGCGGTCGTCAAGAGCGGATTCCCCATGCTCTCCCGATAGAGATGCCCTCCAAAGTCCGAAGCCACCTCCAGCTCATCGGCGAGCTTCTCCACCAACTCGTGCAGCTCCTGCTCGCTCAAGCGCCCCAGATGAATCTCTTCTAGCCGCCCGAAGCGCGCACCCTGATGCCGCACCCGCTCCAGCTTCCCCCCAAGCTCCTCTGTCCGCGCCGCCCCTATAATCAAGAGGGATTCGCCCATCCCTCTCTCCAAAAGATAGCAGAGAAAATCGAGGGATTGGCCGTCTGCCCACTGCAAGTCATCGAGCATTACAATCAGGGGAGCACGCTGCGCCAAGGCACATATCAACGCGGAGAGCGTCTCAAAGAGCCGATACTGGCGGAACTCCGGAGGAAGCATCATCCCGGAGAGCTCACACAGAGGGCGCAGCTCCGGGATAACCTCTGCAAGCTCCGCCACCCACGCAGGTGGAATGCCTATGAGATCAGCTCTGCTCACCTGGGAGATTCCCCCGCTCAGCGCCTCTCTCCATGGCTGCCACGGCAGAGGGCTTTCTAATTCGTAGCAGCGCCCATAGAGGGTCTGCACACCTTGGGTATGCGCCCAGCGCAGAAATTCCTCACCAAGGCGCGTCTTGCCCACCCCCGCCTCCCCATAGATCAGCACGAGCTGGCCCATCCCTGAGCGCGCTTTGCCCAAAGCTGACGCGAGTTGATCCCATTCGCGAGTTCGCCCTACAAACGGCGGCCGTTTCATCTTCCCAGGGAGAGCTACTGGCGGCGGCACAGCCCTCGGATAGACTCGCTCAAGATCAGGAACTCTTTCAGATTGAATCTGCTTATATAGTTCCTCTGTTTGTGAGGAGGGCCGCTCCCCAAGCTCGCGCTCCAGCACGGCGCGACAGCGCTCATAGGCCCCAAGAGCCCGGGCCCGCTCCCCAGCGCAGAACGCATAGACCATCATCTGGCGATAGAGCGTCTCGTGTAAGGGAGCTTCACCAATGGCTCGCTCAAGATACCCCAACGCTCTAGAGTACTGCCCCTGCCGCGCTAGAGAGTCCGCCAATAGACTCAAGACCTCCACAAAGCGCTCCCGATAGCGCTCCCGAATCTGCAAGGCCCACTCCTCATAGCGATCTTCTGCTAAGTACTCCCCCCGATAGAGAGCCACAGCCTCCTGCAACGCCACGAGCGCTTCCTCCCATCTTCCCTCCCCGTAGGCGCGCCGCCCGAGCTCCTCCAGCCGCGAGAACTCCTCGGCGTCTATCCAGCAGTCGCCCTCGGCCGCAACCCCATAGCCCCCGCGCCGCGTGAGAATAAAAGAGGGCCCGAAGATCTTCCTCAGCTCGGCGATGCGACCCCGCAAGTTCGACGCGGCGCTGCGCAGATTCTCACAGTCCGGCCACAGATACTCGATCAGCTCATCAGCGGAGAAGAGTCGCCCGCGCTCGCCGGCTAAGATCTTTAAGAGAGCTTGGGTTTTGGAGTTCTTCCACGTTTCTGGTGGCAGAAGCTGTCCATCGCGCTCCACAGAAAACCGCCCAAAGAGCAAGACTTTTACCCCATAGCGGCTCTCCCTCGTTCGTAATTTTTGGGGAAAGATTATAATCTCTCCCCCATCCGGCGACAATCCCCTTCCCTAGCCCCCTCACCCCTGTGCTCCCCTCTCCCTCGGAGGAGAGAGGGGACGGGGGTGCCCCCTCACCCCTCTGCTCCCCTCTCCCTCGGAGGGGAGAGGGGCTGGGGGTGAGGGTGGAGGAGTGCAAAGTGGGAACTTTGCACCCAGTTTGCATGGGGCTGCTACACTCCCGCCGTCGAACAGAAACTCACACACACAAGGAGGCGATCAGAATGTTCGACAGAGCAAAGATCGTGCGGACGGTCGTGGCGGTTCTGGCCCTTGGGGTTGTGGGGACGGTCCTGGTGGGGACGGCGCAGCAGCCGACAAACCCCGCGGATATCGCAAGCGCGTTAGTAGCCTACTACAAGATCAGCAATCGCCCCACGAGCATCACTGTAGCTGAGCTGGAGCAGCGGATCGCGTACTTCCCGGATTTTGGGGAGGGCACGATCGAAGCGATGAAGAAGGTCGCGCCCATCGAGACCGTGAGCAAATTAGTGAGCCTCAAGAACAGCAAGGGACGGAGCTTACTGTCGCAGAAGCAGATCATTCTGCTGTTGACGTTCTATAACCTGAAGCCGTAGGCCGGGCCGAATCACGGAAGGCACGGGGACGAGCCACGGAAAGCACGGATGAAAATCCCTTCCGTGTCATCCGTGGCTCTTCCGTGCTTTCCGTGATTCAAGCCTCTCGCACAAAGCGCACTCGCCCGTCAGGGCTCTTCTCCGCATAATACGCTTCGATCGTAATGGGTAGCCCCAAACGGCGCAGCGCCTGCACGATCTCCCGCAAATCTTCGCGCTGGCGCTCCTTGAGTGAGCTTCCCACCCCGAACTTCTGCAAAAACGGCGGCACGAAGCGCTCTTCGCTGTACCAGGCGCAGTCCTCGTGCGCGATCGCGATCACTCTCTTTAAGCGGTGGCGCTCAACTAAGAACTTCACCCAGCGCTGCCCCACCCACGCAAACTTGGGAAGATACTCCGTCAGCAAGAGAAACTGCGGCCCGCCGGGCACGGCCAACAGATCATACTCTCCCGGCCCAAGCCCAAGATGTTTCTCTAAAAACTCTTGGGTATAGGGCAAGAACGCATTGCTGCTGCAGGCGATCACCAGCACGGTGCTCTCGCGCTCGACGAATTCACTCGGCGAAGTGTAGGCCACCTCGGGCATGGCTACTCCTTCGTGGGGCTTGGGCCCTCGGGCTCAGACGTCTTAATCCCGAGCTTGCCCAGCAGTCCGCTGATGTCCAGCCCCAACGCCTGAGCCGTCTGGATCAGTTGGAACATAGTGGTAGGCACGGCAGTGGCCAGACGATTGAGGGTGTTGGTCCCATTGGGGGAGCCGCTATCGAGCATCACCAACTTATCAATATTGCCCAACGGCGCGGCAACCGCCCCGGCCACTGGCGCAAATGCTTTAATCACCTCAGGCAGTCTCTCTAAGATGAGCATCGTCTTGGCGGACTCATCGAGTTTGGAGAACGCTTCAGCCTTCTTGAGGGCGCCCTCGGCCTCCGCTAAGAGCTTGGCTTTGATACCCTCAGCTTCGGCCAAGAGCTTTGCCTTGACGCCATCGGCTTCAGCGAGGAGCTTCGCTTTCGTCCCCTCGGCCTCGGCCAAGAGCTTCGCTCGCATAGCATCGGCCTCGCCGATGCCCTCTAACGCTAATCTCTGCTTCTCTGCATCAGCGATGACGATGATCGCCGTCTTGCGCCCTTCGGCTTCTAAGATCTCTTTCTGTTTGGTCGCTTCGGCTTGGAGGATGATCTGTTGGCGCTGGGCCTCGGCGGGCTTGATCACTTCGGCTAAGAGTTGCCGTTCGCGCCGCAGGGCTTCAGCTTCGGCAACCTCAGTTTGCTTCTTGGTGCGAATGAACTCTATCTGCACTTCTTGTTCGACGACTTGCTGGCGGGCGTTGGCTTCGGCCAGTGGGCCGGCTCGGCGCGCTCTAGCTTGCTGGGCTTGGACTTCGGCCTCAAATTGAGCTTTCTTGACGTCGCGCTCCTTCTCAGCCTGCGCGATGAGCGCTAAATTTTCGTTCTCGCGCTCCTTGGCCTCGCGCAGCGCCGTGCTCGCCTTGATGATCGCCTCGCGCTCGGCTTCCGCTTCCCCGATGCGGGCGTCGCGCTTCACTTCGGCCGTGCGCTTCTTGCCCAGGGCTTCGATATACCCTTCAGAGTCCCAAATCTTCTGAATCGTTAAGACGTCCACCCCAAGCCCAATCTTAGCTAAGTCCGCCGCGGCTTCTGTGAGAACTTCTTGATTGAACTTCGCGCGATCGCGCACGATCTCTTCTACAGTCAGCCGCCCGATGATCGAGCGCAGATGGCCCTCTAAATTCTTATAGGCGATCTGCTTGATGTCTTCTAAGCTGCGCCCCAAGAATCTTTCGGCGGCCGCGATCAGCGACTCTTGGTCATTGCGGATCTTGACGTTGGCCACCGCTTGGGCGCTCACCAAGACCCCGTCCTTGTTGGGCATATCCCGCACCTCAAGATCGATTGGGAAGATCGTCAAGTCTAGATACGTGACGTTCTCGATGACCGGCCATTTGAGGGCCGCGCCCCCGGTCACCAGGCGAAACCCCACCACCCGGCCATCGGGGAGCCGATGCTTCCGTCCATAGAAGACTGCGACTTTGTTTGGAGGAACTTTAATATAGTTCCGAACGGCGGTCATCACCACGACCAAGATGACCAACGCAATCAGCACCAGCAAGACTGGCAACGTCGTCAACCCGAACATCGTGCCTCCTTTCGGTTCACCCTCACCCCTGTTCCCCTCTCCCCTCCGAGGGAGAGGGGAGCCCGAGGGGTGAGGGGATTATACAGCTTCGACAATCACCACGTCCCCTTGGACTTCGACGATCCGCACGATAGCCCCCTCAGGGATCGCTTGGCGATTGGCCGATCGCGCCAAGCGCCGCGCAAGCTGCGCCTTGACAGTGCAGCTCACTTCCCCTACCCCCTCCGGGGGAATAGCCACAGTCACCCGCCCGGTCAGCCCGATCAGGTCCCGATCTTCTATAAGCGAGCTCGCTTCTTGTGAGCGTACTAAATGCATCGCCAAGAGATAGATCCCGCTCATGGCCACCCCAGCGAGCACGCCCCACAGCGAGCTGAGCATCGCCGAGAGATTATAATATCGAGCGATCGCCCCCACCGTCCCAAACGCCGTCAGAAAGACCGCAATAGACCGCAAGCTCAGAAAATGGGGCCCGCCCCCCTCCACCTCAGGAGCGACTTCGATATCGTCCCCAAAAAGCCCAAAGAACGCCGAGATCACTAGCAGCACCAGCCCGATCACCGCTAAGAGAATAAAGACGATCATCGCCCACTCCTCCAGTATTCTATCGGCCCGACAGAGGATTTCGATAGATCTTACCAGACCAAGCTCAGAGGAGACAAATCCCCAAAAAGAGAGGGTCGGGGTGATGCTGGGGGAGCATCACCCCGTGTGGCGTAGGAGGGAGGGGGGCGACCCCTTGAGAGCCGCTGGGGAAAAATCCCCGTTCCCGGAGGCAAGGAGACGGGGCAAAACCCTGGCGGCCGATGCGCAGAGCGCATACTCGGGGTCGCCTCGTCCTGAAAGAAGGAGGTGTCTAGCCCACCAGCTAGCTCTATTATACTATACTCGGGGGCCCTTTGGAAAGTTTCAGCCCTCGTCCCCGAACCGATAATTTGGGGCTTCTTTGGTGATCTGGACGTCGTGGGGGTGGCTCTCGATGAGCGCCGCTCGCGTGATCTGCACGAACTCCGCTGTCCTCTGGAACGTCGGGATATCCGGGGCGCCGCAATACCCCAGAGCGACCTTGACGCCCCCGACTAATTGATAGAGCACGTCAGCGACCTTGCCACGATAGCGCACCCGGCCCTCGATCCCCTCAGCAATGGGTTCTTTCGACTCGTCCCAAAAGTACCGACGATCCCCCGTCGGAGCGGCCTTCAGGGCCCCTATCGAGCCCATCCCTCGATACGTCTTATACGTCTCGCCCTTGAGGGTGAAGATCTCGCCAGGAGCTTCTTCGGTGCCGGCCAACAGCCCCCCGATCATCACTGCCGACGCGCCAGCAGCCAACGCCTTGGCGATATCCCCCGAATAGCGAATCCCTCCGTCCGAGATGATGGGAATCCCAAACTTCTGAGCGACTTCCGCGCACTCTAGCACCGCCGACAGCTGCGGCACCCCCACCCCGCTGACCACCCGCGTGGTGCAGATCGAGCCGCCCCCGATGCCAACTTTGACGGCGTCGGCCCCGGCGTCTATCAGGGCTTTGGTCCCCTCAGCCGTGGCGACGTTCCCCGCGATCACATCAATAGAGAATCTCTTCTTCAATGCCCGAACTTTCTCGATGACCCGCGAGCTGTGGCCGTGCGCGGTGTCCACTACCAAGACGTCTACCCCAGCTTCGATCAGGAGCTGCTCACGCTCCATATCGAGCGAGACCCCCACGGCCGCGCCGCAGAGCAGTCGCCCGTGCGCGTCCTTGCAGGCGTTGGGAAACTGCTCTGCTTTTTTAATATCTTTCATGGTGATGAGGCCACACAGGCGGAACTGCTCGTCCACCAAGGGGAGCTTCTCAATGCGATGCTCTTGTAAGATTCTCTTCGCTTGCTCGAGGGAGACCGTGGGCGGCGCAGTGACGAGTCTCTCTCTGGGGGTCATGCGGCGCGCGATGGGCTCATCGAGGTCTTCTTGGAGCTGCAGATCGCGGATGGTGATCAGCCCCTCTAAGACCCTGGTCCTCTTATCTATAATGGGAACCCCAGAGATGTTGTGTTCGGCCATTAGGCGCAGCGCGCGCCCGATGGGCTCGTCCTTGGTGAGCGTCCAGGGGTCTTTTATAATTCCCGCTTCGTAGCGCTTCACTTTGCGGACCTCTTCGGCTTGCTGTTCAGCAGAGAGATTGCGATGAATGATCCCCAAGCCCCCCTCCTTAGCCATGGCGATGGCCATCGCCGCCTCGGTGACCGTGTCCATGGCCGCGCTGAGGATGGGAATCTTGAGAGTAATATTCCGGGTCACTCTGGTCGAGACGTCAACTTCATGGGGGAGAATCTCCGAGTACTTTGGCACGAGCAAGACATCGTCGAAGGTGAGCGCGAGCTTCACAGTCATCCCTCCCGGGCTCGCTTTGGTTTATTATACAGCCAAAGCTCTAAAATGCAATATAATAGAGCTCATGAGCGAGATCGTGACGGTTTTGTTCTTGGCAGCCCTGCCCGTCAGCGAGCTGCGCGGGGCGATCCCGGTGGCGATAGGGGTCTACGGGTTCGGCCCGGTGAGCGCGTATTTCGTGGGGGTTTTGGGGAATCTCCTGCCGGTGCCGATTCTGTTAAAACTCTTGGGGCCGGTGACGGAGCTTCTCCGTCGGTCTGCGGTGCTCGACCGTCTAGTGAGCTGGCTCTTTGCCCGCACAAGACGGCGTCACAGTGCTCAGTTTGAGCGTTTAGGAGCGATGGCGCTCGTGCTCTTTGTGGCGATCCCTCTGCCGGCGACGGGCGCGTGGACGGGGGCGCTGATCGCGCATGTCTTTGGGATTCCCTTCAAATATGCGTTCCCCCTGATCGCGCTAGGGGTGAGCATCGCCGGGGTACTCGTGACGCTGGCGACGCTGGGAGTGATCAAGCTCTTCTTATGAAACGAAAACAGGGCTTGCCTAAGCGAACATTGCTCTTGAGGCGCATCCGCACCAAGGTACGCCAGCACGATTGGGAATTGACCCTCCACGCCCAGCGGCAGAGCTGTGCCCGGAAGATCTCGCAAGCCGAGATCGAATCTGCTATACTTACTGGGCAGATCATCGAAGATTATCCCGATGATCCGCGAGGGCCAAGTTGCCTCGTGTTCGGATACACGAAACAGCGCCGCCCGCTGCACATCGTAGTTGCCTATCCCGTCACGAGGCACCGAATGCAGGTGATCACCGTTTATGAGCCATCAGCAGACCAGTGGAAAGCTGGCTGGCAAAAGCGTCGCTAGGCTTTATCACGTCGTGAGGGAGATCGTAGATCGCCTCGATCCCATCGGCTTGCTTGCTCTGGGATGCCCCGACGACGAATACGCCCCAGAGATCGAGCGAATTACTCAGCGGCTCGCCACTGCAAAAGCCCTCTCCCTAGAGATGGTCCAGACTATTTTACACGAGACGTTCGTCGAGTTCTTCGATCAAGAGCTAGCTGGCCCGAAGGACCGCTACCAAGAAGCTGCCAGGGAGATCGTGCAGCACCTCAAGACACTCTGTCATTAACCTAATATCTCTGCGACCGGGAGCTCTAGAGCAAGGAGCTGCGCTGTGAGAGTCTGGCCCCGCCCAACGATCTGACTCTGCTGATAGCCCTCAGGCTTGGGGTCTCGATAGACTTCGATCTGCTCACAAGATAAGTCTACGATCCACACTTCGGGGATGCCCGCCGTGGCGTAGAGGGGGAGCTTGACGCGACGGTCAAACTCCCCGGAAGTCTCGGAGACTTCGACGAGCAATAAGACATCATCGGGCTGAGGATGAGCGGCCCTATAGAAGTCGGCACGAGGCTTCAAGAGCGTCAGGTCCGGTTGCGGCTCCGAATACTCGCTCAAGCGCACCGGATTTTGCACTCGGACAATCGCCCGTCTCCCAAGTCGTTCAGAGAAGAGCTGAACGAGACGATCTACACAACTTGCGTGACGGCTACTAATTGGGCTCATCTCGAAGATCTCTCCCTCTAAGAGTTCCACGCGGTCGTCTTCACTTAAAATGCCCGCCTCCGCCAACCGATGGTACTCCCCGACGGTGAAGCGTCGCTTCGTGACCAGAGCAGCCATTGAGCATCTCCTTTGAAGTCTTAGAGCCCCTCACCCCTGTCTCCCCCCTCCTTCGGAGGGGAGAGGGGCCGGGGGTGAGGGTAAGTCCATTATACTGCAACAGGAGCCTCGCTGACGACCGCAAGAGTAAACCGTCCCTCGTGAGCGTCCACGCGCACCGTGTCCCCTTCTTTGAGTTTATTCTCGACGATCTGCATCGCAAGTTCGTTCTCGATCTCCTCTTGAATGACCCGCTGCAAGGGCCGCGCCCCATAGAGCGGGTCATACCCCTTCTCGGCTAAGAGCGCCTTGGCCGCCTCGCTCACCTCGAGCGCGATCCCCCGCTCGGCCAGCTTCTTGCGTAACACTTCGAGCTTCAGCGAGACGATCTCCAAGAGATTCTCCTTCGACAGCGGCCGGAAGACGATGATCCCGTCGAGTCTGTTGAGAAACTCTGGTCTGAAAAACTTCTTCACTTCGCCGAGGACGCGCTCGCGGATCTCTTGATAGGAGCGCTCGTGGGCATCGCTCTTCTCGCTGACGAAGCCCAGCTGCGTCGTCTTGGAGACGATCTGCTCGCTACCAAGGTTGCTCGTCATCAAGATAATAGTATTCTTGAAGTCCACGGTGCGCCCGTGCCCATCGGTGAGGCGCCCGTCGTCGAGGACTTGCAAGAGGATATTGAAGACGTCCCGGTGGGCCTTCTCGATCTCATCGAAGAGAATGACTCTGTAGGGCTTTCTGCGCACGGCTTCAGTCAGTTGGCCCCCTTCTTCGTAGCCCACGTAGCCTGGGGGAGAGCCGATCAGCTTCGCGACAGAGTGGGGCTCCATGAATTCGGACATATCGAAGCGCAAGAGCGCGTTCTCGTCGCCAAAGAGGGCCTCAGCCAAAGCTTTGGCCAACTCGGTCTTGCCCACGCCCGTGGGGCCTAAGAACAAGAAGCTCCCTGCGGGGCGCCGCGGGTCTTTGAGCCCAGCGCGGGCGCGGCGCACCGCCTGCGCGACGGCTTTGACAGCGTCGTTCTGGTCAATGACTCTCTGATGGAGGCGCTCTTCGAGCTTCGCTAAGCGTTCTCGTTCTTCTTCAAACATCTGCTCGACGGGGATGCCCGTCCAGAGCGCGACCGTCTCGGCGATCTCCCGCTCGGTGACGATCGGCTCCCGTTGGACTCTTTGAGTATGCTCGGCCTCGCGCTGGGCCTTCTCGGCTTGAAGTCTTTCTAACTCTTTCTGGAGCTGCTGCGCCGTCTTGGGGTCGGCGTTCTTCAAGCGCCCCTCTACTAATCTAATTTTCTCCGTGATCTCTTGGACTTCGGGCGCGAACGTTCGATCTACTCTGAGCTTGGCCGCGGCTTCGTCTAATAAGTCTATTGCTTTGTCGGGGAGGAATCTATCAGAAATATAGCGTGCCGAAAGCTGCGCCGCCGCTCTCAGCGCGCCGTCGGTGATCTTGACGTGGTGGTGGGCCTCGAGCTTCGCGCGCAGCCCTTCTAAGATCGCGATCGTCTCGTCTACAGAAGGCTCCTCGATCAAGACTTTTTGGAAGCGCCGCTCGAGCGCCGGGTCTTGCTCAATGTGTTCTCTGTACTCGTCGAGGGTCGTCGCCCCGATCACTTGAAAAGTCCCACGGGCCAAGACGGGCTTCAAGATATTCGACGCGTCAATAGCGCCCTCGGCCGCGCCGGCACCCACAACCGTGTGCAGCTCGTCAATAAAGACTATAATCTTGCCCTTGGCGTTCTCGATCTCGTTGATCACGGCCTTGAGGCGCTCCTCGAACTCCCCACGGAACTTGGTGCCCGCGACAAGCGCGGCGAGATCGAGCTGGATCAGCTCTCTGTCTTTGAGGCTGTCGGGGACGTCACCGGCGACGATCCGCTGCGCGAGCCCTTCGACGATGGCCGTCTTGCCCACGCCGGGCTCGCCGATGAAGACCGGGTTGTTCTTCTTTCGGCGCGAGAGAATCTGCACAGCGCGGCGGATCTCGCGGGAGCGCCCGATGACCGGGTCGAGCTTTCCCTCGCGGGCCAGCGCCGTGAGATTGATAGAGAATCGCTCTAAGGCTTTATAACGACTCTCGGCTTCTCGGTCGGTGACGCGCTGGGCGCCGCGCACCTTCGACAGCGCCTGATAGACCGCCTCAGGGGTTATACCATATTTATATAAGACCCTCCTCAGGGCGGTGTTGGGGTCCTGACTGATGGCGATCAAGAGATGCTCGATCCCGATGAATTCGTCTTTTAAGCGATCTGCCTCGACCTGGGCGGACTTGACGAGCATCTCCAGTCGTGGGGTGATATAGATCTGTTGCCCCACGGTCGTGGAGACGCTGGGCTTTTCGGCCAAGAGCATCTCAAGATCTTTGAGCAGCCCCGGGATGGGCACGCCCATCTCTTTTAACAGTTCTTGACCGACGCCCTCCTTCGCCGCGAGCGTATAGAAGATATGCTCGACGTCGAGCTGATTGTGCTTGTACTTCTCCAAAAGATCAGTCGAATCGCGGAAGACCTCTTGGGCCTTCTCGGTGAATCGGTCAAATCGGATCATAGGTCGCTCCTTCGCTGGCCCTCACCCCCAGCCCCTCTCCCGTGGGTAAGCCACGGGAGAGGGGTGCCCGTAGGGCGGGGTGAGGGCCAATATTTAGCAGACTCATCATGACTCTGCTAAATTATACGGGACGAACTTCCCCCTGTCAAGGCCGCCCTCCCTCTTGACAGAGAGGGCCCCTCGACGCTATAATCCCGCTGTCCAAAAACTTGGAGGCGCTCACGATACGTCCACGTGACGCCCGTCACCCTCTGGGGCGGACAGGTGGGCTTGACCGCCTCAAGTTCTGTAATCTACAATACGCCCTTGAGGCAGGACAAAAAGACCCGAGGAGGTTGGGCATAACGAACTCGGGGAGGTAGACATGAGAAGTCTCAAAGTCGTGCTGATCGGGCTGATGGTGGCCAGCGTGGGGCTCTTAGCATTGGCCGATGGCCAGCCCAAGCAGCCGTCCCAGAAGCCCGCCCAAAAGCCTGCCGCCGGGCGCGGCTCGATCTTTGTAGATGTCCCTTCGGATCACTACGCCGCCAGCGATCTGAAGTTCTTGGTGGAGCGCGGCATCATCACCGGGCTGCCCAACGGGGAATTCCAGGGCAGCAAGGCCCTCACCCGCTACGACGCCGCGGTGCTCATCGCCCGAGCCGTACGATACTTACAGAACGACCCGGAGAAGATCCAGCCCGCGGATCTCAAAGTGTTACAAGATTTGATCTTCAAGCTCTCGGAGCGCGTCCAGTCGTTAGACAAACTGGAGCAGGACGTGGCCACGCTCAAGAGCCGGCCAACAAGTGACAGCAGCGCCGACGTCGCTTCTCTGAAGGAGAGGCTCGCCCAAAGCGAGGCGCAGCTCGCGAGCCTCCAAAGCCAACTGCAGAGCCTCAAGAGCGAGCTGCAGCAGGCCCGCGCGGCTTCCTCCGGGGGCGTCGTCCCCGAGGAGCTCGAAAAGCTGCATCGGCAGATGAATAACGCGCTGCTGCTCACGGGATTTGCTGTCTTTGCCGGTGTCGTCGCGGTGATCGTGGCCCTCTTGACATAGGGGCGGGTCAACGCTATAATATAGCCACCAAAAAACGACCTGCAAAGGAGGTGGTCGCTAGACTGGGGGAAAACCAAAACCAACCGCAGAGTCGTCACTTTCGTGCGTACGTCGCAAAACCGAGTAAAAAAGGAGGTTTCTGTACATGTTTAGAAGATTACTCGCCCTAGCTTGTGCGCTCGCGGTTGTGGGCGCGCTTTCGTGGGGAGCGAACGCTGCTCCGATCAGCGGGAGCTTCGGCATTGACATCGTCTTCTACCCGCAGAATGTTTTGAAGGTTGATCTCATCGACGTGAAGTTCGAGGCCGATCTGATCCTGACGCTCTCGATCAGCGGCTTGGACATCACCAGCACCACGGTCTTCACCTTCCTGGGCGTTGAATTTCAGTCGTTTGTGATCAGCGCCACCGTGGGTGCTCTGACCATCAAGGATACGATCATCTTCTCGCCGACGTTCTTCGAGTTCGAGGAGACGCGCGATCAGTATGGTCGGAAGCGCTGGTGCTTGACGAGCCCCTCACTGCCGACAATACCTTCTCCACCTCATAATGCATACTGCAACTTCCCGGCTGTCATCAGCGGCTACCTTGCTGATCCGGTCTTCGGCAACGTGGAGTTCTATGAGATGTTCGCCGGTTGGGTCCACCCGCTCGTCCAGAACCTAGTCTGGGCGCGCGCGCTCGACCCGACGAACGCCCTCAACAACATCATTCGGTTCCGCAAGAAGATTGCGGATCTGTCCTTGAACATCGCCGGGTTGGTCCTCAACGTCAAGGCGCTCTTCGCCAACGTCAACACCAACCCTCTCAGCAGCGCATTGGTCCTGCGCAGCGGCTTGCAGCTGGCGATGGAGGGTAAGACGGTCAGCGGCATCGGCGTGCGCGGAGAACTCTGGCTTGGCGCCAAGCAGGGTCTGGAGTGCTTCGGCGAGTGCAAGCCCCTGGAGCGCTTCTTCAACCAGATGGTCACCGGCGGCGGGTTCCAGAACGTCGAGGAGGAGAAGGTCTTCCTCAATAACGTGGTGATCGCCGGTGTCCGCCATGACTTCCGCGCCGAGTTCCACTTCGACTTTGCGCAGTGCACCATTGATCAGGTCGATGACGATAACGACGGCTGGTTCTACCCCTATGACACAACGGGCGACGTCATGACCATTACCAACCCGCTGTGCTACATGGAGTTGACCCAGACGTACGTCTTCACGCCGTGGAAGCTCAACGTCCAGACGAGCTGGAGATGGAACGGCAACTTCGACCTGATCAGCAACATCACCAGCGTGGGGCTGAAGGCCGGCGATGCCTCGGTCCTGGGGATCTTCATCTGGCGCAACAACGGCTCCTGGTCGTTTGAGCCGGGCCTCAGCGAGTTCATCACCACCTTCGATCCGCCCGGGCTGACCGTGACCAGCGACATCGTCTTCTGCACCAACCCGGTCTACTGCGGCCCCTTGGGTGGTGGCCCCACTCTGCCGCCCGTGATCGAGCATGACCTGAGCATCTCGGGCACGGTCGGACCGGTGAGCCTCGCGGCCACCATCGTCTTCGACGGCGGCCTCCTGGGCGACTTCGCCGAGCTCGATGTGGACATGGGCTTCGCGTTCGAGCCGGTCTCGATACAGTTCTCGGCCGTGATCCTGACCGACCTGCTTGGTGGCATCGCGTTCAGCATGAACACCAAGTTCTAACGGACGGCGTGTAAAACCAGAAAAAGGAGGTTTCGTCAATGTTTAGAAGAATCACAGTTCTGGCCAGTGCGCTAGCGTTGCTTGTGGCTGGGGCACTCTCGTGGACGGCCGCTGCGGCCCCGATCACGGGGAGCTTCTCCTTCGACGTCGTCTTCTTCCCGCAGCAGGATTGTACGGTTGATCCTGACACTTTAGAGATCATTTGCCCCGTGGAAGATCCGATCAACAAGATTGACCGGATCTTGGTCAAGTTTGAGGCCGATCTGTTGCTCACGATGTCCATCAGCGGCCTGGAGCTGACCAGCAGCACCTCGTTCACCTTCAAGGGCGTGGAGGCCCAGATCTTCTGGGCCAAGGCCACCGTGGGCGCGATGGTCTTCGAGACCGCGATGGTCTTCGCGCCCAACATCTTGGAGTTCGAGGAGGTCCGCTCCGGCGCCGGCACCCGCTACTATTGTCTCAGCCGGTCCGCGCCCGATGACTACGGTAACGCATCGGGCATATTCAATATAAATAACTGCGTTAACGTAATAGTCGGTGCTTCCGGCGCGGGCGTCCTCGACCCAATCTACGGCTACAACAGCTGGGGCAACATGCTCATCCTGGGCTATTCGCCCATCGCGAACTTGATCGTCGGCCGCTGGGCCGATGGCCAGTTCGATGCCTGGCACACCCCCAACCCGAACGTAGCCGGCTCGATGCTCGATCAGCCGCTGACCTTCCGCAAGAAGGCCGCGGAAGTGACGCTCTCGATCGCCGGGCTGACGCTGGGCCTGCGCGCCTTGTTCGCCAACTTCGGCACGGTTGCCGCGCCGAACTTCACCGTGGGCACGGTGCTCATCCTCCAGGGCAAGACCGTCAGCGGCATTGACGTGCGCAGCGAGACCTGGGTCGGCGCGCGCCAGGGCTTCGAGTGCTTCGGCGAGTGCAAGCCCAATCAGCGCCTGGGCACCCAGGGCGGGTTCATCTTCACGCCCTACCCGGCCACCGGCGGCATCGTCGTCCCCGGCTTCCAGCCCGAAGAGGAGAAGCTCTACATCACCGGGCTGAAGCTCGCGGGCCTCACGCACCAAATCGTTGTGGAGATGCAGCTTGCCGGCGCCGCGGCAGACGCGCGCCAGCCGACCTTCGTGGCCATCGCCACGTCCACGCCGCGCATCACCCCGCTGGGGATCACCGTGACGAACATCGCGCGGTTTGACCGTGGGTTCGAGCGCTTCCTGCGCGATCAGATCTGGTTCAACGCCTCCTTCGGCGAAGCGAGCGGCTTCATCCGCTGGGACTTCCGCCCTAACGCCATCGGCGCGTGGGAGAGCCTGTTGACCCAGATCTACGCGGAGTTCGATGCGCCGGGCGCGAAAGCTTCTATCACCTTGCTCACCTGCGACCCGGATGCGTTCGCCGGGGTCGGTGGCGCGTGCAACATCCCCAACTTCCTCAACTACGGCACGCCCAGCCCGTTCATCGAAGTGTACTATGACCTGCTCTTCGAGGTCGGGGACATGACCGTGTACGTCTACGCGGACATGTGGGGCAGCCTGCTGAAGAACCTGTACGGGTTCGGGGTGGATGCGAAGTGGACGCTGGGGCCGGTGACCATCTCCAGCAGCACGGCGTTCCGCAACATGCAGGCCGATCGGAACTCGTGGAACAACCTCCCAGGCGTCGATGTGTTCGACGGCACCCGTGTGGAGCTGGCGTACCAGCAGTTCACCATCGAGCTGAAGTTCTAAGGCGCGTGTGAAAAACCGAGAAAAAGGAGGTTCTGTCAATGTTTAGAAGACTCATGACAATCGTAGCGGCACTGGCCGTGGCCGCAGCAGGCTGGTCTGCCCAAGCCGCTCCGGTCAGCGGTTCCGCAACGTTGGATATCGTCTTTAGGCCGTCTGCCCTCTATTATGCTCCGACAGGGACAAAGATCGATAAGATTGACGTGAAGCTGGAGCTGGACCTGCTGCTGACGCTCTCGGTCAGCGGCGTGGACATCACCAGCGTCTCGGTCTTCACGTTCCGCGGGCTGGAGTATCAGGCGTTCGTCTTCACCGGCACGATCGGCGCCTTGGTGGCCAAGTCCCAGTTCATCTTCGCGCCCAATATCATCGAGATCCGCGCGATTCGCGATGCCCTGGGGCTGCCGGCCTACTGCGTCAACACCGCCGATCCAGCCATCGTTGATGACCAGACGGTGCCGTTGGACACCGGCTTGCCGCGCTGCCCCTATGATCCTGAGCTCGATCCTCTCGCCCAGGCGGAACACTACTTCTACATGCTGGTAGAAGGGACGGACTTCGTCTATGGGTACCTGCACCCAGCGCTGCGCAACCTCTACCTAGCGGGGATCATGGAAGCGCAAGCTACTGACCCGCTAGGCCAGCCCTTGACCTTCCGCAAGAAGGTCTCGGAGCTGTCGCTGTCGCTGGCGGGGTTGACCATCGGGCTGCGCGGCCTGTTCGCCAACATCGGCAGCGCCACCACGCCCGCCTGGCGCATGGGCATCGTGGCCAGCGTTGAGGGCCAGACCGTCAGCGGCATCACCATCCGCGGCGAATCGTGGCTTGGCGCCCGCCAAGGGGTGGAGTGCTTCGCCGAGTGTAAGCCGCTGGAGATCGTGCGCGGCGGCAAGGTCGAGAACGTCTTCGCCTTCTACGAGGAGAAGCTCTTCATCCGCAACCTCAAGCTCGCCGGGATCACCTGGGGCGCGCGGTTGGAGTTCGAGTTCTTTGAGGCTCCCGCCGGGTTGCGCTTCGTCGAGCTGACCCAGAACTTCAAGCTCGCTCCGCTCAACCTGGAGATCAACAACACCATCAACATCGCCGGGCCAGACCTCACCATGTCCTCCGATGTCTTCACCACGAGCTTGAAGGTCGGCGACATCTCGATGACCGTGGTGGGCTACATCTGGCCGACCTACACCGGCGCGTTCAATCTGTACTGGAGCCAGTTGATCTCGGTCTTCGATCCGCCGGGGATGAAGGTCGTCAGCATCATCGCCTTCTGTAACGAAGAGACGGTCTGCAACCTCTTCGGCTCCGGCTTGCGCTATCACGCGCTCACCCTGTCCGGGACCGTGGGCGATATGGCCATCAACATCAGCCTGGTGTTGGGAAATCTCTTCTCCGACTTCCGGGAGGCCATCATCGACCTGTCGTGGAAGATTGGCAACGTCACGGTCAACAGCGGGACGATTCTCAACGTGAACTTCCTGCGAGCCCAGGTCTTCAGCCTCAACTTCAAGTTCTAGTGAGCTGAAGAAGGGCTCTTGGACGGAGTTGGCCCGGCCCTGGGGGACACCCCCCGGGGCCGGTTCGTTTTTCCCCTCACCCCTGCCCCCTCTCCCTCAGAGGGGAGAGGGGATGGAGGTAAGGACAGAAGATTTGACGGAGCGCCGCCAGCAGAGTAAGATACTCACACAAAGGAGGAACAGCTATGCGACGCATACTCTGTGCTCTGCTGGTCGGCGTAGCGATAGCCTTCCTGAGCGCTCAGGCCCAAATCGTCTTCACCCACGAGATCGTCAGGATTCTCTCGGCCCAAGGCGACGTCACGGCTTCTGATCTGCACGCAGCCCTTGGCCAATGGCGGCTCGAACTCTACAATCTCCCCAACAAGACGGATTTCTTCTCTGCCCACTATCTCGTAGACGCCGACGAGAACGGAAAGTTTGAGATGGGGCTTGATCCCGTCTATGAGATCACTGGGCAGCCCAGGCTCGTCACGGCCCACGCGACAGCGTTCTGCAGCAGCCCTGAGCCGTTCGTCGAGATCCGCGTGCAGGCTATTGTAGATCTTCAAGTCACGCGCAACGGCCAGCCCCAAGGGGGGAAGCAAACGGGTACTATTCTCTTTCTGGCGTCGGGAGACCTGCGCGGCCCATGGATTATGATGCTCTCCGTAGATGTAGATAACGACGGGACTTCCGAGGGCGTGCTAGGGGTCTCGACGCGCTTTGCCTTGCCTATCATGCCTCCCACGTGTCCGTAGAATCACGGAAGGCACGGAAGAGTTGACTCATGCGCCCCCTGCTGATCAGGGAGTTGCTTTGGGATAAGCGTTCTGTAGAGCATATTGCTCGGCACCACGTGACGGCACAGGAAGTCGAAGAGGTCTGCTTCAATCCCCGGTCACTTGTCTTTAAGCGTGGAACGCGGTACATTGTCTTGGGGCAGACTGTTGCCGGACGGTATCTCTTCGTGGCAGTAGATCGGGTGTGCAAGTCGAAAGGGTATGTGGTCACTGCTCGCCCGATGGATAAGAAAGAGCGTCGGCGCTACCAACGGGAGGTGCGTCTATGAAATCTCGATTGCCGAAATTCAAAGACATTGAAGAAGAGGCCAAGTTCTGGGATACCCACTCTTTTGTGGATTATTGGGATGAATTCGAGCGGGTGCGCGAGCCAGTCTTCGTCAAGCCCCAGAAGAAAGTCATCTCCTTGCGTTTAGACGCTAAGACTGTAGATCTGTTGGCCGCGGTGGCGCGAGAGAAACAGATCCCCTCCGCAACGTTGGTGCGCATGTGGGTTGCTGAGAGGCTCAAAGAAGAACTTGAGCGGCGCAAGACCCGACCATCCCGCCACTAACTATAAACGACGGGCTTTCGAAGGCGTGCCCATCATCCCCCCGAAGTGCCCCATAGGGGGGTCAGAACCTCGCGCTGCGACGCGTCTTGATCACTTCGTCAATCAAGTGATAGTTCTTGGCGTCCTCGGGGCTCATGAAGAAGTCTCTATCGGTGTCGCGCTCGATGCGCTCCAGGGGCTGCCCCGTGTGCTCCGCGAGGATTTTATTGATTTGATCGCGCATCCTGAGGATCTCTTCCGCGTGGATCTTGATGTCCGCGGCCTGCCCCTGCACCCCACCCCACGGCTGATGGATCATAATGCGCGCGTTGGGCAGAGAGAATCTCTTGCCCTTCGTCCCCGCGGCTAAGAGCACCGCCCCCATAGAAAACGCCGACCCCACACAGATCGTGCGCACATCGCACCGCACATATTGCATCGTGTCGTAGATCGCCAGCCCCGCCGTGGTGCTACCCCCAGGCGTGTTGATGTAGAGATTAATATCTTTCTCCGGGTCTTTGGACTCGAGAAAGAGCATCTGGGCCACCACGAGATTGGCCACATAATCGTTAATAATCCCTTGCAAGAAGATGATGCGATCCTCAAGCAACCGCGAATAGATATCGTAGACGCGCTCGTATTGGCCGGTGCGATCAATGACGATAGGGATTTGAATTTGATCGTTCATAGCCGCTCACGACTCCTTGGGATAATTTTCGCTTTTTCGTAGAGGAATTGCAAGACGCGCTCGTCTTCGAGGTCGTCGCGGAAGCTCTGGAGCTGGCCCTCGCGCTCCAGCAGCGCCCGCAGCTTGATGGGCTTCATCTCGCGCTGGCGTGCTTCCTCTTCTAAGGATTTCTCAAAGTCCGCGTCGCTGAGGGCAAGGCCCTCTTGCTTCTTGATCGCTTCTAGAACGAGCTCGCGCTTGAGGCGCTGCTCCAGAGCGCTTTTGAGCTTAGCCACATCTTCTGCCGAGGGCTCCGGCAGCCCGCGCTCCGCGAGGCGCTCCAGCTCCTGCGCTACTAAAGATTCGACGAAGCGCGCAGGAAGCTCTAGGGGCGTCCGCGCCACGATCGCATCTAAGATCTTGAGCTTCAGCGCGCGCTCGCGACGACGCGCTCGGCTCTCCTCAAGATCGCGACGGACCTTGGCACGCAGCGCCGCGACGTCTTCATGCCCTAAAGTCTTGGCGAGCTCCTCAAGGTCAGGCTTCTCGAGGAGCTTGACGCCCTCAATGCGCACCCGCAGCTCTTGGCCGTCGTCGGTCCGCAGCAACACGCTCTCGCCGACTCGATGGCCGATGAGCTGCTCCGTCAGCTCTCCGGCAGTCGCTTGCCACTCCCGCACCTCTTCTTCGTCAGCGATCTTCACCTCAACAATATCCCCGGCTTCTACAAGATCGCTCCTCTCGCTCTTGGGCAGGAGCGTCGCGTGCTCAAGACGGAGACGCTCCAAGACAGCGTCTATATCCGAGTCTGCCACCGGCTGCACTGGCTCATCTTCGATCTCGATATCCGTATAGCTCTGTACTGTGACTTCGGGGAGGACTTCGATCTCGGCTTCAAACGTAAAATCTTTCTGGGGGTCGAACTCCCCCGGCTTCGTTTGGGGTGGACTGACCGGGCGGAGCTGCAACTGTTGGAGCGCTTGAGGCAGATATTCTTCGATCAGTTCTGCTTGGGCGTCTTCGTTGAGAAAATCTTTTCCAAAGCGGGCTTCCAGCACAGCGCGCGGGACGTGTCCTGGGCGAAAGCCAGGGAGATGAATCTCTCGACTGGCGCGGCGGAAAAGCTCCTCTACTTTCTGGCTCACCCGCTCTGCTGGGACCTCCACACGCACGATCACTTGAGTAGGGCTCTTCACTTCTTTTGTAGCTCTCACTGCGATCTCTCCTTGAGAAGCTTTGTCAACAGCAGATTGAGCGGTGTCGGGATCCCCAATCGCTGGCCCTCCCGCACCACCGCCCCATTGATATAGTCAATCTCCGTGGGCCGGCCACGACGCACGTCCTGCAGCATACTTGAGATATTTCGCGCGGTCTTGGAAGCTACGGTCTCAACGCGCTCGATGGCCTCCTCGTCGCTGAGTACAACCCCGTGCGCTCGCGCCACCCGCAGGGTCTCGCGCACGACCTCCCGCGCGATCTCGCGCAGCTGCGTATCTTCGATCACCGCGCCGTTGGGCCGGTCGAAGAGGGCCGTCAGCGGGTTGATCGCGCAGTTGATCAACAGCTTCTCCCAGAGCAGACGCTCAATGCTCTCAGAAAGTTCGGTCTCGATCCCCGCGCGACATAAATGCTCTCTCAGCGCTTCGAGCTCGGAAGTGTTTGGGCCTTCCCAGCGACCAAGCTTGGTGGGTCCCACGCCGGCCCAGCGCACCCGCCCCGGCCCAAGCAGCGTCGCCCCTTGGGAAGTCACCCCGCGCACAAAGCGCTCTTTCGGAATAAACTTTAAGATCTCGCTCTCCATCCCCACCCCGTTCTGCAGGCTGAACACCCACGCCCGCTGGGAGATCTGCGGGCCGATCTCGGCCATGGCGCGCGCCGTCTGATGCGCCTTGACGAAGATCCCCACCCAGTCGGCTTGAGCGAGCGCCTCTGGGGTCGTCCGCGCTTCGAGAGCGATCTGAAAACTCTCCCCGTCGCGCTCGATGCGTAGCCCCTCGCGCGCGATCGCCTGCATATGCTCGACATTCGATGGGTTATAGAGAGAGACCTCGACGCCGGCCCGCGCCAGCAGCCCCCCAAAGAGACTCCCCAACGCCCCTGCTCCAACGATAACAGTCTTCATTGAAGCTTCTTCAGAACTTCTTCACTAATCTTGAAGCTGTGCTCCTCGATCGTGGGGAATTTCCCGGATTTCACTTCGCTTGAGAATTCTTTGGCCGCGCGCTCGATCTCGGCAGCTACATTCGCGTAGCGCTTGGAGAATTTGGGGGAGATCCCTAGAGAAAGCCCGATCATATCCGTGACGACCAGCACTTGCCCATCGCAGTACGGCCCAGCACCAATCCCGATCGTGGGGATCTTCACGCGCTCGGTGATGAGCTTGGCGAGGGCCCACGGGACCGCCTCCAGCACCAATGAGAAGATTCCAGCTTCTTCTAAGATCTTCGCATCATTGAGCAGCTTCTGCGCGGTCTCCTCGTCGCGCCCTTGCACTTTGAGCCCACCAAGCTGCGCCGCGCGCTGGGGCGTCAGCCCGATGTGGCCCATCACGGGGATGCCGCGCCGCACCAAGAGATTGATAAGATCGGCCATCTCGGCCCCGCCCTCAAGTTTCACCGCTTCTGCGCCACCCTCCTTGAGAAACCGCCCCGCGTTCGCCAGCGCCTGCTCCGCCGAGACTTGATACGACAGAAAGGGCATGTCCCCAACAAGTAACGCGCGCTTGACCCCGCGCCGCACCGCCTTCGTGTGATGGATCATCTCGTCCATGGTGACGGGGATCGTGCTCTCATACCCCAAGATGTTGTTCCCCACGGAATCGCCTACTAAGAGCACGTCAATCCCTGCCCGGTCTAACAGTAATGCGGTCGGCCAATCGTAGGCCGTCAACATAGTGATCTTCTCACCGGACTCCTTCATGGCACGCAGCTTGGGAATCGTGACTCGATCGTCCATATGGAATCATTTGATCATAACAAGATTGGGGAAGGGCGTCAAGCTTGCACGCGGGGGGTGCTCTGTGCTAGAATATGACCGAAGTCCGTCCCCTGCGGGAGAGGCGGCTGTCGTTCCCTAAGTATGTATAAAGATCTCGACCGACGCATTGTAGAATATCTGCAGAAGGACGGGCGAGCAAGCCTGCGCCAGATCGCTCGCCATCTGCGGGTCTCGACGGCCACCGTCAGCCATAGACTGCGGGAGCTCGAGCTCCAAGGGGTCATCCGCGGCTATAAAGCATTAGTAGACTATGCGAAATTGGGCTACCCCATCACGACCGTCACCCTTATTAAAGCCCGGGGGAACCAAATCCCCTCCATCGTCGCGGAGCTCCAGAAGAACGACGAGCACCTCACCCACGTCTACGAGATCACCGGGGAGTTCGATATCTTAGTCATTGGGAAGTTCCCCGACCAAGAGAGCATGAACCGCGAGATCAAAAGACTCTTAAGCCATCCGGCTATCGAGCGGACCAACACGAGCATCGTGCTGGCCGTGGCCAAGGAGGAAGCGCCCATCGAGGTGTCGCGCTAATTGACGGCAAGGAAGAGAGTGCTTATAATACTATCACACGGTGGTGAGAGGGATGGTTGAGCTCAAAGATTTTAAGATCTTCGCGGATCTCAGCCCCAAGGACCTCAGCGAGCTGGAGAGCAAGATCCGCAAGATCAAGTACGGCCGCGGCGAGGTTATCTTCCAAGAGGGTGCACCGGCGTTCGGGTTCTATCTGGTCTTCGAAGGGCACGTGAAGCTCGTCAAGCGCACGCTGGGGGGCAAAAAGCAAATCTTAAAATTAGTTGGCCCCGGCGAGATCATCGGGGAGACGACGCTCTTTGATAAGGGCGTGCACATCGCGTATGCGAGGACCCTCAACAAGACGGTCGTAGGGTTTGTGGAGCGCGGAGAGTTCTTCGATTTCCTCATTCGCCATCCTCCAGTGGTCTTCCGGCTCTTTGAGAAGCTCAGTGAGGAGCTGAAAGCGTTTCAGTGCAAATTGGCTGAGCGCAGCTACAACGGGAGCAAGGAGCGGCTGGCGCGCATCATCTTAAAGCTTGGGGAGAGCGGGATCGAGCTGTCGCGCACCGAGCTGGCCGAGATGGCCGGAGTGAGCTCCAAGACCGCGATCCGCACCTTGGGGGAGCTGGAGGAGCGCGGCGTGATCGCCGTGGACGACCGCAAGGTCACCGTGCTCGACCAAAAATCGCTCGAAGCGATGGCCGAGCCCTTCCCCTTCCGCCTCAGCGATAACTTAATCATCTGAGGGGTCAACCTTCGCCTTGGCATGGGACAGGTGTCCTTTCCCCAGCACCCCGCGGGAAGTAGACTCAACAGCAGCCTCAAGCGCAAGGCATTTATGAGTGGGCTCACACGGATCGTGGTTGTGCTGGTTCTCTATAGTATAGCTGTCTTTTTCTTATTGGGACTGGGAGAGCTTCGGGGAATTGAGGTGCTCGCCGTGCTCGGCATACCCGTGCTTGCCAGCAGCTTCTTTTTTGGGATCGTCGGAGGAGCTCTCAGCGGGATCGCAAGCTTTATCTTCTCCATCCCCTTCGTCCCAAACACCAAGATGCTGCTTGTGGCTGCTCTGGGCTATCTGGCCATCGGGGGCGGAGCGGAGCTGTGGCGCCGCTGGAAAAATCCCAATCCCCACAAGAAGATCCGATCCGAAGAGCACCAGCTCTTCAAGCGCTCCTTGAACTTCGCGTATATCATTGACGCTGAGGGGCAGATTCTTGAGGGCAACGATCGCGCTGGGGAGGTCTTCGGTTCGCCGCGGCGGATCTGGGAGTTCATCCATCCCGATGATCAAGCGCGCTTCCGCGAGGAGCTTTCGTGCGCGTCGCTGCGCGGCGAGGCCGGCCCAACCAAGCTGCGCACCATCTCCCAACGCAAGGAAGTGATCCCCGTTGAGTTCAAGCTGGTGCGCACCGAGCAGTCGCGTCTCGCTCGCTTATTCTTGGAGATGCGCGATCTGTCGGCTCTCGCGGAATTAGAAAACAAGGTGCGCGAGGCCCAAGCGCGCTATCGCTATCTCATCGAAGATGCCATAGATACTCTTGACACAGGGATCTTGCTCTTAGACAAAGATCACAGGGTCATCTGGGCCAATCGCACGCTGGAGCGCTTCTTCGATGTCGATCGGGACGAGATGATCGGGCGCGAGGTGAGAAGAGCCCTGTGGGGGACCAAGCGCGTCCTCGCTCATCCCGAGGACTTCGAGAGAATCACGATGGGATCTGCCGAGCCGTTCATCTTCACCGTCCAAAAGGGCGATACGGAACGGATCTTAGAGTACCGCAGCCTCCCCGTCTCCACGGAACGCTACAAGGGCGGGCGCATCGATCACTTCATTGATATTACAGAGAAGAAGCGCCTGGAGCAGAGCTTACAAGAGAAGACACAACGCTTAGAGGAGAAGAACCGCCAACTCGAGGAGTTCACCCGCGTCGTCTCCCATGACCTCAAAGAGCCCCTCCGAACGATGTCCGCTTTCAGTCAGTATCTCTTAGAAGACTACGCCGACAAGCTCGACGACGAGGGCAAAGATTATCTCCATAGAATCAATCGAGCGAGCCTGCGCATGCGCAATCTCATTGAGGATCTCTTGCGGCTGAGCAGCATCGGGACGCGCCCGGAGACATTAGAGAAAGTCTATCTGAGCGAGGTCTTCGAACAAATCAAAGAAGATATGAAAGCTCGACTGGAGAACGTTGAGCTACGCCTCCCCAAGACGATGCCCATCATCATTGCTAATAGAACTCGCATGGTCGAGCTCTTCGGGAATCTCATATCCAATGCGATCAAATACAACGATAAGCCCAACAAGCGCATCGAGATTGGGTGGAGTCAACAAGGGGGATTTTATAAGTTTTACGTGCGGGACAACGGGATCGGTATCGAGGAGCAATATTTAGAGAAGATCTTCGAGCTCTTCGAGCGGCTCAACCCGCGCGGGGACGACTACGAGAGCACGGGAGCAGGTCTGACTATCTGCAAACGGATCGTAGAAGAATATGGCGGGCGGATCTGGGTGGAGTCGAAGGTTGGCGAGGGGAGCACGTTCTATTTCACGCTGCCCAACCCGCGTTTCTCCCCCAGCACCAATGGGAATATCAAAGAAGCGGTGAGCACGCTGAGGTGAGCTATGCGCAACAGAAAGCTAAAAATTCTCTTAGTCGAGGACAACCCCGATGACGTGAAGATCGCGGAGCGCTCGCTGAAGAAGGGCAACGTCCAGAGCGATCTGTATGTAGTGCAAGATGGGCAGGAAGCGCTCGACTTTCTACGCCGCAAGGGGAAGTTCGCCGATGCCCCCCGGCCCGATCTCATCTTCTTGGACCTTAACCTCCCCAAGATCAGCGGCCATGAGGTCTTGGCAGAGATCCGCCAGGACCCAAGCTTAAAGCGCATCCCTGTGATCGTCCTGACCGTCTCCAAGCGCGAGGAAGACATCGTCAAGGCGTATGACTCTGGGGCGAGTGGCTACATCCCCAAGCCCCCAAGCACCACAGAATTCATTAAAGTGATCAACACTGTGCTCGACTATTGGGAGGTCTCGGAGCTGCCACCCCCGTAGTTTCCACAGAATTTTCACGTTGGGGTCACGGATCTTCGACCTTGAGGGCGCTAAACTCTACGAGAAGTTCGTCCGGTGATGGAGGGGACACCAGACACTATAGTATCTGACGAAATCTCTTAGGGGAATAGACGGGGGTCCTTGGGCTCCCGCGGGAAAGGGGATAGAGTAGTCAGCGATGATCGCTCACAGAAGGGACCGACAGAGCAGAGTCCGTGGCATGGTGCCAGCCAAGGGAGCGGGTTTACGGCCCGACGGACCAGGGTTTTGCCGCGTCGCTCCTGCCAACCTCCTTCGGCGCGGATTTTTCCCCAGTCTGGACTTGGCCGGGGTTCGAGTCCCCAGGGGCGAGGGAAACCTAGGTTCCTTCTGCGGTCGTAGGGGCGCCCTCCTCCGGGTCGCTCCTATGGCCGGTGGTTGCTAACCTCATTCCCCGGGAAGGCGGGACCAACCCCTCCCGCCTTCCCTCCCTGCCTCCTCCCAGCTTTGTAGCGCCTCCTCAGATTCGATATAATCTCTTTGTGAGAGCATATGTTCAGGACGGCGCGATTTTACAGCCCAACGATGGGCCGGCTCACCTTCGACCAAGTCGTCGATGAAATAGTGCGCATCATGGAGGAAGATCCCGACACGCGCTACGAGATCATGGTGGGCAGCGATTCCCACTCCAGCCCCGGCGAGATGGATTTCGTCACGGCTATCATTATCCACCGAGTGGGCAAGGGCGGACGGTACTTCTGGAAGCGCATCCGCGAGCGAAATATCTATACGCTGCGCCAGAAGATCTATCGTGAAGCGTTTCTTAGCTTCGAGCTGGCCAAGGCCCTCATGGAGGAGCTGGAGCGGCGCACGCTGCTCGACTATAACTTAGAGATTCACGTGGATGTTGGCCGCAACGGGCGCACCCGCGAGCTTATAGATGAAGTCGTGGGGATGATCATGGCCAGCGGCTTCCCCGTCAAGACCAAGCCCGAATCGTATGCCGCCTCGTGTGTGGCAGATAAACACGCGTGAATTTATCTCCGCGAGCGCGGAGGAGACGCGACGCATCGCCGCACAGCTCGCCTCAGAACTCCAACCCGGCGATTGCGTATTGCTCATAGGGGAGCTTGGGGTAGGGAAGACCACATTTGTGCAGGGGCTAGCCGAGGGATTGGGAATCACCGAGCGAGTCCTCTCGCCCACGTTTATCCTGATGCGCGCGTATCATGGGAAACTCCCGCTCTATCACTTCGACGCTTACAGAATCCAAAATCTTAATGAGCTGCGCGAGATCGGCTTTGAGGAGACGGTGTGCTCCGAGGGCGTGACGGTCATCGAGTGGGGAGAGAAGACGGAGCAACTCTTACCCCCTAGGTGCTGGCGCATCTTTATAGAGCTTTTGCCCGATCAGAGGCGGCGCATTCGCGTGGCGCATCCTCACGCGCCCAGCACGTAAAGCCCACTGTTGTTGTTCCCGATGATGATCTCTAAAAGCCCATCGCCATCGAGATCGGCAAGAGTTGGTGAGGAGAAGAACTGCGCCGCAGCTCTGGGACGATAGGCCCACTTGCGCGCCCCGCTGCGCCCGTCTAAACAGTAGAGATTCCCGTCGTGCGAGCCGACCAAGACTTCGAGCTTGCCATCGCCATCAATGTCAGCGATCGCGGGGGAGGACTCGACAAGATCATTGGTAGAAAAACTCCATTTCACTTTTCCGTCTGGGCCCGCGAGCGCGAGCACTCTCTGGTCGTTGATCCCGATAGCGACTTCGAGTTTGCCATCGCCATCGAGATCGCCGATCGCCGGTGACGACGGGATGCGCTCTCTATTCGCTTCAACGAACCATCGCTTCTGGCCGGTGCGCCCGTCAATACAAAAGACGCCGCGCTTGCTCGACCCCACAGCGATCTCGAGCTTGCCGTCGCCATCGAGGTCGCCGATAGTTGGCGATGACTCGACTGGGCCTCCCGTATCGAAGGCCCACTTCGCTGTACCTAGGCGCCCGTCAAGCGCATAGAGCTTCCCATCTAATGAGCCGATGACGATCTCTACTTTGCCGTCGCCGTCAATATCTGCGATGGCGGGGGAAGAGCGCGCGGGAAAGTCAGGGAGAAACTTCCATTTTACATCGCCAGTGCGGCCGTCGAACGCGTAGACGCGCTCCGAGCCAACGACGATCTCCATCCTGCCGTCGCCATCAATATCGGCGATCGCCGGGGAGGAGAGAATGCCATCTTCGGTGAGAAAGACCCACTTGGGGCGGCCAGTGCGCCCGTCTAAGAGCGCAAAACTCTTATCTTGGGAGCCGATGGCGACCTCGAGTCTGCCGTCGCCGTCAGCGTCGGCGATCGCTGGGGAAGAGTAGACCCAATTCTTCGTCTCGTAGCGCCACTTGAGGGCTCCCGTGCGCCCGTGATACGCATAGAGATTGCCGTCATAAGAGCCCACGACAACTTCTAACACACCGTCGCCGTCTATATCGCCCACGGCGGCAGACGATTCGACGAGCCCGCGCGTGAAGACGCTCCAGCGCTCTTTGGGGGCTGTGATCTTACTGGTCTTAATCGCGCGGCCGGTGTGCAGAAGATCGCGGCGGAACATGGGCCAATCGCTTGTTGGAGTCTGAGCTGCGGCGCGCCCTTGTCGCGAGAGCATCGGCGCTGCAAGCACAAGGGCACAGCTCATTTTTAGAAAATCGCGGCGCGACAACGTCATAGGGCCCCCTTTCGGTCCCCCACTTTAACATACGGCGCACGATTGATCAAGGATTATGCTTAAAATTCTCTTCAGATTTGCTTTTTTGTAGTTTTGGAGTAATATATCAGCGTGATTTATAAGACTCGTAGGCGCTATCGGGGCGAGCCAATCTGTGCCGATCCTACAGTAGACCCAAAAGAGAACGAGACGGCGCTGCACTTTTCTGCTGGAGATCGGCACTTATGGATCTCCAGCTACGAACCAGCGATTGTTTCTAGGCTCTTAGGGCATCCGGACTTTCGAATCGGACATTTAGTTTTGATGAATACCAATGGGCGGGAGTGCGTCGTCGGGGTGGTGGGAAAGCTCCCCATAGGGGCGCTCTCGATTGGGCGGCGGAGGGCTTCCGATAGCCATGAATTCATTGTAGCACGCAAAAAGTGCTCAGATACACGACGTCGCCGCGTCCGAAGCGTTGCGAAGACGCGCACACGAAAAAAGCGCAAGAACTCGAAAAAACTCGTAAATAAGTGACACCAATGTAACGAGCGTTACTTTCTTCGGACCGTTCAACGCTATAAAATACATGAGCAAAACCGAAGCGATCATCGTGAGGTGAGATCGGGCACGCGCTTTAGGCTGGCAGCTCAAAGGAGGTCTAGATGAAAAAAAGCACCCATCGTGGAGGTTGGCGAATCCTTTTAATAATAATAAGCGGGGTTGGCGTCTCTGCAGTAGCTATCTTCGTGGTGGCTCAAGTCTTTATATATTCCACAAATGTCGAGGGGACGTGCAAGAGCGATATATTCCGGCCGGCCGCTCCTGAGCCTTCAGGAGTGGTAATCCGCGGTGATGGCGATACCAACTTTACTAACGGCCCAACGCTCTGTCCCGCTGGCCAGTACGGGAATGATAATATTCTAGGAACTGCTGGGCGTGATACCCTCTCTGGAGATAGTGGTGACGAAGACCCCCAAGCGCAGATCAGGACTGGGCGTGATAGCATCTACGGCCAGGCTGGCGATGATCTCTTAGACGGTGAGACGGGGAATGACGCACTCTTCAGTGGTCCTGGGAGTGACGTGCTGAAGGGCGGTCCTGGTAAGGATTTACTCGACGGCGGTGAAGGGAATGACATCCTTGAGGGAGGCCCTGGCTCAGACCGCTTGCTTGGTCAAGAAGGCAATGACTTCTTACTAGGAGACGAAGACAACGACACCCTGATCGGTGGTCCAGGGGATGACGAGCTGGATGGTGGCCCAGGGAGCGACATCCTCAACGGGGGGCTGGGGAGCGATCAATTGATCGGTGGCTTAGGCAATGACATCTTTCAATTTCAAGCGGATGACATCCCAAAGGACAGCGAAGAGATGATCCTCTGCACCGAGCACCACGCCGAATCAGGGATAATCTATCTGCAACAGGGAGCGTTTAGGTGGGATGGCAGCATTCCCGTAAGACCTATGGAACCGAACACGGAGCTCATCATTAATGCGTCATCAGGTGGTACGATACGGGTTCTCGCAGGGCCTGGCACATGCTACGTGCGCTTCAGAAAAGGGTGAGCAATCATGAAGATTCTCGGCAAACTCGCTATCTGGGTTATTGGGGGAGCCATTGTCAGCATTCTCATCAGTGCCGCCATAATTCGATATACAACAAACGTTGAGGGGACTACCGGAAACGATCTCATCCGACCCAATGAAGAAGAGGACGTTTCCGAGGAGACCATCACGATCCGTGGGGACGGCAACGGGATCTTTGAAGATGGCGAAGACTTTTGTACAGGGCAGTGCGGCAGCGACAAGATCATCGGGAGCGATAACGATTTTGGTGACATCATCGTTGGCGATGATGGGCTTGGAGGAATAGCCTTGACTGGCCACGATTGGATCACCGGTGGCCTGGGGAACGACAGCATAGACGGGGAGAGTGGCAACGACAAAATCTACGGGCAAGATGGCGACGACCAAGTGAATGGCAACGACGGCAATGATCGGCTTGAGGGCGGGCTGGGAATGGATCTTCTCGAAGGCGGAGCCGGTCGCGATATTCTCCTTGGGGGCTTGGACGATGACGTGCTGGACGGGGGACCTGATAACGATAAGATCGAGGGCGAGGAGGGGGCTGATCAACTGGATGGTGGCGAAGGGAATGACATACTCCGCGGCGGCCCCGGTGACGATGAGCTCAACGGGGGCCCTGGGGATGACTTCCTTGAGGGTGGGCCAGGAACGGACTCGCTCTTTGGAGGCGAGGGCAACGACACGTTCTTGCTACGCGCTGGGGACGTTGACGAAGGAGCTATCGAGACAATCCATTGCACTGAAGCGACCTCTGAAATCGGGAGGGTCTTGTTGCGAGGCAAGTTCAAGGGGTCCTTCGGACGGTTTCGAGAAACAGTTGTGCGCGTGCAAGACCCTGTGACCAGCGGCACTTACGAGATCGTAGCCGGCCCAGGCCAATGTATTCTCAAACGAGGGTAATGTAATAAATATTACAGTCGGCGTGAAGAGAGTGTAGTATATATAGTATCTGCTGAGCAATCGGTGATTTGACAATGGGAAGAGCTTTATACCATAATTGTTAAAAAGAGCTCTACCAAAGGAGGTCTTATGGCTATTGGATCTCGGAAGTTGTGTGCGTTAATCGGCTTAGCTTTTTTTGCTCTCGTGGTCGGATCAAGCGTTGGCGTGACTCAAGTGAACTTCATGCTCACCGTTACCAAGGCGGGCACCGGGAGCGGCACAGTCACCAGCAATCCTCAAGGAATTGACTGTGGCACTACCTGCACAGCTACATTCCCGCGCGGTACTGTAGTCGCTCTGACTGCTACACCCGCCAGCGGCTCAACCGTCAGCAATTGGAGTGGCTGCGACTCCGTCTCCCAAGACAACAGACAGTGCACCGTCACTATGAACAGCAACCGTACTGTCACGGTTACGTTTTCGACGACAGCTACGTTCACGCTCACCGTGACAGTATCAGGGAATGGCTCCGTCAGCAGCAACCCAGCGGGGATCAATAACTGCCGGGGCACGTGCTCGGCTTCGTTTGCCACGAACACAACCGTGACACTCACAGCCAGCCCTGATTCTGGGTGGTCCTTCAGCAGTTGGGGCGGCGCGTGCAGTGGCACGGGCACGTGTCAAATCACGATGGACGCGAACAAGTCCGTTACGGCGACGTTCACGCAAAAACCTGTGCTTACGGTGAACATAAGCGGCACCGGCAGCGGCACGGTTACCAGTAGCCCCTCGGGGATCAATTGCGGCTCCGTCTGTTCTGCGTCGTTTGTCCGAGATACGCAAGTAACCCTGACCGCGACACCCGATGGGGACTCCACAGTCAGCAGCTGGAGCGGCTGTGACTCTGTCTCCCAAGACAAGAGAACATGCACGGTGGGGATGACCGGCAACCGCGCCGTGACGGTGACCTTCACGCGTACCTTGCCTCTATGCAGTGGCTACGCAAGCAATGCCGAAGGGATTTCAGGCCCGGACGTCTGCTATCCCCTGGGGTCAAGCGTCATCAGCGTCATTCTTCGTGGCGATGGAGACGGGAATTTCACGAATGGTCCTAACGCCTGTCCAGAGTTAGGCTGCGGCAATGACCGGATCACGGGTACTGTTGGTGATGACATTATCTACGGGGATGACAGCCGCGGCGGCGTTCCTGGAACAGGCCATGATTGGATCATAGGGAACGGAGGAGATGACACCATCCACGGTGAGGCCGGGAACGACATCATTATCGCTGGGGATATGGATGATTTCATAGATGGCGGCTTGGGAAATGATGTCATTGATGGCCGATACGGCATAGACACTCTTAGTGGTGGCGGCGGCAACGATACGTTCATCATTCGTGCGGGTAACCCCAGCGCCGGAGATGGAGTGACGACTATCATCTGTACGCAAGGACCTGGGGAATCCGGAAAAGTCCTGGTGCGGGGGAACTTCAAGGCCCGCATCCCCTTTGGCACGTACCGAACACAAACGACAGTAGTCATCGAAGATCGCTCGGTGAGCTTCAGCTCGCCCATGATCTATGAAGTTGACACCGGGCCGGGCAAGTGCATCATAAAGCGAGGGTGATGCGTCGAACGTATTAGGCCACAGGGCCTCCGAAAACATTCGGGGTGCTCCGTATTTTATGCCAACTCTCGGAGCGCCTGCTCCAGCTGCTGCGGCGTTGGGGCACCGTGGTGCCAGTGATAGTCCCCTTCCATAAATGAAACGCCCTTCCCAATAACAGTGCGAGCAACAATCATCGTCGGACGCCCTGTCCCTTGATTCTGGAAGAACTTCTCAAAAGCCGAGATGATCTGCTCGTAGTTGTGCCCGTCAATCTCTAGCGTATTCCACCCAAAGACTCGCCATTTCTCGGCAATGGGCTCGATCTTCATAATCTCTTCGGTGCGCCCGTCTATCTGCGTAAAATTCCGGTCGAGCATCGCACACAGATTATCTAATCTATAGTGCACTGCGGCTTGAGCTGCCTCCCACGTCTGGCCCTCTTGGCACTCCCCGTCGCTGATGAGACAGTAAATCTTATAGTCTTTCTTGTCGAGCTTCGCGGCCAGCGCCATCCCTACGGAGACCGAAAGCCCCAACCCCAACGAGCCCCCAG
>DAIPXV010000007.1:0-30862 GCA_036783095.1 Candidatus Bipolaricaulota bacterium
CTCAGTTCGTGGGAGCGCTGGCGCACCTTGGTCTTGCCCGCGCTTTTTCCGTATATTATCACCGGGGCGATCACAGCCAGCGGCGGCGCCTGGAACGCCAGCATCGTCGCTGAGTACATCGAATTTGGGGATCGAACCGTGCATACCCTTGGGATCGGTGCGGTGATCGCTGGGGCGACTACCTCAGGAGATTACCCCGTATTGCTGGCGGCGACGCTCAGCATGGTCGTGACAGTCGTCTTGATCAATAGATTCTTCTGGCGACGCCTCTATCGTCTTGCTGAGGAGCAATATCGTTTCGAGTGAGACTATGCCCTTACTGGAGCTGCGACACGTCACGCAAGTCTATGGGACACCGCCGCGGCAGTTTACAGCGATCGAGGATATTAATCTTACGATCTCTGAAGGGGAGTTTGTGGCGCTGGTGGGACCGTCGGGGTGCGGCAAGAGCACGCTCTTGCGGATTATTACCGGGCTGCAGCGCCCCACCGGCGGGGAAGTGCTCTATCGCGGCACGGCGCTGACGGGGGTCAACCCTCACGCGACGATTGTCTTTCAGACGTTCGCGCTCTTCCCGTGGCTGACGGTGCAAGAGAACGTCGAGGTCGCGCTCAAAGCGCGCGGGGTGCCCCCGCGGCTCTGCGCGCAACGAGCTATCGAGCTGCTCGATCGGGTGGGGTTGGACGGCTTCGAGAACGCTTACCCCAGAGAGCTCTCTGGGGGAATGCGTCAGAAGGTCGGGTTCGCGCGCGCTATGGCTGTCGAGCCGGAGCTGCTCTGTCTTGATGAGCCATTCTCAGCACTCGATGTACTCAGCGCGGAAGCCCTCCGCGGCGAGCTCCTAGAGCTGTGGACGCGGGGGCAGATCCCCACGCGCGCCATCTTGATGGTCACGCACAATATCGAAGAAGCTGTGTTTATGGCGGACCGCATTGTCGTGATGGACAAGAATCCTGGGCGGATCGTGGCCGATCTGGGAGTGGACTTTCCCCATCCGCGCTCACGCAAAGCACGGGGATTTCTCGAGGCCGTAGACCGCGTCTATGCGCTGCTGGCGGGGCAAACGCAGCCGGAGCCTATCGAGCTGGGAGCAGCGCTGAGTGAGCCGGGCCGCCCGCGTACCCTCCCTGATATCAGTTTAAACAAGCTCGCGAGCCTCCTCGAGCGCTTAGCGGAGATGCCCCAATCCCGCGCCGATCTCTATCGGCTCCCCGAAGAGCTCGCCATCAGCTCCGACGCGCTGCTTTCCTTGACCGACGCTGCAGAGCTCTTGGGGTTTGTCACCGTGGCTCAGGGGGATATCGAGCTGACCCCGCTGGGGCTGGCGTTCGCCGAGGCGAGCATCCAAGCGCGCAAGGAGATCTTCAGCAGCCGCATCCGACGGTTGCCCCTCTTCAGTTGGCTGCTGGAGATGCTCTGGGCTGCGGAGAACCATCAGCTGCCGCGTGACGTCGTGTTGGAGGCGTTGGAATCGAAGTTTCATCGTGAGGAGGCAGAGCGCCAGCTCGAGATCGCCGTGACCTGGGGGCGCTACGCCGAGCTCATCGCTTACGATGACAGCACCCAGACGATCTCCCTCGATCCTACGGGGATCACGGCGCTGGTGCAGAGCGAGCTGGCGAAAGCCCTGCAAAAATGAGCGTCCGCGCCCTGTGGTGGGTGCTTTTTCTCAGTTATGCCGCGTTGATCTTCTGGCTTTCTGATAGCCCTTTGCCCCCAGGAGTGCCGTTCATCGAATTACCCGGCGCCGATAGAGCTTATCACTTCTTCGAGTACGGGCTGCTCTCGCTCTTAGGATTGCAAGCGTTCTCTCCCCGCACGCGACAAAGATTTTGGGGCGTGCTCGTGCTTTGCTGGCTCTACGGACTGACGGACGAAGTCCATCAGGCGTGGGTGCCGGGGCGCAGCGCAGATATTGTAGATTGGCTTGTAGGCGGACTAGGCATCTTGACGATGGGATGGCTGTGGGGGCGCTGGCGTCGGCTATAAGCTCATTATCCCACGGGCATCTACAGCCCACACCCCCGACGGCAGTGCTATGAGCGGGTTGATCTCAAATTCGGCGATCTGCTCGTGCTCCGCGATCAGGCGCGAGATAGTAAGTATCGTCTGGACGAGCGCCGCACGATCTATGGGCTCTCGACCCCGTGCTCTCCCCAAGATCGCTTGGCCGCGCAGCTCGGTGAGCATCTCTTCGGCATCTTCAGAAGTGAGCGGGGCCACACGAAATGCGACATCGTCAAATATCTCCGTAAAAATTCCCCCAAGCCCGACCATGACGACTGGCCCAAAGGTGCGGTCGCGCTTGCCCCCAACGATCAGCTCCAGTCCCTCAGGGATCATGCGCTGGACGAGCAATCGCGCCGAGAAACGCTCGAGAAGCGCCTGAGCTGCACGCCGTACAGATTCTGGGCCCGACAAACTGAGCACAACACCGCCGACGTCCGTCTTGTGCGCTATCTCAGAAGAGAGAACTTTGAGCGCGACGGGATAGCCGAGCTGTTCTGCAGCGCGCACCGCTGCCTCAGCGGTCTCTACGGCCTTCCACGGCGCAGTAGGAATCCCATACTCTTGACAGAGTTGAAGCGCTCGATCAGCTGTAAGAACGCTTTCTCCAGAGAAGGCTAACGAGGCTCTTGCCGATGGCACTGTTTGGGGGAAGACCGTGAGGCGCTGCCGTCGTTGATGCCAACTTCGCGACGCAGCTAGCCCGCACATCGCCGACTCGATCTCCGTGAAGACGGGAATACTCAGCTCGCGCTGCAACTCTTGCGCCTCACCCCCTTGGGCAAAGACGCACAGAGCGATGGGCGTGTGCGAGTCTTTCATAATCTCTTCGACGCGGTGGGCGAGCTTGCGCGCCCGTTTCGCTTCCAACGCGCTGTAGGTGTTGATGAGCACAACGGCATCTGGAGTAAGAATCTTCAAGCACTCTTCAACGATATGGGCGTAGAGGTCGAAGTCAAAGATTGTGCCCAAGTCTATGGGGTTGGTTGGGCGGATGACGTCGGCGCGAAAGAGCGCCCGGATCTTTTGGGTGAAATCCTGTGGCAGCTTCGCAAGGCGAAACCCGTAGCGTTCCGCAGCATCGGCGGCCACGACCGCGTGACCGCCTGAGCGCGAAATGATCACCATCGTATCGCCCCTAACGGGGGGCAAGATCAGCCCTTGGGCTTGAGCGACGGCTTCGTTGAAACTCTCGGCTCGCACGATTCCCGCTTGGCGGAATGCCCCGGTCACAATGCGATCGTCGCTGGCTAACGCCGCAGTGTGGGAGAACGCGATCTGTTGGCTCGCTTGGCTGCGATTGGCCTTGTGCACAATGATGGGCTTCTGCGACGAGCGTGCCAGCTCGAGCAAGCGCCGCCCATCGCTAAGAGACTCTAAATACAAACAGAGGATCTTTGTCGCTGGGTCTTCGAGGAGATATTCGAGATAATCCGTCTCGTCTAGGTCAGCTTTATTGCCGATGCTGATCACCTTGCTGACGCCGACTCCAGCCGCGGAGAGCTTATCGAGATATGTGATAGAGATGCCCCCACTCTGGGAGATGACGGCGACGCTCCCGCGCCGCGCGCTCTGGGGAGCAACTGGTGCGAAGGGGAGGCAGAGCCCAACATCAAGATTGATCACACTGATGCAGTTTGGGCCGACGAAGCGAATGCCCCAGCGCGTGGCAATCTGTTTGAGCTCTTCTTCGAGCTGACGGCCCCGCTCCGAGAATTCACTAAAGCCCCCAGATTCTATCACGATCTGTGTGATCCCCTTGCGCCCACATGTATCGACAAGCGCGGGGATGGTCTCCGCAGGCGTGAGGATGACCGCAAGCTCAAGCCCATCAGGAATTTCATCGAGCGATGGCACGATGGGAACATCATAGACTTTCCCAGGCTGGCGCCCGACCGCGTAGAGCTCGCCCTTGTACCCAAAAGCCCGTAAGTTCGCGATGATGAACCGCGCGAGATTGTCCGGCCGCTCTGAGACCCCGATGACGACAAGGCTTCGTGGGGAGAAGATCTTTCGCATAAATTCTTGAACGCCCATGACTTTTTTATAGTACTGTATGGGTGATTGAGCCTGCAAATTATGTCGACCCTTCGGAGAGCGCGTAGGCAATAGCATCTTCGAGCTTCATGGCGTAGCCATCGGCCCAGGCAGCGGCAAAGAGCTCTTCCCCAAGATGCTCATGGGCGAGCTGGAGCGTCTGCTCACGCCCGTGGTGTTCAGAGGGAGGTAGAGGGGCTCCGATCGTTTGGCGCAAGGCCTCTTCCGCACCAAGGAGCCGCGCCGTGCGCTCCCAGGCCCCCTGGGCCGCAGCCACCCGCGCGAGCCGATCCAAACAGAGCGCAATATGCCATTTGTCCCCCACATCCCGATACTGGACCAGGCTCTCACGGAGCAGCTTGCCCGCACGGTGTGGGTCGCCTTCGCTCAACGCGACCATCCCCAACGAATTGAGCACCGAGGCCAGCCCCGGCACCGCTCCCAAACCCCGATAGAGCTCGAGGCTCTCTTGCAGGAGGGCTTTCGCTTTGGCATGTTCGCCCTTCTGAAAGAGCACGGCCCCGAGGCGCCGCAGCGCCAATGCTATCCCTTGATCATCTTGGGCTGCTCGTGACAAGGCTAAGCTCTCTTCTAAGAGCCTCTCAGCTCGTGTCAGGTCGCCCTGGTACATGGCGACGTTGCCCAGTTCGCTCAGCGCCGAAGCTATGCTGACCTTGTCACCGGCCTTGCGCGAGTGGTCCAAGCTCTCTTCTAACAGGCGAGTCGCGCGGGCGTAGTCCCCACGAGCAAACGCGATGATCCCCAAATTCCCTAAAGCTAAGGCGATGCCTTGATAATCTTTTGCGGCGCGATAGAGTGCTAGGCTCTCCTCGAGGAGCGCAGTCGCCTGGGAGTAGTCGTCCTGAGCGCGCGCGAGCATGCTCGCCCCGTAGAGGGCTTTGGCCCGCAGGGGCGAGGGCGCGCTCACAGCCCTCTCAAGAAACTGCTTGAGCCACTCCCGCCCCTCGCTCACATACCCTCGCAAGTACCAGAAGGGCCACAGGACGCTAGCTAAGCGTAGCCCTATCTCAGGGGTCGTGCTCGACCATTCCAACGCCGCGCGAAGGTTGTCGTGTTCCGTCTCGAGACGCTTGAGCCACAGGGCTTGCTCAGGCCCTTGGAGGGCTTTTTCCGCGCGCTCGGCAAACGCCAAAAACCAGTCGCGGTGGCGATCGCGCACCCACGCCGCCTCGCCCGTCTCCAGGAGCTTGTCCCGCGCATACTGTCTCACGGTCTCGAGTAGTCTATAGCGGGCCTCCTCGTCACGGAAGACTACGAGCGATTTGCTCACTAAGTTCGTCAGGAGATCGAGAATTTCGGATGAGGGGATCTGAGCGTCGGCGCAGATGGCTTCGGCGGCTTCGAGGGTGAACCCGCCGGCAAACGCCGATAACCTTCGGAAGAGCGTGCGCTCGCGCTCGTTGAGGAGCTCGTAGCTCCAGTCCATCATGGCGCGCAGGGTCTGCTGTCTGGGGAGGGCCGTGCGGCTTCCCCCAGTGAGCAATCGGAAGCGATCGTCGAGCCGTGAGGCGATCTGTTCGACCGAGAGCGCCTTGACGCGCGCTGCGGCAAGCTCGATAGCCAAGGGGATCCCATCGAGCCGCTGGCAGATCTGCACAATAGCCCGAATATTTTGAGGAGTGACGCGAAATTCGGAGGACGCTGCTTCGGCGCGCTCGATGAAGAGCCGTATAGCTTCGTACTGCGTGATACGTGCGAGTGAATCGGCCTGAGCGAGCTCGTGGGGCTGGGGGAGCGACAGCGACGGCACCCGCCATGTGACCTCGCCGGCGATGCCCAGGGCTTCCCGGCTGGTTGCTAAGATCCGCAAGTTGGGGCAGGCCCGCAGGAGCGTCTCCGCCAGCTGCGCGCACGCCCCGACAAGATGCTCGCAGTTATCTAAGATCAATAAGAGCGTGCGAGGCTTGAGCGCCTCAGCGAGCGTTGTCAGTGCTGAGCGCCCAGATTCTTCGTGAATCCCCAAGGTCGCGGCTACTGTCGAGGGGACGAGCGCAGGGTCCGCTAGCACCGAAAGATCGACGAACCACACGCCATCGGGATACTCTTCTAAGAGATCTGCGGCGACTTGGAGGGCCAAGCGGGTCTTGCCGCAGCCGCCGGAGCCCGTCAAGGTGAGCAGGCGGGTTTGCTTGAGGAGCTCTTTGATTTCTTTCATCTCGCGCTCGCGCCCGATGAAGCTCGTCAGCTGAATAGGGAGGTTGTTAGGCACGGCGTTAAGGGTACGCAGGGAGGAGAACTCTGTGGGCAGATCAGGGTGGACGACTTGGAAGATATGCTCTGGGCGTTGGAGGTCTTTGAGACGGTGCTGGCCCAATGAGCGCAGTGAGGCCCCAGGGGGGAGGGCATCGCGCACGAGTTCTTCCGTGGCTGCTGAGAGCAAGATCTGACCGCCGTGGGCGGCGGAAAGCAATCGGGCGCAGCGGTTGAGCGTGGGGCCGACATAGTCGCCGTCGCGCACCTCGGCTGTCCCGGTGTGCAGCGCCATGCGCACCCGCAGGGAGCCTACTTCTCCCCATGAGCGTTGAAGAAGCTCTCGTTGCGCTTCTATGGCAGCCGCAAGCGCATCTGTTGCCGTGTCAAACGCGGCGTAGACGGCATCGCCCCAAAGCTTAAAGATATAGCCCCGGTGTGCCTCGATCACCTGACGGAGCAGCGTGTTATGGTGAGCGAGCGCCGCCGACATCGCATCGGGGTATTGCTCCCACAGCTTCGAGCTGCCCTCGATATCCGTAAAGAGAAACGTCACGGTTCCTGTCGGTAGCTCCATAGATAGAGCTCATTATAACAAATCCCTCCCTTGCACATGGCGCCAAAAACGAGTAAGCTGTTGCATCTCTCAGAGGGAGTGACCCTATGACCCCCAATCGGCTTATCAACGAGACCAGCCCCTATCTGCTCCAGCACGCGTATAATCCCGTTGATTGGTACCCCTGGGGTGCGGAAGCCCTCCAGAAAGCCCAACGCGAAGATAAACCCATCTTCCTCTCGATTGGCTATTCGGCATGTCACTGGTGTCACGTTATGGAACGCGAGTCCTTCGAGAACGAGGAGATCGCAAACTATCTCAATGAACACTTTGTGAGCATCAAAGTGGACCGTGAGGAGCGCCCGGATATTGACGAGATCTATATGACAGCGGTGCAGCTCCTGACGGGCCAGGGTGGTTGGCCCTTGACGGTCTTTCTCACTCCAGACTTAAAGCCGTTCTTTGGGGGCACGTACTTTCCCCCAGAAGACCGCTGGGGCCGACCAGGATTGCTCACGGTGCTCAAAGCTATTGTCGAACTCTATCGCAAGGAGCGCGAAAAGATCACCGAGCAAGCGGAGCGGTTGACTCAATATCTGAACGCGATGCAGCATCCCAAGCCCAGCGCCGGGCTGCTCGCCCCAGAGCTGCTGCAACGAGCATACTTGTACGCTCTGCAGAGCTTCGATCGCGAGCATGGGGGCTTTGGCGGCGCGCCCAAGTTTCCTCATAGCTTGGAGCTAAGCTTCTTGCTGAGATATTGGCGTCGCACGCAAGACCCCGATGCGCTGCAGCTCGTCGAATTTTCTCTCGAAAAGATGGCTCGCGGCGGGATCTACGATCAGCTTGGCGGAGGGTTTCACCGCTATACGGTAGACGCCCAGTGGCGCATCCCGCACTTCGAGAAGATGCTCTACGATAATGCTCTGCTCGTCTGGACGTATCTTGAAGCGTATCAGGCGACCCAAAAGCCTCTCTATCGTCAGATTGCTGAGGAGACGCTTGAATACGTTCTTCGGGAGATGACAAGCCCTGAGGGCGGGTTCTATTCGGCGCAGTCTGCGGACACTTCTGAGGGCGAGGGCGCGTTTTACGTCTGGACCCAGGAAGAGATCTATGCCGTGCTCGGCCCTGAAGATGGCGCGCGCGCGTGTGAGTATTTTGGGGTGAACAATTCTGAAGAGTCTGAAGGCGGCGCGAGCGTACTCTATCAGCCCTATACTGTCGAGGAGTTTGCGGCGCGAGCGGGCATGACACTGTCAGGGTGTGAAGAATGGCTTGCCCGTGTGAAAGAGAAACTCTTTGCGGCGCGGGAGTGCCGGGAAAAGCCCGCCCGCGATGAGAAGATCTTGACAGCCTGGAATGGCTTAATGATCTCAGCGTTTGCGCGGGCGCATCAGATTTTGGGAAGCGAAAAATACCTTCGCACGGCTCAGAAGGCTGCTCGGTTCTGTCTTGCGCATCTGTACAAAGATAAAAGTCTCCAGCGCAGCTACAGGGACGGCCAAGCCAAGGGGAATGCGTATCTCGAAGACTATGCGTTTCTCATCACAGCTCTCTTAGATCTCTATGAAGCCGACGCTGATCGTCAATGGCTTCAGATAGCAAAATCTCTCAGCGCGACTCTGTTAGAGAAATTCTGGGATGAGCACTCCGGGGGGTTCTACTTCACCAGCAGCGATCACGAGAAGCTTCCGGTGCGGACGAAGAGCTTCTTCGATGGGGCGACGCCGTCGGGGAACTCTGCGGCGACATTTGCGCTCCTGCGCTTGGCGCAACTGACTGGCGACACGGCGCTGCGCGCACCAGCGGAGCAGACGCTGCGCCTCTGTCGGGACTTCATGGAACAAACTCCACGGGCGTTCTCGTATATGTTGAGCGCCTTCGATTTCTATCTTGGCCAGGCTTCGCCTGGACCATTCATCGTGTCGCCATAGGCGGCACGGTGTATAGTCCAGACGAAGTCTGGCTGGGAGAGGAGGATTCGAACCCCCACAAGCAGGTCCAGAGCCTGCTGTCCTACCGTTAGACGATCTCCCAGAGTGCTGATATCATAACGCAGAACGGCCCGATTGTCAAGCCAGGGGCTTGACAACGCTCCCCTTCCTGGATTACTCTACGGTATGATTCGCAGCATGACTGGCTACGGCCACGCCCAAGGCCAATCCCCCACGGAGACGATCACCGTCTCCATCAAGACGCTCAACCATAAATATCTTGACGTCAAAATTTCTGGGCTGGAAGCCCACCCCGCCCTCGAGCTCCAAGTCCAAGAATTGTTGGGAAAAGAATTCTCCCGCGGGCGCGTCGAGGTCCAGATCGAGATCGAGCGGCATGGCCTTGCCCCCCTCACCATCAATACCGAGATCGCTCGCGCTTATGCGGAAGCGCTGCAGAAGCTCAGCCAAGACCTCCAGCTTGCTGAAAGTTTTTCGCTAGATACTCTGCTTAAGCTCGAGGGTGTCCTGCAACGATCTGAAGAGCCGGAGGCAGCACTCTGGGAGCGCATTGAACCTATCTTGAAAGAAGCGATCGCCCAAGCCCAGACGAGCCGCCAGCGCGAGGGCCAGCTTTTGGCCGATGAGTTACTTCGCATTGTGGGGCTCATAGAGCGCGAGCTTGCGGAGATCGAGCAGAGCGCCCAGGCCGTGAAAAGACTCTATAAAGAGCGGCTGTGGGAGCGAGTGCGCGAGCTGACTGAAAACACAGTAGAACTTGACGAAGGGCGTCTGGAGATGGAAGTGGCGCTCTTGGCAGAGCGCTCAGATATCACAGAAGAGATCGCGCGCCTGAAGATGCACCTCCAGGCGGTTCGGAACGCCATAGCCGGGCCAGAGCCCGCCGGACGGCTCTTGGACTTCTTAGCCCAAGAGCTCGCCCGCGAGGCCAATACGATCTCAGCGAAAGCCAAGGACGCCCAGATCACGTCGTGCGTTCTAGAGATGAAGTCGCTGATAGAAAAATTCCGCGAGCAGGCGCGCAACGTCGAGTAAATTTTTTATGAGAAAAAAGAACGGGGTCTTCTTCGTCATCTGCGGCCCGTCGGGAGCGGGCAAGACGACCGTGCTCACGCGCGTGCGCAAGCGATTCCCTGATCTGGTCTATGTCCCATCGTACACGAGCCGACCTCCCAGAAGCCCTCAAGAGCTGAAATCTCGACGCTATCGCTTTATCTCGAAAGAAGAGTTTGGGCGGCGCATCCGTCGAAATGAGTTTCTTGAATACGCGCTGTACGCGGGACACTACTATGGCACTCTGCGATCCGAAGTGCAGAAGCTCCTAGAATCTGGGCGCGACGTGATCAAGGAGGCCGACGTCCAGGGGGTGCAGCAACTGCGGCGGCGGAGGGTTGGCGGGCGGCTCGTAGCGATATTTATCTTACCGCCGTCGCTCAAAGAGCTCGAAGCCCGGCTGAACAAGCGTGGCACCGAGAGCCCCGCTGCCCGAAGACGACGCTTAGAGCGAGTTCTGGACGAGCTGGGCGCCCTCGATCTCTTCGATTATATTGTGATCAACCGTCGTGTCGCCGAGAGCGTCGAGCGCCTGAGCGCGATCATTCAGGTTGAACGCGCCTCATAACCCTTCACTTTGTGGATCATCGCACCCCTTCCCGTGCAACGCCCACCTCAGCTCCGGCGGCTTGGCTGGCTCCAACAGCTGCAAGGCTAACCACTCCCTCTTGACTCCTAATATTAAAGTATTAAAATATTACACTAAAAAATCAAACAGGAGGGATAACCACGCCCGTGGTCAAGATCAGAGCTAATAGACAGGTGACCATTCCCAAAACCATCTTTGACGAGCTGGGATTGGAAGAAGGCCAGTTCGTTGAGGTGGTTCGCCACCAGAATGGCGTGCTCTTTAAACCTAAGAAACTGGTAGACCCCGACATTGAAGAAGCACTCCGTGATATTAGCGAAGGGAGAGTAGTCGGCCCTTTCAAGACAGCCAAGGCAGCGATTAAGGCGTTGAGGTCTACCAAACCGTGAAGGTCTTCTTTACCCAAAAGTTTCTGCGCCAGTATCACGCAGCGCCTCAGATTCGCCAGCGGTAGTTTGATAAGCAGCTGGCGTTTTTACTGCAAGACCTACGGCACCCTTCATTACGGGCGAAGATCTACAATAAAAGCAGAAGGATTTGGCAGGCGCGAATCAATGGGGGCTGGCGGTTTTACTTTCAAATCCAAAGAGACACTATTTATCTCTTAACCCTTGGGGCTCATCCGAAGTGACACTGGCCTTACTGGGGCTTCTTCGAAGTCTCATAAGTCAAGAGAGGCCAGCTTTCATGACCCTTGACATCCCCCACCATCATGGGGTATAATGAAGTCACTCATGTGGGATAGAGTATCCCACATCAAAAAAATTTGGAGGTCCTATGCGATTTTTAGCGCTCTGCGCCGTCGCCCTCTTTGGCATACTGTGTGTGGAAGGAGTAGCCGCGCCGCTGAGCGGCACCTGGCACGCGCGACTCCTCTTGATCCTCGACGGCCCGCAGCCCAAGATCGCCCAGCCCCCATTTGCTTTTGATAGCGTTCTTCAGCTCGATCTGAGCGTGAGCGGGCTACAGATCAGATCGCTCACGGCCTTGAGCACCGTAGGAATCGAAGCCCAGGTCTTCACGCTGAACGCCACACTTGGCGCCCTAACGCTCACAGATATCTTTCTCTTCTCGCGCAACATCGTCGAGACCGATCAGAATTTTCAGATCAAACTCATCCGGCCCGATCCCGGCGGCGTTGTGGGGCAGTATCTGCCCTTCTTCTATAAAGATGTGGTGACGCCCTACGCCCAACTCGCTCTCTTGCTGGGGCCGACGCTGACAGAATCTGTAGCTCTGCGGAAGAAGATCGTCGAAGCTCAGATGGTGCTGGGTGGGGTGACGGTCAGAACTGTTGCGCTTATAGCGAACTTCGGCTCGGCTGGGGCTCCCCAATGGGAAGTCGGCGCTGTCCTGACTCTGAGAGGGCAGACCGTGTCAGGCGTGACGGTGCAGTCTGACACGTATATCGGAGCACGACGCGGCTTGGAGTGCGTTGGAGAGTGCTTGCCAGAGCTTCAGCTCTCACAAGGGCGTGTCGTTTCTGGGCTCAACGTCGAGTACGAACGACTTATCGTCAATACCATCAAACTTTGGGGTGTGACGATCGCCCTCGATGCCGCAGTCAATTTGAATGATGCCGAAGGCCCCCTTGGGATTGAGTATCTTCAGATCACAAGCTCTTTTCGCGTTGAGCCCCTGGCTCTGGACGTCACGGATATTCTCTATTTCGACTCGGATTTGACGCTCAGCTCGCACACGCTCATCACGGGTTGGTCAGCGGGCGACGCGTTTGTGACAGCAATCTGGACGGATACGCTGGGCGGGATCGTCTTCTCATTGCGGGAGTTTATGACGAGTCTTGCTCTTGGTGGCGTGAGCATCACCAGCGATCTCTTCGTATGTGCAGCCGATGCCGGCTGCTTTGGGCTGGATCCCATTTATCAGCACGACGTGCAGCTTGTTTTCAAGAACGGGCCTTGGGCAGCAGATCTACTTATTGTTCTCTTGGGATTGGTGAAGCCGTTGGACAAGATTGTTCTAGCGATCTCATACACCGAGAAGGGCTGGGGCTGGCGCGCCGGCACGGCGATCCAGTCCTCCGGCCTCAAAGTCCAAGAATTTTTTGTGAATCTCAGCTTTTAGGGCCGACAGTACTTCTCAGCGATCTGATAGGCATCCATCGCACTGGCGACAGCCCAGCCCAGATAGAGCACCGGCGCAGCAATTAAGAGAATGTAGCTGAACGTGGGGATGACTGGGGCCAGCAGGAGCGCCCCAAGCCCAACGGCTGAGGGCAAAACCAACGCAATAATTAAGTGCGTAAACCCCTTGCCGTCCTCGCCGTTGAGAAACTGCCCCAAGCCAGGGATGAGAAACGATGCAGCCCCTGGCAACAACGGATCGGCCTTGAGGCGACACTTGACCGGCCCCTGTTGGGCCCACGCCGTCGGAACGCTCGTCCAGAGCAACGCCGCGCTCACCATAAGGACGATCACTGTGCGCATAACATCTACCTCCTGAGCACACTATAGCATCCAATGCTGAGCTCAGGCAAATCAGCGAAATTCCACCTGTTTTTCACCTTATCGGTACAGACTTGTCACGCTCAAACCCTTATAATCGCTCATACCAAGATCAAAGAAACCAAGGAGGTTTCTATGACGCGGAAGGCTGCTCTGACGTTTGTCTTTCTGTTCGCCCTCACGGGGATCTTCTCGTACGCACAACAGGGGCTTAAACCCAGCGCTACGCTGACGCTCTCTGGGGACGTTGTCGGGTTGGCGTCGTGCGCCGGGGGCAGTGCGCTCGTCGCCGCGAGCAAATCAGCAGAGGGCACGACCCTGCAGATTGTGAATACGTTCTCCAAGGAGATCGTCGCGAGCACCAGCGTCGCGATAGCCAATCCCAGCGCGCTCGCTGTCAATCGCGACTGCGCTACGGCGTTCGTGGCTGACGCGGCCGCCAACAAAGTCTTCGTGGTCGCCCTGCCCAGTGGCGCCGTGCGCGCCGAGATTGCCGTGGGGAAGAGACCCGTCGCGCTCGCTCGCGCCACCCATAACGCCGATCTCTATGTTGTGGACGCCGACGACGGCTCCGTCTCCGTCATCAATACTCAGACGAATGCGCTCAAAGCGACGGTCAAGGTTGGCACGCAGCCCGGTGCCATCGCGCTCTACTCGTTGGGTGCGCACAACCGCGCGTTCGTCACCAATGCGGGCAGCAATACGATCAGCATCATTGACATCAACGACGATCCGGCCAACGAGAATCGCTACAGAGTGATCGCCACGGTGCAGACCGGCCCACAGCCGAGCGCCATCGCGACGAATGTTGGCTCATGGCTCGGCGATATGTATGCGTACTTCATCAATCAAGGGGACAATACGATCAGCCGCGTGACGATCACAGCGCCCCATAGTGTAGACTCGACCACGCCTGCGGGGGGCAAGCCCGCCGCGATCTTCCTCGATTCAGTGCGTTTTTGCGCGTATACAGTGAATTCAGGGGATGGCCAGAGCGCGATCGCTGTCGCCGTAGCGCAGTTCATCAGCAGTCCCAACCCGACTGTTCCTACGGGCAAAGACCCGTTCCATGCTGTGACGCCGTATGCTGTCGCGGAGAAGTTGGGCCCGGTGGCGCTCTTTGTGCCGTTGACTATTCAAGAGCGAGTGCCGGGAAATCCAGAGCTCGTGAGTCGCATCCAACGGCAGCTCTGGGCAGCCAACACCGCCAAGCCCGGCGAGCTCAATCTTTATATCTTAGATGGGTTGTGCCCACAACTGAGAGGGGACGAGCCGTAAACGATCTGAAGGCGTTGCTTCACCCAGAGTGCCGTGGGAGGGGGCATCTCCCCCTCTCACGGCATTACCGCATTACCAACATTCGGATAACGCCTCTCCCTTCCGCCAAGGGTTCCAGGGCCTTACCTAGAAGCGCTCCTAGACAGCGTGAGCTTGCCTCACATCGCATCACATGCCCTGGCGTGGACGAGCTGACCAACAGATCTCCGGGGTGAATCGGCCCATTCTCCGTAGTAGCCTTGACGAGGACCGTTCCCATCAGAGCCAGCAGTGCTTTCCTCCCTTCCGATAACTTGCCGAGAACGACCCCTGGCGCTTGGGAGATGACCCCTACAGCCAAGGGAGAATAGGGCCTACGGCTTTTGCGATACTTGCCAGGATGCACTGGATCTAGCTCTACCACATCCCCTGGCTCAACCGGCTCACTAAGCATGACCCACTCAGCGACGTCAGCACCTCCTCCGTAGAAAGCCCCAGTAGCATAGACGTTGCCCTCACGGGTGACGCGAAAGCTTATGGCTTCGGCCGCGCCGAGCCTAAGCTTTGTCACCGCATGGATTGAGAGGGGGAAGCTGAGCTGGACATGCTGGGCGTCGGGCCGGCTGAAATTCTGGGGCTGCCAGCCGTCGAGGAACTCCAGCCGCTGCGCAGTTATGGGGTTCAACCCAGAGGGTAGCTTAAGAGTTAAGTCCACCGTAGTCGGAGTTGGGACAGCGTCATTGTAATCTATGCCGTAGAAGTTGAGCGCTCGCACACCCAGATTATGAGCATCCCGATATGGTAGGAGGATAACGCCTCGAGGAGCCGTTGTGCTGAGCAGGGGCTCGATTGCAGCCTGAAGCCAGATCTCAGTCAGAAAGGCCTGCCGCGCCTGTTCTGCTCCAGTGGGATCAGGAACGCCGCCGTCCCAAGGCTCCGCGGACCAGAAATAGTCCAGCTCGTGAGTTAAGATGTATCTGGGCTCCAAACTGTGAAGAAAGACTGCTCGGCCGGCGCCATAGTTATTCACATAGACTTGGCCAGGCTGGACCTCAGAGTAGTGAACCCCAAAGACGTCGGCCAACTGAAAGTCCGCCAGTTGGATCCCTTCTTCATTATAGAGCGAAGCTGGACCAGTGGCGATGATCTTTCCGCCGGAGGCCACATAGTTACGGATAGTCTGGGCCTGCGGGGGGCTCATCGCCGCAAAGAGCGGTAGGATGGCAAGATCATAGTCTGAAAGCCGAGTCAGCTCCCGCTCGCTCAAGACTTCAAAGGGGATGTGGGACTCCAGCAACATCATGGCCATACCGGTGAAGCCGTCATGATAGGCTAAGGCACTCTGCCAGCTCCCCCGATCTAAATAATCTAAAGTCTGCTGGGAGTAGACCAGGGCTACATTGGCATAGGGCTTCCAGTCTGGGTTGTAGTAGATCAGATCCTGGACAGCGAGCCAGGCGAAGAGCTGGCGGCGGAAGTTCACGTCGGGCATCCCGGCCATCGTCTCGTTTCCCGAGGTATAGTAATTCATCCCTGCGGTGAGCACCATAGCAGCATGGAGGCGGGCCATATCGAGCGTGTCGGGCTCGCCTGCCTTGACATAAGAGAGGAGCCACGCTGGCTGATTCCCATCGGTATGGTGCCAGAAGAGGAGATCAGCCAGAAAGCGCAGCCACATGTAATAATGAAACTCGCTGCTCCTCCAGGGGCCGAGATGCTCGTGGGCCGTGAGGTCGCTTACGCCTGGCAAATCCAGGGTGCTTGAGCCCTGCTGGGTAGCCGTTACATCTGGACCAACGGAGGTCTCGATAATCAGCTTGATGTTGGGATTCCCCTGGCGCAGCGCAGCTCTATAATCTTCAATGAAACTGGCAGTAAGTGTATAGCGCCAGCGGACGAAGGCCCGCCAGACAAGGTCATTCCAATTAGGCCATCCCGTCACCGGCGGCTGCGGCAAGCTGTAGCCGGTCTCGGCCTGAAACTGCACGCGGGCCCAGGGATCAAAAGTCGGCCACTGCTCTTGCCAGTTGTCCCCGAAATCGAACCTCAGGAAGGGTACATCGAACCAGACCCCATCGATCCCTGTAGCGGCAATCCGCCGAGCCTGCTCCAAGACGAGGGCTCGATACTCCGGGTTGGCCGGCGTGATCCAGACATCTTCGCATGTCTCACAGACCCAGAAGGGCATGCCAGGATAGACGCCATAGAAGACTGCCTTGCGGCCATCAATCCCGATCTGAGCCCAGTCGGGATGCTGCAGGGCGAGGCTCTCTTCCTCCTTGCCGGGATCGACTTGACCGTCCCGATCCTCGTCCACCCCTTCAGTCACATACTCCAACGGCGCAACATAGATGATATAGCGCACGCCGGGATGATGCGTATGGATGTAATGAGCATGATATTCCATCTCTGCCAGATCTTGGCTGAGCAGCGGCTCATAGAGTGCCTGCCAATAGTCGCTTACGGCGTGCCAGTCTAGGATGACATTAGCCCCGTCAGCCACGGCCTGAGCTATGGCCTCTTCCCAGCTATCAAATGTCCCCGAAGGATAATCCCAAGGGGTAGCGATCCGCGCCGTGTGGGTCCAGTCTGCCATTCCCCCTGCAACTACGCTTGGGGCTTTTGCCCTCTTGCTTAGGTCGGCTCCTGCCGCTGAGGCCAGCAGGATGCTCATGAGTAACCCTATCAAAACAACTTGCTTGTGCCTCATCGAACCCGTGCCTCCTCAATCCACCCTTACTATCCCCACGGAGCGAGAGCGTTCTGTGCTTAGACAGCAAGGACAACTTGCTCTAGGTCCTTCAGCGTTTCCTCCGGCCCCACGGCGCTCAAGCTCAATCCGTCACTGCTGAAGAGCTCGCACGCGATCTGTTGGATCTCCTCGGAAGTGACTCGCTCGATCTTCTGCACTAACTCTTCGACCGGGGCGTGAATCTGATAGAGTTCCCCAATCCCCAGACGAACCATCCGGGAGTGTGCCGTCTCCAGCCCCAGCAGAATATTGCCCTTGAGCTTCTCCTTGGCCAGCCGCAGCTCGCCCTCCGGCACGGGCTCCCGCACCAGACGATCTATCTCTTCTAGTGAGATTTCGACCGTCTGGCGGGCGTTCTTGGGGTCTGTGCCCACGTAGATAATAAAAAGCCCGCTGTCTTCAAAGAGATTGGCGCTGCTGAAGACCGCATACGCGAGCCCGAGCTCTTCGCGAATCTTTTTGAAGAGCCGCGAGCTCATGCCCCCGCCGAGGATCGTGTTCATCACTTCGAGGGTGAATCTGCGTTCGTCATGGCGCCCGACGCTGGGCACGCCTAGCACTAAATTCGCTTGTTGGGAGTCCCGATCTTCAATATAGAAGTGCTTCGTGGGCTGCGGGGGCTGGCGCGCCGGCAGACGCGCCCCAGGCTCCAATTCCCCAAAAACTCTCTTGACAGCATCCACGACCCGCTGGGGCGCGATCGCTCCCGCCGCGGTCACGATCAAGTGCTCCGGCTGATAGTATCTGTGAAATTCAACGATCACCGCACGATCAAAGCGTCGCACTGTCTCGGCTTTCCCTAAGATGGGCCGCGCCATCGGATGCTGATGATCCCAGATGCGCTCCACAAAGAGATCGAAGACTTTCTCTTGAGGGTTGTCTTCCGTCATGCGGATCTCTTCGAGCACGACCCCCTGCTCTTTGCGGATATCTTCTTCGGCAAAACGCGGGTTCTTCACTAAGTCTGCGAGAATATCCAAAGCAGCCTCGAGGTGCTCTGGAAGGACATCAATGTGAAAGAGCGTGTACTCTTTGTGGGTCATGGCGTTGATGTACCCGCCGAGGGCGTCCACTTCCTCGGAGATCTGAAACGCCGTTCTGTTGAGGGTTCCCTTGAAGACCATGTGCTCGATGAAGTGGGCCATGCCCGCTTGGTGAGCGGGCTCGTCGCGGCTGCCCACGCGCACCCACACGCCCAGCGCTAATGGGCGATTCTCCATGGGCTCCACGAGCACCCTGACGCCATTTTCGAGCTGCTCTGCGTAGCAGTTAGGATAGAGTTCACGCATCAGATCTTGATCTTCAGCCCTGCCTTCCCTAAGCGCTTGAAGGAGTAGCGCCCCTCTTTATCAATGCGAATCACCTGGACGAGCACGAGATCGCCAACCCTGACGACATCCTCGACGCGCTCGACGTAGCCGTCGGCAAGCTGCGAGATATGAATTAACCCCCGCACGCCCGCCTCCGTCTCCACGAACGCCCCATAATCAGCGATTCCCACGATCTTTCCCGTAAGCACGTCGCCGACTTTGACGGCAGGAACCGTCTCTCGCACCAGCTTGAGATTCACGCGGTTGAGCTCATCTACTTCGATGACCTCTACGGTGACTACATCGCCAATCTTGACGACTTCCTCGGGCCTCTTGACAGGACGCTCAGACAGATCGGCAAGGCGAATGAGCCCCTGCACGCCATTGGGCAACTCCACGAATGCCCCGAACTTCTCAATGCGCGTGACCTTGCCCGTATAGCGGTTGCCTACGACGATCTCCTCGGTCATCTGCTCGATGCGCTCGCGTGCCTTGCGGACCATCTCCGCGGAGTGCCCGGAGATCTTCACGACGTTCTTCTCGTCGTCAATATCTATCTCGGTCTGGGTCTCGGCCTGGAGGGCGCGGATGGTCTTGCCGCCCGGCCCGATCACTAGTCCGATCTTCTCTGGGTCAATGGGGATGACCTCTAGGATGGGAGCAAAGCGGCTCAAGTGCGGGCGCGGCGCGCTCAGCGTCTTGTTCATAATATCTAGGATCTGGAGCCGCGCAGCGCGCGCTTGCAGCATCGTCTCTTTTGCGATCTGCAGCGTAATTCCGTGAATCTTAACGTCCATCTGGAAGGCCGTGAGGCCGTCTCTCGTGCCGGCGAGCTTGAAGTCCATATCGCCAAAGTGATCTTCGTAGCCGGCTAGGTCCGTGAGAATCATATAGTCCGAGTTGTGAGTGAGCAACCCCATGGCGATCCCGGCGACGGGCTTCTTGATGGGCACGCCCGCATCCATCAGGGCTAACGAGCTTGAGCAGACTGTGGCCATTGACGAAGACCCATTCGATTCTAAGATCTCCGAGACGACCCGGATAATATAGGGGAACTCGTCTTCGCTGGGGATGACGGCCTTGAGGGCGTTTTTTGCTAAGTTTCCGTGGCCGATCTCGCGGCGGCCCGGCGGGCCCATGCGCCCCGCCTCCCCGACGCTGTAGGGCGGGAAGTTATAGTGCAGCATAAATCGCTCGCGGCCCTCTTCGAGCATTCGGTCTATGATCTGCTCGTCTAAGCTCGAGGTGCCCAGCGTCACGGTGCCGAGGCTCTGGGTCTCGCCGCGGGTGAAGAGGGCCGAGCCGTGGACTCTAGGCAGAAGCCCGACTTCGCACGAGATCGGGCGCAGCTCATCGGCACGCCGCCCGTCCATGCGAATCTTTGTGGTCAGCGTGCTCACGCGCACAAATTCTTCTAACAGCTCTGTAAAGATCTCTGTGAGCTGCTTTGTGAGGGTTTCAAGCTCGGCCGGATCGGTGACCCCAGCAGCTTGCTTCTCTGCGAGAATTTTCTCGATGGCTTCGTCGCGGATCGCATCGGCTTTCGCTTCGCGCTGGAGCTTGGTCATCCCTGGCCCACGCAGGCTCTCAAACCGATCCCAGACGAGCGCTCTGAGGGCTTCGCGCAGCTCGCTCGTATCTGGAGCTGGTTCGGGTTGAACCTTCTCGCGCGGGGGGAGCTTCGCCAAAAACTCTTCTTGCAAAGCAATAAGATTTCTGATCTCGCCCTGGGCGAACGCGAGGGCTTCGAGCACTTCTTCTTCGGGGACTTCATTCATCGAGCCCTCGACCATCAGGATCTTCTCTTTGTTGCCCGCGACGATGATCTCCATGTCGGACTGCTCAAGCTCAGCGTCAGAGGGGTTGGCGACAAGCTGTCCCTTGATGCGCCCGACGCGCACCCCGGCGATAGGCCCTTGGAAGGGAGCGGCGCTCATCATCAACGCTGCGGATGCCCCCAGCAGCCCCGCGATCGACGGGCAGTGCTCATTATCTGCGGAGAGCACGGTAGCGACGATGTGTACCTTCTCTCGATAGTTTGGGGGAAAGAGTGGACGGATAGGACGGTCGATCATACGGGCACTCAAGACCGCGGCCTCCGAGGGCTTGCCCTCGCGCTTGAGGAACCCGCCGGGGATCTTCCCCGTGGCGTAGAATTTCTCCTCAAAGTCTACCGTCAGTGGGAAATAATCGAGATTCTCGGCCTCACCGCGCGTCACCGTGACTAAGACCACGGTCTCGCCGTATTCGATCAAGACCGCGGCGTCCGCTTGCCGCGCGACCTTCCCTGTGGAGAGCTTCCACGGCCCTCGCTGCACTTCGACGACTCCTGTCATAGCTGTCTCTCCTTCGACAGCCGTACCGAGAGCCGTTACAAGTGACAAGTTCGAAGGTGCGCGCGAAGAGCCCCTTCACGAGCACCTTACAACTTGCAACCTGTAACGACCTCTCTCGGGCTGTCCATAGAATTTCTTAGCCGCGTATCCCCAGCTGCTCGATCAACTGTAGGTATTTTTCCGGCTTGTTCTGGGCCAAGTAGCGCAGGAGCCTCTTGCGCTGCCCGACCTTCATCATCAAGCCGCGCTGGGAATGAAAATCTTTCTTGTGCACTTTTAAGTGTTCCGTGAGTCTACGAATCTCTTCGGTCAGCTGCGCGATCTGCACCTCCGCCGAGCCCGTATCTTGTAGATGAATACGAAACGGCTCGGCAATCTTCGCTTTCTCTTCCTGAGTGAGTGCCATGTCCTTCCTCCTTTGTAGAGCCCCTCACCCCTTGCTCCCCTCTCCCTCTGAGGGGAGAGGGGATGGGGTGAGGGTGTGTGTTTAGATCCTTCGGTATTTGGCACTGACGGCGCGCACTTTCGCCTTGGCACGCTCCTCGTCAAACGTGAGAATCTCTTTCTCTTTCATGACGATCCGCCCCGCAACCAGCACCGTCTCGACATCGCTGGCCTGGGCAGCGTAGACCAAATCCGAGACAGGGTTGTGCCCTGGCTGCCAGTGGGCGCCGCTCATATCTACTAAAATCATATCAGCTTTGGCGCCCTCAGCCAAGTGCCCGACCCCCTCCAGCCCCAAAATCTGGGCTCCAGATTGAGTAGCCATGCGGAGCGCTTCGGCGGCGGGCAGCGCCGTGGGGTCGTCCCGCTTGGCGAGCAGCGCCGCCAATCTCAGCTCTTCGAGCATATCTAAATTATTATTCGATGCTGCGCCGTCGGTGCCGACGCCTACGCGCAAGCCCATCTGTTTATATTTCTTCACAGGAGCGATCCCCGAACCGAGCTTCAGGTTGCTCGTGGGGCAGTGAGCCAGTCCCACACCGCGCCGCGCTAAAATCGCGACGTCTTGATCGCGCAGATGCACGCCGTGCGCCGCGACCGTGGGAGTCTCAAAGACCCCCAGCGCCTCCAGGCGCTCGGTAGGGCTCTTCTGATACAGACGTACAGACTCGTTCACTTCGGTGAAGGTCTCCTGCAGGTGCGTGTGAATGAGCGTATTATACTCGAAAGCGAGGGCGCGTGCATCCCGCCAGACTTCGTCACAGCACGTATAGGGGGCATGGGGGCCGACGGCGACTCGGATGCGCCCCTCGGCGCTGTTATGCCAATCTCTGAGAAATTTTTCAGTGATAGAGAGCTCTTTTTGGGCTTTCTCCCCCGGCTGTGGGGCAATGATTCCGTAGGAGAGCACGGCGCGGAGCCCCGACTCTTTGACGGCTTGAGCCACAGCGTCCATGAAGAAATACATATCGCAGAAGGTCGTCGTGCCGGAGCGAATCATCTCCGCGATTCCCACCAGAGACGCCCAGTAGACGTCGTCTTCGGTGAGTTTTCTCTCAGCGGGCCAAATATCTTGCTCGAGCCACTCTTGGAGATTTCTATCGTCGGAGTAGCCGCGCAGCAAGACCATCGCCAGATGCGTGTGGGCGTTGACGAAGCCAGGGAGGGCCAGCTTATCCTTCCCGTCAAGCACAGTGTCAAAGTGCTTGCCTTCAAAGTCTTGTGGGTTCTCGCTGATCTTGGTGATCTTTCCTTCTTCGATGGCGATGGAGACGCCCCGTCGCACCAGGGGATCGCCCATAGTAATAGCTGTGCAGTCTCGGATGAGGATAGCCATGCTCGCTGGGTGTGTATTATAGCGCAAGGGCGAGCGCAAAGCAATTGACCCTCAATTTGGAACAGCTTTGCGAGAGGCGCAATTTGTCCATACAATTTATTTATGAAGGCAATGGAGAAGGATTTGCTCAATCGCATCACCGTTGATCCTAACGTGCTCGTGGGCAAGCCAACGATTCGCGGCCTACGCATCAGCGTCGAGCAGATTCTCAGGGCTTTGGCTGCAGGTGTGCCCCCTGAGGATTTGCTTGCGGATTATCCTGAACTGGAACTGGAAGATATCCGCGCGGCTTTAGCTTATGCCGCTGAGCTTGTGGCGGAGGAGCATGTTTTTCCCATCTCAAGTAGGTAGACAGTGAAGCTCTTGGTAGATGTTGGTGTGGGCAAGATGGTAGAAAAATGGCTGCAAGCTCACGCGGTCGCTTACGTATTCGAGGGTAATTGACTGCGGCTATGCCCTTGACAACCTGCCACGCCCCGTCTATAATCAGCACACTCACTCTCGCGAGGAGAGAAGGTGATATGCGATGACGCAAAAGCTCGTCGGTGATCGGCTTTGGCTCCTCTAGCGTAGCTTCTATGGCTCTCAAACCCGTCGTCCTCTCCGGCATCCAGCCCACAGGCGCCCTTCATATTGGGAATTACTTCGGCGCGGTCAAAAATTACGTTGCCCTCCAAGACCAGTACGAATGCTTCTACTCGATCGTAGACTACCACGCGATCACGATCGAGCACGACCCCCAAGAGCTCAGAAAGAATACGATCGAGATGGCCATGGACTTGCTCGCCTGCGGGCTCGACCCACAGAAGTGCACGCTCTTTGTGCAGTCGCAGGTCCCAGAGCATACAGAATTAGCGTGGATCTTGAGCGCCGTTACGTCCTATGGGGATCTGCAAAGAATGACGCAATTTAAAGAGAAGGGGGAGACCCAAGAATTTGTGAGCTGCGGGCTGTTCACGTACCCTGTCTTGCAAGCGGCGGATATTCTCATCTACAAAGCATCGAAGGTGCCCGTGGGTGAGGATCAATTGCAACACATCGAGCTGGCACGTCGCATCGCAAGACGATTTAACTCTCGCTTTGGCGAGACCTTCCCAGAGCCGGAGGCGCTGCTGACAGAGGCCCCGCGGGTGATGTCCCCCGCTGACCCCACGCGCAAGATGAGCAAATCCCTTGGGCCCAAGCACTATATCGCCCTCACCGAGCCGGAGGAGTCCATCAGAGAAAAGATCAAGACAGCTGTGACGGATATCGGCCCACGAACTCCAGAAAAAAGCCCTGGGGTGGCCAATCTCTTCTTATTGCTGAAGCTGACGGCGCCCAGAGAGATCTACGATCAATTTGAGTCAGACTACGCCAAGGGCACGCTCAAGTACGAGCCGCTCAAGCGGGCAGTTGCGGACCATTTGGTCAAGACATTGGAGCCCATTCGGGCGCGGCGGGCAGGGCTCAGAGAGCCAGAGGTGCGCGAGATCTTACACGAGGGAGCGAAGAGGGCGCGTGCCGTCGCGCGGAAGACTCTCGAAGAGGCGCGCGAGCGCATCGGCGTGGGGAAGTTGCTCATCTAGCAGGACTCTTTGTCAACTTACTCATAAGATGGGCTCTCAGGCAGGATTTTATGTTTGATTTTCTCGCCGGACTCGATACAATAAACGCGCGAGGTGAACAGCCATGCTCAGCGTGGAGGCAGCGGCAAGAAAGCTCGGATGCCAGCCAAGAACGGTGCGCCAGGCGATTGCCCAAGGGCGGCTGAAGGCGCGGAAGGTTGCGCGTAGGTGGATGATCATCGAGGATGCGAGGTTCCGAAAGTTTAGACTTGGGTGTCCAGGGCGCCCCCAGGGCCTGCGCAAGGCTCTGGCGCTGTTGGCTGAGCTCGGGCCCGGTATTCAAAAGGGCACGCGGTGCATTGTGGATCCCGCTGAAATCCTTGATGCTATACGCGAAGAGAGATTGAGGGATCTGCGTGGCTCGTAAGCGTTCCCGCGAGGTGGTCGTTGACGCCAGTCTCATTCTCCATCTGGTCTTGCCGGCTTATCCCTATCATAAGCAAGCATTACGAAGATTCTCTCAATGGGCGGATGAGAATGTGACCCTCATAGCGCCGCATCTCTTTGCGGCGGAGGTGGATTCTGGGATTCGTCGTCTGGTGCACAGCGGCGCGCTCACGCTGCAGGCGAGCCAACAAGCTCAGAAGATCGTAGACGCGCTGGCGGTGCGTTTGGTCTATAATACCAGAGTGAGGCGGCGGGCGCGGGAGATAGCCGAGCACTTGCACCAGTCGAAGGTATACGACGCCACATATGCGGCGTTAGCCGAGCTGCGCCGCAGCGAGTTTTGGACGGCAGATCGAAAGTTTTACCGTGCCGCACGTGATACGCTGAGCTCTGTCCACTTCATCGGGCACGACTAAAGCCCCACGCTCCTTCAGAAGCACTTGGACTCTTTGAGGGTGAACGTCTCCTTGGCGCCCGTCTGTCTGTTGGTGAACGTGAGCTTCTCATTCAAGCGCAAGAGCACCAATGCTTTGAGATCGAGAGAAACTTGAGCCTTCTCCCTATCTCATTGCGGCATCTCCCAAATTGGAATAGCAGGAGGACATTCGTCTGCGCAATATATTATATAAGCGCGAGGCCAGCAAGCTTCAACTGTACATATGTACACACTTCTAATTAATTTACCCTCTTCCCAATAAGTATAAACCTCATATATACAAACATCATCAAAGCATATTAATCCCCAATTAACTTGAGCAAAACCATAAGGATAAAACAGCATCACCCCTACTATAACTGCTACTGCAATAGCCCTTATAGTATTTTTCATTTTTGCTCACCTCTTGCAATTCCTAAGAAGCTTATTCACTTTGCTCCTGAGAGCCTCATCATCGTGAGTGTCTATTATGAAAGCTGTACCTGATGTGAGAACTCTCTTAAAGGCTGTACAAAGCTTTTCTGGATCGATTGGATTAGCACTGATGCTTGCGACAAGATATTTCTCTTTATTGTTCCTAGCTTTTATTCTAATTTCTTGAAACAGAGTTTTCATAACCTTACTAGCCTGAAAAGCCCGGCTGCTTTTAATCACTACTTTAGCCTGGTCAGGTTGAATGGGGAAGATCCCTAGTAACTTAAGAGCAAGATCAGGAGGTACAGTAGGTATTGGTGTATCGATTATTTCGATCTTAACTGGGCGTCCAAACTGTTCTCTATGCACCTCTTCCAAAAACTCCTTTGAGGCTTTGAGTAATCTATTATTTTCCTCAGGGAAATCTCTCAAATCTATCACATAAAAATCTACAGTAGCTGTGGTCTGCGCTTGTGGGGAAGCTTTCTTTATAATAGAAGGCACCCCTGTTAACTGGTTCACCCAGCTGCATCCACCTGCTACCCAGCTTAGCCCTATTAACAATAAGATAGACACAAACTTTTGACAGATCATTATTAAATCACCTTCTTAATCCCGCCTGGGATGACTTACTTATACACCGCCTCGCGGAGCCCGGCTGCCGTCTAGACAACACTTAGTATATCGCCTTGGCAACACTTCGACTGTTTGCTTGCCAACACTTTTCAGAAAATCGCGATCAGAAGAGGCTCTGCGCCACCTCCCGCAACCCCGCTTCGTTCAGGATGACGATCCGCCTCGAAGCCCGCTCGATCAGCCCACGCCGCTCCAGCTCAAGAAGCTCTAAGTCCACCGTCGAGCGATGGCTGTCGATCATCTGGCCCAATAGCTCACAGCTCAGCGGCAGCTCGATCCGCCGTGCCCCCGAAGGCAACTCGCTCCCACACCGCTGCCCCAGCTCCACCAGCGCTGCCGCTAAACGCTCTCGCGCCCCCGCCCGCGCCGCTACCAGTTGTGCATGGCGCCGTAGCTCCTTCACTTGTCTGGCTAGGGCTACCAGCAGCCGCCCTGTCACCAGCGACGGCTCCCTCACAAGCCGCTCGCACACCGCTCGCGCAAGATACTGCGCCCGAACGCCGGTGAGCGCCTGGGCGCTCAGCTCATGGCGCTGCTGTCCAAGGAAGCTGCCCACCCCAATAAGCTCCCCCGGCCCGACCACCCCGATCACCAGCCGCCGCCCGTTGGCCGTTCGGCTCAGCAACGTCCCAAAGCCCTCGCAAATGAGATAGCACCCGACGTGAGGGTCGCCCTGCTCGAAGATCATCTGATGCGGGGCGAAAGAGACGGAGCGGAGAGAGCCCTCTAAAGCGCGCATCTCTTGAGGGGGAAGCTCAGCCAAGAGACAGGGCGAGCGACACCCAGCGCACGAGAGCCTTGCCATCTCGCTCATCCCCCTTCTTTTGTGGAGGTTGCCCTCAGCAAAGATCTCTTCCAAGGGTTTGCACAATATTATAGTCGCTTTTTTTTTTCGTCAAGATAGGCTCTTAACTGAGAACTGTCAAATGAGAACTCTGATCGGCCTGAGCAACTATTACTCTACTACCTGAAATAGGCCGGTCCAGCCCAGCTCAGTAAACCTAGTCTGATGAGCGTGAAACATATAGACGCCGGGATGTTTGTAACTGAACTCTAATATACCGCGCTGACCTTGGCTAAGCATGATAGTATCCGTGTATTCACTCGGCATCAAATTAGTCCCAGTCGGATAGTAATGAAAGAAATTTGCATGGAGATGGAATGAGTTGATCGGCTCGTACTCAAGTAAGTTAACAAGAAAGATGCGCACTGTTTCCCCAACCTTGATTTTAATTGGGTGCTTTTCATAGTAGAATGGTATGCCATTGACGGCGTAAAAATCATTTTTGCCATCAAAGTCGATATCATAGCCATGCATAACCATAACGAACTCATGATCCACTTTCGGCCAGCCTTGTTTGGGATCGATGATAAAGGCTCCATATAAGCCTTTGGAGATATGCATGCTAAGGGGCGGTGTGTGACAGTGATACAGATGAACTCCGAAAGGCTCGGCTACAAATTCGTAAGTGAAACTACGCCCTGGATACACTTGCTCAAATACACCGTCCATGTCATTCACCAATTCAATACGAACACGATCGCCCTCGCGCACGCGTAGGGTTGGGCCTGGCACACGCCCATTATACGTCCAGGCAGGGAACCGGATACCCGGCATGATTTCAATTTCCTTGCTCATCACGTGAATTTTATACTCATGTAGAAGTTGACCGTGCGGCAGTACTCGAATTTCTCCTTGGTCAAAGCTCGTGAGAATATGCTGGGGGTCGAAACCATTTGCTGAATGATCTACTTCTGCCTTAAATGTTGACTGCACAGCTTTAGCGGCATCTACAGCTGGTGCATCCGATTCTCTCGATGGCTTGGCTGCCTTACACGAAGGCAATAGGCTTGCACTCATCCCTAGAAGCGCGTTGCTCAACGCTAGTTTTATGAAATCTCGCCGTGACATAATCTTCTCCTCCCAATCTCTTTGTTATATCTCGCTTTTACAGTGCTTGAAATTGTTACCCCAAGGATCAATTAGGGATGTACCACGAGGGTGCCAGTCATGCCAAGACTTTCGTGGTCCCCAAGAGGGCAGGTAAACCGATAGCTCCCGGGAGATAGGGTGATTAAAAAGACCTTTCGTTCGCCAGGCACAACGACCACTTTCTCTTGCTGTCCCTCAACTCTCAGAGCATGCGAACTGTTACCCACATTCCGGAGATCTATACGGATCTGACCAGCTTTTACCTCAATCGTGCTGGGCGAAAACTCATACTCTGTAGCTAGGATGACGACCGATGGTATATGTGTACACCCTACTAACGTAGCAGTAGTGATAAGACAGAGAGCTGCGAAAAACACGAGGCGCAGGATCAAGAAGTGACACCTCCTTCAGGGAGAATTGTCAGTTCATAGCCATTCGGATCGAGCAAGCTCATTGCCCCTCCGGCCGTGCTTCTTGAGGGCTTCCCCAATCTGGTGTAGGCTTGGCTGCTGATGGCAAGCGTAGCGCGCACCCATCCTACCCGTTCGCCCTGCCGGATCAGCAATTTCTGTCCACTGGCTGCCTCCAAGCCCTCAGGGGTATGTATAAAGCCAACTTGCGAATAAAAAGCCGCTACCGCATCTGGATAGGGCGTTTCTATCTCGACAGCCAGTAGACCCGGAAGCTCAAGGATGGCATAATCCTCTTTCAGGTAGACCAGCTCGAGCATCCGACCATCGGGATCAGCAAGCTCCGCGACAAGCAACGCTCCTTGCAGGGGTGTGAACGTCTCGACTCCCGCTGCGACCCAGCGGCGCAACACTTCTGAATGAACCTCGGAACTCCCCAGGGACCGCAATCGCTCAAGCAACGCTTTCGACTGGAGATCACGAAAGGCCGCCTGCGCGTTCGATGCCCTCAGGCGTAGCTCCATGTGGTGCCATCCTCGAGTGGGGCTCGTAAAAAACCCTAGGAAATCTTCTCCTTGAGCCCTCCACTGGAGAAAGGCCTCCTTGCCAAAGACGCCTCTCTCCTTGAGGCCGAGGATATTCCTGTAAAACGCGACCGCTTGCTCGAGGTCAGGCACTCTAAGGTTTAAGCCACAGATGCGGCGTACAGATGGATTGCGCATAAACTCAGCGATCTCGTGCTAAAGCGAGCCCGTAGAGCCATCCACCAAGCACTATCAATGCCAAGAGCACCGGCAAAGGCCGAATGAGGGCAGCTCCTACCTCAGTACTCCCTAGAGGGCCGAAAGCCCACCGCAGTATATCCGCGACGCCTGAGACAGGATTCATCATCGCAGCCATAGCTAGCCAGGGATTGACCACCTCCAGGATATGAAGCGGATAGAATGCTGTGCTGACTGTCACGAGCACCAAGGTGAGGAGAGAGTGAGTGGCTGACCACGCGCCAAATTCGCGAATCACAGCACCAATCGCAACCCCTAAAGCTCCCACTCCCATTCCGGCAAACAACATAGCCCCTACGGCTACTATAGCTCGCCCGAGGTCCATGCTTCCGAGAATCGCCACAGGCACCACGAACCCCACAGAGTAGGTAAATGCCTTAACCGCCGCACCGATAAGCCGTGCACACACCAGAGCCGTTGGTGTAAACGGCAGAGTGCGGAAATAATGATGGGTACGAGCTTGAAATTCCCAAAACACTTTTCGGCTCTGATCGAGCGCGGCTAAGACGACAGCAGAAGCTGCCACTCCCGGTAAGGCAAAACGGATGTAATCCAAAGGAATCAAGCGATCGAAGACGACTAGCACTATCAAGGCATCTGCAATATGAAGACTCAGAAATCCGGCGACCACCCACCGTACCCTCCAGAAGTCGAAGAAATCTAGGCGGACTATGGCGCTTGTCTGCCGTGCGAAGGTCATAATAGGCGCCGTCTCCCTTCCAAACGGTATGTAAAGACCAGGTCTCCACTGATCAAAGCAGCAATGATCCAGGCAATCAGGAGAACGCTCCCTATAGAACTTACCTCAGGGGGAGCTATGTCGAAGAGCGGTTGTAGAAGCCATGCTATGTGACTGACGGGATTATATACGGCAATCGCAGCGTAAAGAACGGGCATCGCTGCCAGGGGATAGAGCGCTGCACTCAGTCGAATAACGAGGGCATCTACGAAACTGCTGGCCATCAGGAACGCTTCATATTGACGGAAGGCAGCAGCAAAGGCCATGCCTACACCGGCTAGCCCCGCGGAGATTCCACAGATCAGCAAGATGAGATACAGCGCCACAGGCAAGTTCCATTGACCGGCAAGAACGAGTACAGCTAGTGCCGGAGGGCCCACAAACAAAAGCCCCATCAAACCAGCTCCGAGAATGCGCCCACTATAGAGGATGCGCCGGGATGTTGGCAAAGCCAGAAAGTAATCTTCGACCCCATATTGGGCATCGCTGAGAAGTTCGCTGCCCGCTAGCATGCCAGCATTATACATAGCTATGGCGAGAAGGCCGACTACATAGTAGATCTGAAAGTGTGGAACTCCCTCAACTAGTTGGGCAATGACGGCGCCGAACACAGCCCCTTGCAGGACAAATTGCCCCCATCTTACCAGAAGTGCGCTAGGCCATCGTAAGCGACTCGCTGTGAGGAACCACGCCAGATGGAAAGCAGATGCCATATTCATCCTTCAGGTTCGACAAAGCCTCGCCCGGTGAAATGGAGAAACACATCATCAAGCGAGGGCTCAATCATTTTCACACCATGTACTTCTATTCCCTCCCTCAGAAGGCGCTCCAAGATCTGAGGGACGCTGTGAGAGCCATGGAGCACATAGGCCCGCAGTCTGGTATCGCTCACCATGACACACTCTAACACACCTTCGCTCCCTTCTAACAGTGTTTGCGCTTGGTGGACCGCACCATCTGACAGAGCAAGTTCTACTACCTCACCACGCGGCACCAAAGCCTTCAGTGCCGAGAGGCTATCACACGCTACGAGCCTTCCCTTGTCTAGGATACCAACCCGATCGGCTAACCGCTCTGCCTCATACACATCGTTTGTGGCCACGATCACAGTGGTCCCGCTCGCTTTGAGACGGTTAATCTCATGCCACACGGCATGCTTGCCGTGGATGTCGATGCCGGCAGTTGGTTCGTCAAAGATGGCGATCCG